>NZ_CP092334.1:1292066-1592583 GCF_018595685.2 Flavihumibacter rivuli
TCCCTGAAACGCTCCCTTAACTCGCAAGTGCCACTGCCACCTGTGGTAGCCACCACTAATACTTCTGTTTCCCGGAACGCTTCCAGGGTAGGAATGATCAGTTTGCTAATATCCTTCTCCACTGTTCCCTGTGTTACCAGGATCACCCGCTCATAACGGTTGAGCTTGGGATGGAACCAGGGTATCTTTTTCTTTGGTGAGGAATAGGGCAGCAGGGGACCAATAAAATGGATATGCGGACTGAGGTCTGAACGTTCGTACTCAAACCCATGGGTGCCACTCTGCAGCAAAAGAGTCGACTTCCTCACCACCATATCAAACACGTTCTCGCCTTGATGGGGGATGCCGTATTCATCCAACTGGCGGTGAAGGAATACATTGGATTTCCTGAAGAGGATCTTGAATGCCATAAACCGCAACAGGTCCTGTTTGATCCTGCCCAGGAAATTCCTGGAGGGCTTCATCCCCAGACCGCTCGGGGGAAGATCCCTGGAAGATGCCACCAGGGGCAATACCCCAATTGAAATGGCCGGCACCCTGATCTTTTCTGTAATAAAAGGAATGGCGGCAAATCCGCAGTCGGCGATAACCAGGTCGAAGGGAAACTCCTTCCTGATCTCCATCATGTCGGCATAATATTCCGGCGCCCTTGCGACAAAGAAATGGATCACGTCAAAATTCAGTTTAGCGATCTTTCTGTTGATCTTTGTCCTTTCCGGAAAAGCCAGGTCAAGGTTGCTGGCATCGATCTCCTTCGCTTCGCGGAAGGGATAGAAGGGAATGCCCAGTTTCCTTACCTTATTTTCATATAGGGAGCTGGTATACCACCGCACATCGTATCCCAATGAAAGCAGGTGGACAGCCAAACTGGTAAGGGGATTGAAATGGCCATCGGCAGGAACATTCGCAAACAGGATCCTTTTCCCAGCCAATTCACTGCCTTCAGGAACCAGCCCATTCTGGTAAAAACTATTCGTTGCCATAAAAATTGGATAAGGTTTAATTCTGGTAGCAATGCTACACCGATTACCTGGACAGGAAATAGCGAACCTTCATGAACCGTCTTTTTTGATGGATCAACTGCCAGATGACCAAATTCCCCTTCCATGCCCTAACATGGCTGTATCCCCACTATCCTACAATCAACACCCAAAATTCCCCAATTCATCCGCCTGATCGCAAAATGGTTCAGGCATCAAGCGAAATTGACGCTATGCGTATTATATTTGAATGAATTGTCCGGATTACTTGAAACAGCTAACCATTTCCATCCTTGCTGTACTATGCTTTCCCTTCTTGTCCTCATCGCAGCAGGCCAAGCAATACTCCTATATGCATTATACAACCGGGAATGGCCTTGCTTCCAATTTTGTTTACAATGTTACGCAGGACAAGAAAGGCTATATATGGCTGGCCACTGTTAATGGATTGCAGCGTTTCGACGGAGAGAAGTTCATAACATTCAGGCATAGTCGAAACAGGCCATCCAGCATACCCTTTAACAATGTGGCAGTAGTTTACGCCGACAGGAAGGATAGGGTTTGGCTGATCAATGAGGACAATTCCGTGGGCATCTTCAATGCCAGCCAATTTGCCTACCAGCGGGTTGCCATCAATATGCCAGCGAGGTCCATGAATGTGTATGCGCCGGCCAGGTTGATGGAAGATTGGGACGGGAGGCTCATCCTCTTTATCGCCGGGCAGGCTCCTTTTATGCTCAATGAAAGGACCTTTGTTTTTGAACCGGCAGGGCAAAGCATCCCCTATCCCAAAGGTTGGTTCTTTTATGACTTCACCTGTGATTCAGCCAGCAGGACCTATTGGTTTGGTGCTGATTCGGGCCTGGCCGTTTACAACACCCGAACCAGGC
Source organism: Flavihumibacter rivuli (assembly GCF_018595685.2). Classification (NCBI taxonomy): domain Bacteria; kingdom Pseudomonadati; phylum Bacteroidota; class Chitinophagia; order Chitinophagales; family Chitinophagaceae; genus Flavihumibacter; species Flavihumibacter rivuli. The sequence goes on from NZ_CP092334.1 coordinate 1,293,937, forward strand.
ACCTGAATTACCCTGGGAACAATCCCGATAGGAATCCCGTAATCGAATCCTTCGCTGGCCATAAAAGGATCGGTGCCATTGAAGCGCAGTCCGGCAAGGGCTATTTTGCCTGTTCTTCATGGCCCCTGAACAGCGCATGGCCTTATGCGCACTGGTATGAGTTAGCCTCCGGTAAGCACAGCCAGATCATGATCAACAACCAGATCGACGGGGTATATACCGAGATCCACGGCTGGTTTACCCAAAAAAGTGGAAAGAAATGGATCTATGGCTTACCCTTTATTGCAGAGTTCGATCCATCCCACACTTCCATGAACTTCCTTGCACCAAGTCCTGCCGATAATAACCAACTCCGGTTTGATAACGCCCATCACCTTTTCGAGGACAAGCAACAAAACCTATGGCTTTCCACATCGAACGGCATCTTTGTCTTTAATCCCGACCTTCAACCATTTACCACCTATCACCTGGTCAGGCCTGGACGGAAGCAATTCATCGATAAATCCATCACTTCCGTTACCCGGGTCATGAACAACCAGGTTTGGGTGGGTTCCTGGGGAAAGGGATTGTATTGTTATGACCTGCAGTTTAACCCGATCATGCCACCGGCCGCTCTTGCCCCCTGGTATGATGCCATGACCATCTGGTCAATCCATGAACACAGCAGGACGAAAAAAATATGGATCGGTGAACAAACCGGCTACATGAAGGTCTATGACCCTTCTACCCAGAAAGCCACCAGCCTCTTCCTGCCTATTTTCGAACAGCGAACCATCAGGCAGATCGCTGAAGACAGGGAGGGAAACCTCTGGCTCGGTACCCAGGGTGGACTATTGGTCAAATGGGACCTTAAAGCATCGGGAGGCGATCACAGGAAAGGATATAGTGTGGTTCACAGACTGGGCCTGATCCATAAAATCAATGTGGACCCTGATGGTTCCCTTTGGGTAGCCACCCTTGGAAAGGGAATTTATCATATTGATCCTGCAACAGGACGGATACTGGATCATATCATGAGCAGCCAGGGGTCTGGTAAATGGAGACTTGGCAATGATTCCCCGACAGATATCCTGCGGTATAACGACAGCATACTGATCGTCGCCAACACCTCTATTACCAAATTGAACACCAAAAGGAAAACTTCCACCATTATCACAACAGATGATGGACTCCCTACCAATACTGCCTATTACCTGCAAAAAGATGAACAGGGAAGGGTATGGATCGCATTGCAAAATGGTTTGTGCAGATGGAACCTGGATAAGAACAATTTTACCTTATTTGACAAAAGGGATGGAATTACCGACGAAAATCTGAATTCCGGAGGAGCCTTCAAGATCCGTCCCGACCAATTGATCTTTACTACCGAGCATAATTTCCTGGTCTTCACCCCATCCCAGGTATTACGCGAGTCTGCTCCTCCCGATGTTACCATAACAGGGATCCATGTAATGGGCAGGAGGCAATCAACCGACAGCATCCTTTCCATGCCTAAACTGGAGCTGGACCATCAAAACAACTCCATTTCCATAGAATACGCATCCATGAATTTCCTGGGCCAGAACCAGCTGACCTATTACCATATGCTGGAAGGTATTGATCAGGATTGGGTCCGGACCACCGAGCACAGGGCCATCTACAATTACCTTCCTTACAGGAATTTTGTATTCAAGGTAAAATGCACCAATGCCGATGGCCTGGAATCTACCCATACCACCACCCTGCTTATACAGGTAAAGCCTCCCTTCTGGAGATCCTACTGGTTCATGGGTATGATGGTTTTCCTGGCAATAGGGTTCCTCTACTGGCTGGATAGGGTAAGGATGCAACGGTTACGGGCAACCGAAAGTATACGAACCAAGATCGCCACCAGTTTAACGGAGGACATGAGCAATACCCTGAGCAGTATCAACATCTCCAGCGAACTGGCCAAGACCAAGGTCGATCATGACGCCGGCCGCACCAGGGAATACATCAACCATATCAGTGAAACAAGTAACCGGATGGTACAATCCCTGTACGATATGGTGTGGAGCATCAATCCCCATAATGACCAATTGCATAAAATGCTGGATAGGATGAAGCTGCACCTGCAGGAACAGGAACACCTCTCCGGCATCCATATGGGTTTTGAAGCGGACCCGGAGATCAATGAGCAGGAGTCGGATATGCAGCACCGTTATGAGCTGCTTTCCATTTTCAAGGAAGCTGTGGGCAATGCCATCAAGCATGCCAATGCCCGCCACATCTTTGTACAATTACGCCACAGGAAGGGCACACTGATCCTTGAAGTGCAGGACGATGGCAAGGGATTTGACCTGGAGCAAACGGGCCTGGGAAGGGGTTTGAATGATATGCGAAGAAGGGCAGCTATCATCAATGGCAGGCTGGAGATCAGCACATCTCCCATGAATGGCACTTATATCAGACTGGAAATGCCGCTCAGGACATGAACGGCATTTCTGCAAAATTATGCTATGAACAGATGGGGCAAGCCTATTTACCCATCCACTTCTTAAACTCCGTTACCTTCTCCCGGCTCACTATGGCTTCCTTGTCAACAGGCGGATTCAGATGCAGCAGGAGCCTGTTACCAAAATACTCGTGGATCTGGTCAACTGCATCGATCGAAACATAAAAGGACCGGCTGATCCTGAAGTAAAGGTCGGGATCCAGCATTTCTTCCAGCTCGTCCATGGTATAATCCACAATGAACTTCCGGTTATCATTTGTCTTAAAGAAGTTAACCCTTCCATCACTGTAGAAATAGGCGATATCCTCCACCTCCACACTCACCAGTTTTTGTGCATGCTTCACGAGGAATCGCTTGCGGTAATCGCGTGGTTGCAGGCGTTGCTGCAATTCCTTGACCAGGCTTTCCACATTGAAATTCGAACCTGCCGGCTCTCCCCCTCCATAAATCTTCTTGAGCTTCCGGAATTTCTCCAGGGCCTGTTCCAGGTCTTCCTTTTGAATGGGCTTCAGCAGATAATCCACACTGTTTACCTTGAAGGCCTTAAGGGCATACTCGTCGTAGGAAGTGGTGAAAATGACCGTACTCTTCACCTCCACTTTTTCGAAGATCTCAAAGCTTTGGCCGTCCGCCAATTCAATATCCATCAGGATCAGGTCCGGTGACGGATGTTCCTTTAACCAGGCCACAGAAGCCCGGATGCTGTCGGTGACACCAACTACTTCCGCATCGGCATCCACCGTTTGCAGGGTCTTTTGCAGCTTCTTTACTGCCAGTTCTTCGTCCTCAATGATCAGCACTTTCATAGCCATGATTTTCCTGAATGAAAAGGTTTAAGGTATGTTGCCGGCAAAATAACCAGAATGCCCGGGACAGGCAATCCAATCCTGTATGGTTTGTTAAAAATATCGACTGAGTCGTTGTGGAACCATCATGGCCTGCGGCCATAATGAGGGATCGGTAACCCGCCAGGTCTTTACCCCTAAAACTGGATCAGGGGCAGTACCACAGCAAACTCCTTACCATCATCCCTTACCAGTATCTCTTCCTGTTTCATGAGGCGGTACTTGTTAACAATATTATTCAACCCAACACGGGTAGAAGTAACTTTCCTGTCCTTCCGCTGCAGGTTATTGGTCACGATCAGTTTCCCGCTATTGGTGGTCATGATCATGATCTTTAGCGGGCTATCGCGCAGGATCATATTGTGCTTAACGGCATTCTCCACCAGCATTTGCAAAGTAAGCGGGGGAATCTGGTAGGACAGGTATTTGGGAGCGATCTTCACCTCCATTTCCAGGCCATCCCCATAACGTGTCTTGAGCAGGTGGAAATAGGACTGGATGAATTGCATCTCTGATTCCAGTGTGGTCAGGCCGTCCTCATTGGTACGCAGCAGGTAACGGTATACTTTGCTCATCTCATCCAGGAATTTCTCGGCCTTTACCGGGTCTTCACTGATCAGGGAGGAAAGGGAATTCAGGCTATTGAACAGGAAATGCGGATTTACCTGGCCCTTCAGGCCTTCCAACTGACTTTGCAGGTTCTCTTTTTTCAATTGCTCCGCTTCATCTACCAGCATCCGCCACTTCTCATAAAAAGCCGCACCTTCATTGAAACTGGTGGCCAGCAGGTTACAACCCACTCCCAGCAACAACCCCCAGCCATAGTCATGCATGCTGATGCTATAGCCCATGAAACTGGTGTAATCATAGCCCCAAAAGAGGATACTGATACCGGCGATCATGATCAGCACATACAGGGCCAGGCTGAGCAGGATGCGACGGAAGGTCTGGCTATACTTGGGATACTTATTGCGCATCATGGTGGCCACCATACCGCAAGCCACATAAACCAAAGCGATCACCAAAGAAGTGATCAGTGTAGCCCCAAAGAAATTTCCTATGGAAGAGAAATAGGCTTCCTTGAAGATGAGGTAATTCATTGCAATGGCCATGGGCGGTACCAATAGGATACCGATCCATGATTCCTTCCTGGAATAATTAAGGGGGGCCAATAGCTGCAACATTTACTGCCTTTCCCCCGAAGCTACGACCGATTTAATGATTTTAAAACCATTCCGGATAAACCGCTCATTTCGAGGGTTGAATTGGGGTAGTTGCCCCCTGAAGGGGACTGCCAAAGCATCATCCTGACCATAAAAAAAACCGGGATCACTCCCGGTCTTTCTTATATCGCTTTCTGCGTTTGTGTACTGTAGGTACTCTCGAAGATCTTGTCAGCATTTCCTGCCTCAAAACCTTCCCTGCGGTGCTCCCGCTTTATCTCTGCCTTGGGGAGGTCCCTGAAGGCTTCCTTCACCTTGCGTTCAGCGAACTCCACATAGGAACCGGCGATCATTTCCTGTTCACCACCTGCAAAACCAGCCAATACCATTCTTGCAACGGTAGAGCTTTGGGACAGCAGGCCGTCGGGACTCGTCTTCATTTTACCACCCGCATCATTCAGTACAAAACCATTCCTTTCCAGGAAGGCATTGAACAGGGGTATGGTATCATAACCTTCTTTCAGGTTATGTACACTTACCGTAAAATGGTTAAGGTAATAACGATTGTAGATCACCCAAGCCGCATATTCGCTTTCCTTTGCAAGTGCTTTGAAATCCTGCAGGCTTGGGGTCCTCCAAAGGCCGCTGTGCAGGAAACGGTCAACAGCTTCCGCATCATCCAGGTTGAGTTGGCCAACCGGGTCTGCAGTCACTTCATCTGTATAGGAGGTAATGATGCGTTGTGCTTCCGGGGAAAGGTCCTTCACGCGCAATTCACTGATGAAGATGCGGGGATACTTCTCTGCCGGGGGAGCATACCAATAGGCATCCAGTTTCTTTTCAGGAAAGAAATAGTGCTCCATCCGCTTATACCCGTAATGCAGGAAGATCTTCTCCAATGAGCGGATTCCCAATTGGGGAACCCCCATGGTGCGGAAAGCGATATGATCGTTCTCGATCTCATCACCATCCCTGATAACACCTTCACTGACCATGGCATTGATCACTCCCTGAACATCGGGTACGCGTTCCTTATAACGGCGCATCAAGCCGCCCAGCACCTGGTCCAGACCGTTAGTATTGTTCAACATGATTCTACATTTTGTTATGAATGATTCGCATACAGGCCACCATTCCTTGTCTTCAGGAATGCTTCAAAGGGGATCTCTTCCTGCTTGATGAATCCCTGCTGGGGCAGTTGGCCATTGGCCACCATTTCCACAACCGCCGCAACAGATGCAGCAGTGGTCCACGAGATCGCCCTCCACTCCTTACCGTTGATAGTAATGGGATGGTAAGCGTTGTAGAATTCTTCACGTGCGATCAGGTCGCCCTTCCAGCCTTCCACAACAGCGTATACATATACCACATCTTCCCTTACAGGAGGCTTGGCCTCGGTCAGGATCTGCTCCACCAGTTCACGCTTTTCCTTCAGGATCAATTCATACAACAGGAATCGCATCAACTTGGCATGGCCAGGATAACGCATGGTCTTGTAGTTAAGGGTATCTACCTTTCCAGCGAGGGTCTCACACATGGTACCCAGTCCACCTGAAGTACTGAAGGCTTCAAACTCCTGGCCTTCGATATTGATCATTTCAATACCATCCAGGGAAGGCACCATCTTACGTTCGCCGTTGTGGATCACTTCGGCATCATTGATGTATTCGTTGATCACGCCGGCAGGTGACCAGGTGAAGGAGTAGCCCAGCAGGCCGTTCGGATAGCGGGGCAGGGCGCCTACGCGCAGTTCCACATCACGGAGTTTGGTAAAACGCTTATACAGATCGGCACCTACGATACCGATGAAACCGGGGGCAAGGCCGCACTGGGGAGCCATTACGCCCTTGGAGGTCTTGGCCATTTCACGGATGGCAGAAGTGGTAGGTACGTCTTCAGTCAGGTCGAAATAATGGATACCCACTTTATGGGCAGCCTGGGCAACAGGCAGGTTAAGGTTGTAAGGCAGGCAGGAAACAACGGCATCCTGCTTGGCCAGGAAGGCCTCGAGGGTAGCGGTGTCCTTGATACTACCGGTTACCACGTTAAAAGGCACATCGGTAGCGGGTTTGTTCTGGTCAAAACCGGTAACGGTGAAAATGTCGCTCAGCAGGGTTCCAACCAATGAACCCACCTTGCCGAGTCCAACTACAGCAACATTCTTCATGTAGATGTTTTTATTATGAATGAACAAATAGGTACATGCGTGAAGCCACTTCCAGAGGGAAGGGATCAATATCCGGGATGAACCGGAAGCCAATAAAAGAAGTCAGGAAAGGAAGCCGGTCATGGCACGTTGGCACAGGCACTCCTGAGGAAAGCCATATAGGCGTAAAATATCATCCAGAGTTGGTTCATGCCTGTGTAAGGGACAATTTAGCGGCCCGAAGTTAAAGGTTTTGGCCAAATACCAAAAGCTAAATTTGCCCTCCGGCCGGGCTGGCAGGCCAGCTGTGGACAAGTCCCAGACCCCAAAATTTCATTTCCCTGAGGCGAAAATTGGGGGTAAATTGCAGCTGTATCGAAACTTTAGCCATTTTTTTGCCTTTCCACCCTGAATTTTAATTATTTATTCCTACCTTTGCCAACCTTTAAAAAAGGTACTCATGACCAGCAAGCGGGAATTTGATATAGCTTTTGTGGGATTGAAACCCGGCGTTCACGAGTATAACTATACCATTGACGACAGGTTCTTTGAAGCGTATAACCAGCAGGACTTCCGTAATTGCAAGGCGCAGGTAAAACTGGGCCTCGACAAGAAGAACGGATTCATGCTGTTGAAATTCGAAATCGGCGGAACAGTGGAAGTGACCTGCGACCGTTGCGGGAGCAATGCCCTTCCCTGGGACCTTTGGGATGAGTTCAACATAGTGGTAAAGCTTGTTGACAACCCGGAGGAAATGAACGAACAGGAAGAAGATCCTGACGTTTATTACATTTCCCGCACAGAAAGCCACATTCATGTAGCCGACTGGATCTTCGAATTCATCAACCTCAGCCTGCCCATGCAGAAAATGTGCAAAGAAGAAGAGATCGGAGGGTCATTCTGCAATAAAGAGGTGTTGGAAATGCTGAAGAAAATGGAACCTGAAGAAAAGAAGGACTCCAATGCCACCATCTGGAAGGGCCTGGAGAAATTTAAGGAAGACCTGGATAATTGATTTTGTATTTTATAAACTGTTGAGATATGCCAAATCCGAAACGCAGACATTCACAGCAGCGTAGTGCCAAGAGAAGGACTCACTACAAGGCAGAAGCAGCTACCCTGAGCACTGATAGCACAACTGGTGAACTGCATGTTCGTCACCGTGCACACGTGAGCGAAGGAAAATTGTACTACAAGGGTAAATTGGTTGCTGAAAAGGCTCCCATTAAGAAGTAATTAACCAGTACAATAAAACGATCTGTTGCCGGAGATGAACATCGGTCTGGATATGATGGGTGGAGACTTCGCGCCGCGTGAAGCGGTGAAGGGACTCCAACTGTACCTATCTGAACATGATGCTCCGGCACATATTTTTTTATTTGGTGATGAAGCACAGCTGAAACCGCTCCTGGAGGAATACGCCATTCCCGCGGAGCGTTATTTAATTGTACATGCCCCCCAGGTGATCGAAATGAACGAGCACCCTACCAAGGCACTCAAGGAAAAACAGCAGTCTTCCATCGCCGTTGGTTTCTATTACATGGCCAAAGGCAAGATCGACGCCTTTATCAGCGCCGGTAATACGGGAGCCATGCTGGTGGGTACCCATCTCAGCATCAAACCCATTGAAGGTGTACTGAGGCCAACGATCTCTACCATCATTCCCAAGGAAGATGGCAAGACCGGCCTTTTACTGGATGTGGGACTGAACGCCGATTGTAAACCTGAACACCTGAACCAGTTTGCCGTATTGGGTTCCCTTTACGCCCAGCACATCCTGGGCATCGATAACCCAAGGGTCGGATTGGTGAATATTGGTGAAGAGGAAGGCAAAGGCAATATGCTGGCCCAGGCTACCTATCCGCTCCTGAAAGAAAATGCCCACATCAATTTCATTGGCAACGTGGAAGGCCGGGATATCCTGGTCGACAAGGCCGATGTAATGGTTTGTGAAGGCTTTACCGGTAATATCATCCTGAAACTGGCCGAATCCCTTTTTGAAGTAACCCACCGCAAATCGATCCATCACGAATACTTCGATCGCTTCAACTTCGAGAATTACGGCGGAACACCTGTACTGGGTGTTAGCAAACCTGTGATCATCGGCCATGGCATTTCCCATGCCAAGGCATTCAAAAACATGCTGCGCCTTGCAGAAAAGATGCTGCAAAGCAACCTGCTCGAGAAAATGCAGGCCTCCTTCAGCAGTAGCGAAGCTTCTTCCTGACCTGAACATCCCCTACAATCACCTTTCAGTTAACGGATAACTGAAACTTTGCTTTATTTGTGGTCAACCTATCTTGGTCATACCAGCAGCAAAGACATACCATGCCTTCTTTCCTTTCCTATTTCCAGGACTTCTTTCATCAGTCCAATAAAACGTTTTGGTTTCTCTCAACGGTTTTCATTGCCCTGTTGGTTTGGGCCAACTACAAATGGGGTATTGAACCCAAACTCATTTACCAGTTGCCCACCCGAAAGGCCAGGTTTGCTGCTTTCTATGCCCTCTACCTGCTGGCATTTGGCATTCCCTACCTGATCTACTTTGCAATCAACAAGGAGGTACAATTCCCGGCTGCCCTGAAACTATTGGTGCTGCTGGCCCCTGCCCTCTTTGCCTTCAAGGTTACTGCCGGGGGCTGGAAGGAAGTCTTACTGGCATGGTTACCCGAAAGACCAGGCAGGTTTTGGGGACTGGTCATCGACTGGCCCCTACGCTTATTGATCACCAGCCTGCTCCTGTATGTGGTGTTGACCGCCCTGCCGGAAAAAAGAACTTTCATCGGTTGGAATACAAAGGGGTTCCAATGGGGCCCATACCTTTTGTTATTGGCATGCATGGTTCCATTGGTAGCAATGGTGGCTGGTAAACCCGATTTCCTGGCTACCTACCCCAAACTGAAGGCCCTGAATTTCCTGGCCCCGGATGGTCCGGCATGGTGGCAAAAGCTCCTGTATGAACTGGGATATGGGTCTGATTTTATAACCATCGAGATCTTCTTCCGGGGCTTTCTCGTCATATTGTTTGCCCGCTATGTGGGACCGGCCGCCGTTATCCCGATGGCGGTATTCTATTGCAGTATCCATTTCGGTAAGCCTTTGCTGGAATGTGTATCCTCCTATTTCGGGGGGATGATCCTGGGTATCATCGCCTGTTACTCCCAGAGTGTGATCGGGGGATTGGTGGTACACCTGGGCCTGGCCTGGATGATGGAACTGGCTGCCGGCATTGCCCTGCACCTAAAAAAATAACGACACAGGGTTGCTGGTCGTTATAAAAATTCCATCCTGTAAGCCGGATTCCGTACCCTTTTGGGGTTGCTATCATTTATCTGGCCCTGCCATTACTGACAGGATCTAGCTGCCTACCCTCCGGCGTTGACACCTTTCGGCATCATCGGACGAGCCGCCCTCGACCACCGGTATACATGGCATTTCAGCATGCAAGGTTTACCCGCGCCGACCATTACTGGCCTGCACCGTAGGCTCTTACCCTACGTTTTCACCCTTACCCGCCGTAGCTTTAGCGAAGGCGGGCGGTAATTTTCTGTGGCACTCTCTGTGAACGGATATCCGTCCCCCGGCCGTTAGCCGGTGCATTGCCCTGTGCTGTCCGGACTTTCCTCGACGTTTGCACGCCGCGATAGCACGGATGGAATGGCAAAGGTAAGAGATGTGGGGATGTGGAGATGTGAAAATGTGGAAACCCACCTGCGCTAAAGCTTCGGCGGGCGAAGTGTGAACCTTAGGCCAACCAGGGGCTTACCCAACCATTATGTTAGTAACGCAAAGTGCGCAAAGGAGCCAAAGAGAACGCAAAAATTAACACCCTTTGCCTTCTTCACGCTTTCTGGCCTGCCGTAGCTACAGCGAAGGCAGGCGAAACGGACTTTGCTTTGTAATTGAAATAAAAGCCTTTTAATACTGAAAATAGATCTCCGTGGCCCCATAACCATAACTCGGATGGTACTGGTTCACGAAATACTTCACCTGCTTCCGGTGGCGCAGGATATCATGGATCTCATCCCTCAACCGCCCGCTGCCCACCCCATGGATGACGGTAAGCATGGGCTGGTAATGAGCCAAGGCCAGTTCATAATACTTCTCAAACTCATCTACCTGCAACTGCAGGATCTCACCATTGCTCATGTTCTTCCAATTATCGGTGAGCTTCTCAATATGCAGGTCGATCACCGTACGGGCAGGCGGCAGGTGTTGCTTCGCCTTGGAAGCCTCATACATTTTGAAGCCGGCAGCAGCCAGCTTACCCAACTCCACTTTTTCTTCCTCCACCTTATCGGGGTACTGCTTGAACAATTGATAGGAAAATGTCGGCTCACCTTTCTCCCTGATCTCCTGGATCTTCGCAAAAAGCTGTTTGGGCTTTAGTTTCAGGCTAGCCTCGAAATAATCAGCCTTCTTCTTATCCGGGCTCAACAGGGAAAACTCGAACCAATAACTCGGACTATCATTGAGGTCTTCAAAAGCTATATCATGGATATAAAAATCCTGGAAGGCCAGTACCTGGTTCTTCAGTTCAAACTCCGGATTGCCGAAATAATTGAGATGGTAAGTGAACTGGTAACCCTGGTCGTTCTGGTTATGAAGGTGAACTTTTAACAAGGTCACTACATCATCCCCGAACTCATCCGTTTCAAACCTGGGAATAAAAGTGATCCAAACCCCGTTGGGCTCGCGTCGCGGTAATTCCCTGATCTTCTCCTTGGGCACCTGGTCTATATAGGTCTTGGGTTTGGGCTTCTCCGGGAAGAGTTTCTTTTCCGTGAACCTTTTAAAATAGGGAAAATCAAGCTGGTCAACATAAGCCGGGAACTTCACCCCCCTTACATCAACCATCACCATCTTGTCATTGATGATATCCACCACTTCCCCTTCTTCATTGGTGATGCGCACCACCACCTTATCGCCTATCTCAAATTTCATGGCGCAAAGATACAATAGAGCAAAGCATATTATTCTGTTCCGGCATGCCCCAAAAACAGATAGGCAATATTGGTTCAACAATATTGCCTATCTGCTATAATTGGAAACTTAAGTACTTATTTACGAGCCAGCTTACTCTTGCGGTAGCCGTAGAGGAAATAGAAGGCCAGCCCCAATCCCATCCAAACGAAGAACACTATCCAACTCTTGGCAGGGATCTCGATCATCAGGTAGAGGCAACAAAGCATGCCCAGTACCGGGATCAGGGAATAATTCCTCAGGAAGGAGAAGATGGCGATCAATATGGAGCCGATCACAAAGAGCAGGAACAGGATCTCCTGGTAGCCTTCCGTAGAAATATTAGCGATCGCACTGCTCACCCTATCACCGGATAAGAGCAGGAATCCTGCCACCAGCACAGGGATGATGAATTTTCCATTGATATAGGGCAGGGTGAACTTTCCTGACTTCTTTTCCATCCTCGGCAGGATCAACACCCCACCGCAAACCAGCACGAAGGCAAAAAGGGTACCGATACTCGTGAGGTCGGTCATCAGTTTATCATCCACAAACAAAACAGGGATACCCACCAGCAATCCTGTCATAAGGGTGGCAAACCAGGGGGTCTGGTATTTAGGGTGGATCTTACCAAATGATTTGGGCAACAGTCCATCACGACTCATGCTCATCCAGATGCGTGGCTGGCCGATCTGGAATACCAACATCACACTGGTAGCGGCCACAACAGCACTGATGGAAATAAAGGTCCCCACTTTAGACATATTGATCTTGTCGAATACAAAAGCCAGGGGATCGGTCACACCGGAAAATTCCTTATAGTTGACCATACCCGTGATCACCAGGGTAGTCACTACATAAATGATGGTACACAATACCAGTGAATAGATCATGCCCCGTGGCATATCGCGTTGGGGATCGGCACATTCCTCCGCGGTGGTGGAAATGGCATCAAAGCCGATATAGGCAAAGAATACGGCCGAAACGCCCTTCAGTACACCCGACATGCCATTGGGAAGGAAGGGGGTCCAGTTATCGGTAGTTCCTTCTGAGAAAATGAACCAAAACCCGATAATGGCGATAAAGATGAGTACCGCGATCTTCAGTCCAACCATGAAGTTGGCTGTACTCTTGCTTTCCTTGATGCCAATATAGGCCAGCATGGTGATCAGCACCACAATGATAAAAGCCGGAAGGTTGATGATGAAGGGGATCCCCATGATCTTGGGCGCGGTCTCGTACACCAGACCGGCAGTAGGTTGATTATTGGCTATTGCATCATGCCAGGCATGCTTGGCTGTTTCATAACCGGTAGCCAGATAAGGGGGCAGGTCTACGCCAAATACATTGTGCAGGATATTATTGAAATAGGAACTCCAGGAGATCGCCACTACTATATTACCAATACTGTACTCCAGGATCAGCGCCCAGCCCAGGATCCAGGCTATCACCTCGCCAAAGGTAACATAGGAATAGGTATAGGCACTACCGGAAACGGGTACGCGTGAAGCGAACTCGGCATAGCAGAGTGCAGTGAATCCACAGGTGATGGCCGTAATGATAAATAGGAAGATCACACCCGGACCGCCGTCATAGGCAGCGGAACCAATTGTTGAAAAGATACCGGCACCGATAACTGCCGCAACACCCATGAAGGTCAGGTCGCGAACCGACAACACTTTGTGCATCTGCCCGCCATGCCCGTCGGAGCCGCCTTCTTCATGTTCCCTGATGATCCTGTCGATCGATTTTTTCCTGAATAAAGAATTTGCCATGCAGTAGGTTTAAGCAATCATTTAATTATTTCACAGTTAGGTTTTCCTTGTATAACAGGTCTCTAGCTTTTTGATGATGGAATATCCTGGTACTTCTTAAGCGGCTACAAAATGAACACCTGTCCCAGCGCTTCAATAGTCCCGCTTCACCAGGAATTCAGCCAGTCGCTTCAGGGGTTCTTTCCTTGAGCTCACCACTGCAATATCTTCCAGGTGTTGCATTGCCGTGGTAAAATACTTATCCTTTAATTCAAATGCCCAGCGGTCTACCCCAATTTCCCGGTAAACCTGCAGCATCCTTTCCACTTTATCCGGCGGATTGGATCCCAGCAAATCCTGGATGGTTGCCTTCTGTACCTCATTGGCCGATTCGATAGCCTTGATGAGCAGGAAGGTCTTCTTGTTGGCGAGGATATCACCGCCAACCTGCTTTCCGAATTTAGCAGGGTCGCCAAAGGCGTCGAGGTAATCATCCTGTACCTGGAAGGCGATCCCAAGGTTACGGCCAAACTCATAGATATGCTTCTGGTTTCCTTCCCCGGCACCCCCTAAGATGGCTCCCAACTTCATGCTGGCCGCCAGCAGCACGGAGGTCTTTAATTCTATCATCCGGATATAGCCATCAAGTGAAACAGTTTCCTGCTTTTCAAAATCCATATCCAGCTGTTGCCCTTCACATACTTCCTTCGCCGTCCTGTTGAACAGGTGGATGATCTTATGGATATGCTCGGATTGCACCTTGTTCAGGTAATCATAAGCTACCACCAGCATCACATCGCCGGCCAGCAATGCAGTGGGTTCACCGTACTTCTCATGTACGGTCACCATGCCCCTGCGCAGGGGCGCCTTGTCCATGATATCATCATGGATCAGGGTGAAATTATGGAAGAGTTCAATGGCGGTGGCTACCTGCCAGGCATCGGGATGGATATTATCAAACAACTCATTCCCCATCAGTACCGCCACGGGCCGAACCCTTTTCCCTCCTAATTCCAGGAAATAGCTTGCTGGGCCATACAGGGTTGACGGCTCCGCAGGGAAATGCGAATGGGAAAAATGTTCAGCAAAGGATTTAGCCAATTCTTCAAAAGCATGCATGCGTCGGATACAATTTGGAAGTCGCTAAAATAGGGGATTTGGGGTGAAGGAAGGAATTCTGCGACCACAAATATCCGGCAAACAGGTGATTTTGCTACCCGGCCATCCAGGAGGAAACCTTGGAATACGGGACTGGATCAGAGGAAATTATCCGCATCCCTGTAGGCTTTGATCAGGGCAAGTTCCCCTTCCTTCCCCGGCCTGGCATTGCCATGCTCCATGCCCAGGACACCTTTAAAGCCTTTTGAATGGATATGGCGGAAAATATTCCGGTAATTCATTTCGCCGGTACCGGGTTCATTCCTGCCGGGATTGTCCCCTATCTGGAAATAAGGGGTCTCATCCCAGGTACGGTCGATGTTCTTAATGATATCCCCCTCGTTCCTTTGCATATGGTACATGTCGAACAGGAACTTACAGGAGGGACTGTTCACTGCCTTGCAGATCATATAGGTCTGATGGGTATGGCGAAGGAAAAGGTCGGGATTATCACTCAGTGCCTCCAGCACCATCACCAGTCCATGCGGCTCAAGGATCCCGGCGCCCTTGCGCAAGGCATTGATCACATTGGCCGTTTGCAGGTCATGCGACAGGCTGCGTTCATAATTTCCCGGCACCACGGTCATCCATTTAGCCCCGCAACGCTTGGCCACTTCAACCGCCTCCCTGCAATCCTTTACCATCAGGTCAATAAATTCCTGTTTGCCTGTGGTGAGGGAAGTTTTCCAATGCCAGTTCTGGGAAGTGATCACAAACACCCCCATTTGCATACCTAACCTGGCAAGGGTCTCCCCTATTTTCTTCTGCTGTTCCACCGGCCTGGCCATCATCCCATTGTCCTCGATAGCCCGGAAACCCATGCTGTGCGCGAATTTGATCTGCTCAATAAAATCATCGCCGGCATGGCTGCGGAACATGCCATCATGGATGGCATAATTCAGGTTGAAAGGCTTGTCGGTGGACAGGTCGGCTTCCTTCACCTTTGCATTTGCGCTTGTAAGACGAGGTACCGCCAGGGTTCCTGCAGCCAGTGCCAATTGCTGGACAAAATTCCTTCTTTGCATGGAGCTATTATTGAAGTCTTAAATTTACCCCAATTCATTCCAAAAGCAAGGCAATTTGTACCGACTGATTTTTATCCTTTTTACAGTTTTTTTTGCTACTACCGTCCATGCACAGACGAAAAGATTCCAGTTTTCTGCCCAGAAGATGGGATCACCTTTCGGCATCATCCTTTACGCCCCGGACAGTTCATCAGCCGCGCAGATGGCACATGACTGTTACCGGCTGGTTGATTCCCTCGTATTGATCTTCAGTGATTATATCGACAGCAGCGAACTCAATCGATTATGTGCGCAATCGGGAAGCGGAACGGCTTTTAAGGCATCTCCGGCATTATTCGCTATCCTGCTGCGATCCAAACAGGCATACGAATTAAGCGGTGGGAACTTCGATATTACACTGGGTCCGCTTACCCATCTCTGGCGAAAGGCCCGTAAATCAAAGGAGTGGCCCCACCCGGATTCAGTTGCATCCAGACTGGCCCTTACCGGGTCTCAGTTTATGATCCTTGATGCTAAGACCAGGGAAGTTAACCTCCTGAAGCAAGGGATGCAACTCGACCTGGGCGGCATTGCCCAGGGTTATATCGCGCAACAGGTGTTAGACCTTTGCAGGCAGCAGGGCTTTCATGATGTGTTGATTGATGTTAGTGGCGATATCGCAGTATCAGGTAAACCGCCTGGAAAGGAAGGATGGAATATTGCCATCAACATGCCGGGCAGTAAACAGGACCTGCAGCCAAAACATTTGTTGCTGACCGACAGGTCAGTTACTACATCAGGGGATGTTTACCAATACTTCCTCTATGATGGAAAGAAATATTCCCATATTATCGATCCACGAACCGGTTATGGCATCACCCGGCAGGTGAACGTTACAATTTTGGCAAACGATTGCACAAATGCGGATTGGCTGACAAAAGCTTGTTCCCTCTTACCCTTCCGCAAAGCAAGGCAACTCGCAAACTCCCTTGGGGCGGAACTCTTGGTCACTGAACTCAAAAATGGTAAGCTTAGGGCCAGGTATACAAAAGGATTATCCAATTATTGGTCAAAATAATCCTCCCGACGCGCTGTCTTGATTTCCCATTTAAATTAGGGGAAATTATCCCAGGTGAAAGGCAAGCTTCATTACCTATTGTTAGCAGGATCAACGATCACACTCTATACCCAGGCACAATCTGTGGCATTTCAACCTTATCGCCAGGACATACCCGGCTCTTCCCTATCTTTCAATATGGTCCCCATTCCTGGTGGCCAGTTCAGGATGGGTAGCCCTGCGAATGAAACCGGGCGCCAGGCAGATGAGGGGCCACAGCGCACCATCCAGGTTTCACCTTTCTGGATGGCCACCCACGAAACCAGCCGCGATGCCTTCGACCTGTTCTATACCGATGCATCCATCAGCCAGAATAATGATGCAGATGCAGTGACCCGACCCAGTCCCCAGTATATAGACTTCAGCCTGGGCATGGGCAAGGAAGGCGGCTTCCCGGTGAACAGTATGTCGCAATATGCCGCCCTCATGTATTGCTATTGGCTTTACCAGAAGACCGGCATTTTTTACCGGCTGCCCACAGAGGCAGAATGGGAATATGCGTGCAGGGCAGGCAGTACCACCGCTTACTATTTTGGTGATGATCCCAAAGCCCTTGGCGAACATGCCTGGTATGCGGGTAACAGTGGCAACAAATTCCACCGATCGGGCTCCCTGAAACCGAATCCCTGGGGCCTATATGATATGCTGGGCAATGTGGCAGAGTGGACCCTCGATCATTATCAATCAAACAGGCTGGAACAACTTAAAGAGAAAGAGAAGGACCCGCTAACAGCGTTTAATCCTTCCCGTTATCCCAAGTCGCTGAAGGGAGGAGGATATAATGACCCTGCCGAAAAACTGCGTTCAGCACAAAGGATGAAATCAGACCCTTCATGGAACCGGCGCGACCCCCAGATCCCCAAGAGCAAATGGTGGCTTACCGAAGCCAGTGCGGTAGGATTCCGGATCGTAAGACCCCTCAACCAACCCTCCAGGGAAGAAGCGGAAGCCTTTTACCGACAGTACCTGGGCAAGTAATTCCATTAAATAGCAAGCCATATAAACAACAAGCACTGTTATGAGCAAAACACAACAAACACCTAATACTTCCTCCAGGAGGGAGTTCGTTAAAAATTCCACCCTGATAGCAGGAGGCTTATTGACTGCCCCACTGCTTTCGAGGGCCAATTTCTTTTCCGGTGCAGATGCCACAATAAAAGTAGCCCTGGTTGGATGCGGCGGACGGGGAACCGGTGCAGTATTACAGGCGCTGCAAAGCAAGCAGAATGTAAAACTGGTGGCCATGGCAGATGCCTTTAAGGATAATATCGACAACTGTTATACATCCATTACCTCGCCGGATGCATTCGATTCTGCGGAAGCACTTGCCAGGGTAAAGAAGGCCATCGATGTTCCGGAAGAACGCAAGTTCGCAGGCTTCGACGGCTACCTGAAAGCCATTCCGCTGGCCGATGTGGTGATCCTTTGCACACCCCCGGGTTTCCGGCCCATTCATTTTGAAGAAGCCATCAAACAAGGGAAACATGTGTTCATGGAAAAGCCGGTGGCCGTGGACCCGGCAGGTATCCAGAAAGTACTGGCTACTGCCGCTATCGCCAAACAGAAGAAGTTGAATGTGGTGGTAGGACTGCAACGCCATTACCAGAATTCCTACCGCGAACTGTTCAAGCGGAAAGAATTGATCGGCGATATCATCGCTGCACAAGCCTGGTGGAACAACGATGGCGTATGGGTAAGGCCCAGGAAGGCAGGACAAACAGAAATGGAATACCAGATGCGCAACTGGTATTACTTTAACTGGCTCTGCGGCGACCATATCACCGAACAACATATCCATAACCTTGATGTCGTAAACTGGTTCAAGGGAACTTATCCTGTCAGTGCCCAGGGAATGGGCGGAAGGCAGGTACGCAAGGGAAAGGACCATGGGGAGATCTTTGACCACCACTATGTGGAGTTCACCTATGCCGATGGCAGTATCCTGAACAGCCAGTGCAGGCATATTCCCGGCACCATGAGCAAGGTGGATGAACTACTGGTGGGTACAAAGGGTAAGATATTCTGCGGCACTGGAAAGATCACCGACAGCAAGGGTAACGCCTTGTTCCAGTTCGATTACAAGACAGAAAACAACCCCTACCAGACCGAGCATGATGAGTTGTTTGCGGCCATTGCAAAAAGCCAGTTCCGGTTCAGTGATGCTGAGAATGGTGCGAAGAGTACCATGACCTCTATCCTGGGTAGGATGGCTACCTATAGCGGCCAGGTGATCGAATGGGAGAAGGCCATCAATTCAGGTATTGATATCATGCCAAAGTCCTTTGCCTGGGATGCCCCACCACCTGTACTGCCCAATACTGAAGGTTTCTATCCGGTTGCAGTGCCCGGCATCACCAAATATTTCTAGTATTGGCTATAATGGTTTTCTAATGCCCCCAATCGGGGGCATTTTTGTTTCTGCCCAATAATATTCAGTATTTTTAATATACCTGATCCTAAAACAACCCACATGTCACCAGTAAGTATACTCGTCATTGCAGTCGTCCTGCTGCTCTTCATCATTATCGTTATCTATAACCAGTTAGTGAAAAAACGCATCCTTGTGAAGGAAGCCTGGAGTGGCATTGGCACCTTCCTGCAGCAAAGGAACGACATGATCCCCAACCTGGTGGAAACAGTGAAAGGCTATGCCCTGCATGAAAGCAGCACCCTTGCCGATATCGTAAAATGGCGCAATAAAGGTGCCTCAGCATCAAACCCCAGCGAGCAAATGGATGCCGGTGACCACCTCAATAAATCATTGATGGATTTCTTTGCCCTGGCAGAAGCCTACCCTGACCTGAAAGCCAACAGCAATTTCATGTCGCTGCAAGCCGACCTCAAGGAAATGGAAACCAGGATCAACCAGAGCAGGCGCTATTATAATGGCACTGTCCGGAGTTACAACCAGGCCATTGCCGTTTTCCCCAGCAATATCCTTGCGGGGATCTTTGGTTTCACAGCAGAACCTTTCTTTGAGGAAGAAGCTGCTGCTCGTAACCTTCCCGGCGTTTCCTTCAAATAATGGCCGATTAACCTTCAATACCGTCCTATGCACCTTTGGCGCCGGTTGTTTTTTATTGTGAAGTTGTGCTGCTGCTACAGCATTAACCAGGCGCAGCAGGAATGGCTTACACCTAATGCAGCAAGGTTCATCAGCCAAAAGCAGGTGGACAGTATTTTTTTCGAACAGGCATTACCGTTAGCAAACTCCCATCGGATCAGTGCCACCCAATTCAAGTCTTCCCTTGCCAACATGGGCGACAGGGTCAACCTGGTCTTACAGGCTACCCTATTGAATCCATTCTACAAACTGGATGCACAATA
Source organism: Flavihumibacter rivuli (assembly GCF_018595685.2). Lineage (NCBI taxonomy): Bacteria > Pseudomonadati > Bacteroidota > Chitinophagia > Chitinophagales > Chitinophagaceae > Flavihumibacter > Flavihumibacter rivuli. Next base: position 1,313,886 of record NZ_CP092334.1, read on the forward strand.
CCGGAACCTTTCCCCCGGTGGTAAAGCCTGGGAACAAGGCCGGGATGCCTACCTGTTGGCAGTAAAGAATGGCATTGCGAGGGCACTGGAGAATCCCCATGCTTTCTATCCCTTGTTCTCATTCGACCCAAGCGACAGGATCCTGCACTTCTCCTCCAATATTACCGTCCAGAAGAATGGCGAGTTGTTGGTAACCGAGGACATAACCATCTACAACGGGAATGGCGATGAAGGCATAAGGGGTGACCCTGGCAGCTTACCTTCCCAAAACAACGATATCCAACGTGGGATAGTACGCGACTTCCCTACTAAGTACCGCGATAAAAAAGGCTTCTGGACAAGGACAGGCTTTAAGCTGAAAGCCCTGTACAAAAATGGTCAACCGGAACACTATATCACAGAGTCATTGGAAAATGGTATCCGTATCAAGGCGGGAAGTGAAGAGGTGATACTGGATACAGGTGTTTACCATTACCGCATCGAATACAGCACCAACCGGCAGTTGATCTTCCACCCTGACAAGGATGAACTGTATTGGAACGTCAATGGCAATGGCTGGGTATTTACGGCCGACAGCATCACGTGCAGGATCAGCTTTCCCGAAGGTGCATCGATATTGGAATGGGCCTGCTATACCGGTCCCCAGGGCGCTACCGAACGCAACTGCACCGGGATAAAGGAAAATGCCCATACCATCCTTTTCAATGGTACGAACAGGTTCAATGCGTATGAAGGGTTGACTGTCGCCGCTGCTATTGAAAAAGGGGTATTGCTGGCTCCGACCTCCTCCGACAATACATTCAACTTCCTTGGGTCCAACTATATCATTCCCTTGCTGGGAGCACTGGGCCTACTTTTACTGGGTTCCTATTTTTTCATCTGGAATAAAAAAGGAAGGGACCCTAAGAAAGGCACCATCTACCCGCAATTTGATCCACCTGCAGGGTTTAGCCCGGCAGATTGCGGATATATCCTGGACCAGCAATATGGTTCTCACCTTTTTGCAGCCGCATTGGTAGACTTTGCCGTACATGGGGAACTGGAAATAGACGTATCCCAAACCGGCAGCCTGTTTGCATCCACCACCTATTCATTCAGGCAATCGGCCCGCAATAGGGCTGACCAATCGGTTGATGATGGCCGTTATGGTTTCAGGGTGGCGGAATTGTATGGCGAAAAGATAAAGAAAGGAACCTTTAACAGTACGATAAAGCGATTGGATGGACAGCTATCCAGGACATTAAGCGAAAAGTTTACACGCGGTAGCAAGCGATCAGCAAAAGCGACCGAAATGTTTGCCCTGAATACCCAATTCGGTTGTGCGGGATGGATAGTGGTTATACTTTCCCTGGCTGCCACGATATTTTTCCTGGTGACCAATTTCTCAAAAACATTATTGATCATCGCAGGTTCGATCTGGTTGTTCATGTTTATAGTGCACCTCGTCTTTTCCCGCATCATGAGTGCCTATACGGTAAAGGGAAGGGAAACGGCGGATCATATCCTTGGGTTCCGGATGTACCTCGGCCAGGCGGAACAGCACTACTACCAGCAATTGACGCCACCCGAAAAAACATTGGAATTGTTTGAACGCTACCTGCCTTATGCTATCGCCCTTAAGGTAGAGAACGAATGGGCCGGACAATTTCAAAGCATTCTCCTAAATGCCATTGACCAAGGGTATCGCCCGGCCTATTACCATACCGTTGGTGGTTTCTCCCGTGGCTTTAATATGGGTGACCTGAGCAAAGGTGTATCATCCGGGTTATCCAGCACCATCTCCTCTGCCTCTACCCCACCCAGCAGCAGCAGCGGGGGAAGCAGTGGTGGTGGTAGCAGCGGCGGTGGCGGTGGCGGCGGCGGTGGTGGTGGCTGGTAAATGCCCCACCGGTAAAGCCATAACAAGAGCAGGTAAATATTTGATATCCCATCGGTGGCCCCTTCGGAATATCCCGCTAAGGTGTTAAAGGATATGCTTGTCCCACGCAACACCGCTACGGTACGCAAAGGCGCATGCGTGCTTTTGAGGGGTTTTATTTACTTCATCGGGGTCTCCCGAAGGGGCTACCGTGTACCCACAACTTTTTATACCCCCATCGGGGTCTCCCGAAGGGGACCCCGATGTATAAAAGGCGAAATATTAATGCATCCAACAGTTAAGCTAATCTTTCAACTACCCGTTGGTCATAAGACACAACGGGGGCGACGGAGGCTATTACATATTATCACCACATAGGACTTCTCTTCGAGAGTCCCCGATTGATCTCCATCCTACATTCATCAGAGTCCCCTGCGGGAGAGCCTGATGAGGTGAAGATGTGGGTACACGGTAGCTTCCGAGGGGGACCCCGATGTACAAAAGGCGAAATAATTATGCAACCAACAGATAAGCTCATCGTTCAACTACCCGTTGGTCATAAGACACAACGGGGGCGACGCGGGGTGGTAAGTCTTTCAACCTCATACTGGTATTCTACGAGAGTCCCCGCAGAGGTTTAAGTTGTCCACTCCTTCCACTGGTTAGCCTAAAGATCACATCCCCCCGCCGAAGCTCTAGCACAGGTGGGTCTCCACACCGTGCCCTCTTATCGCAATGGAAGGGGTGTCCACTCCTTCCACTGATTAGCGTAAAGATCACATTTTCACATGTCCACATGTCCACATTTCCACATCCCCACATCCCCACATCCCTCATTCCCCCTTTCTATCCCCTATTTTTGCCCCATGAAACGTATTTGCATCATCCTCTCATTTTTCTTGTTGACAAGTGGATCAACCTTTTCACAGGAACAATTTTCCATCATCCCCAAGCCGGTATCACTTAAACCAGTGAAGGGAAAGCCCGTCACTATCAGTGCTGCCTCAACTGTTTACTACGAACCCAGCTGGAAGGACCAGGCCAACTATTTCAGGGACCAGGTCAAATTCCAGACCGGACTGGAACTCGCTCTTATTCCCTTAAATGGAGATCAGTCCAAGGCCCCTAAACACGCCATCCTGCTGCGGAAAGACAGCAGTAAGATCAACAGGCCGGAAATGTACATCCTTGATGCCGGCCATCAACAAGTGGAACTAACGGCAAGGGATATCCGCGGAATCATCAATGGTATGCAGAGTTTTTTCCAGCTGCTGCCCATAGGCCCGCAAAAGGAGCTCCGCGTTCCCGCTGTTGTCATTGAAGACTATCCACGATTCGCCTACAGGGGCATGCACCTGGATGTAGTAAGGCATATCTTCCCGCTTGACTATGTAAAAAAATACATCGACTACCTTACCTTCCATAAGTTCAATACTTTCCACTGGCACCTCACGGACGACCAGGGCTGGCGCATGGAAGTGCTGAGCTATCCCAGGCTCAACAGTATCGGCTCCTGGCGCGATTCTACCCTGATCGGGCATTTCAAGGATAGCCCTGCCCGTTATGATGGCAAACGCTATGGCGGTTATTATACCCGTGCCGAGATCAAGGATGTTTTGGCCTATGCAGCCGTAAGGGGCATCAATGTTATCCCGGAGATCGATATCCCCGGCCACAGCAGGGCTACCATTGCCGCCTATCCTGAACTCAGCACAAAACCGGATACCACCTGGAATGTTGCTACAACATGGGGCATGTATAACCGGCAAAACAATGTATTGGCACCTAAAGAACAAACCTTCACCTTTCTCAAGGCCATCTTTACAGAACTTGCGGAACTCTTCCCTTCAACCTATATCCATATTGGAGGGGATGAATGCAGCAAGCTCTGGTGGAAGGCCGATACTGCCACGCAGCGTTTCATGAAGGAAAAAGGCCTGGCCAATGAAGTAGCCCTGCAAACCTATTTCATTGAACAGGTGGCCGGCTACCTCAAACAGCTCAACAGAAGGGCTGTTGGTTGGCATGAAATCGCAGAAGGAGACCTGGACACCTCTACCCTCATCATGAACTGGGGAGACGAAAAGCAGGCTGTAATGGCTGCCAGGAAAGGTTTCGACATCATCATGACACCGGGCAAGCCTTACTATTTCGACCACTACCAGTCAAAGGACCCCAAGGATAGCCTTGCCATTCATGGTTACAATCCGCTGGAAGCTGTTTACCAGTATGACCCTATACCTGCCACACTGAAAAAAGAAAAGCTCGCACACAAGGTGATCGGTGGGCAAGCCAATGTCTGGACGGAATATATGGAGAACCAATACAAGGTTGACTATATGGTCTTTCCCCGCATGAGCGCCGTTAGTGAAAGTCTTTGGACGTCGTTGGAACAAAAGAATTACAAGGACTTCCTGCAAAGACTTGAAAAATCCATCATCCCAAAATACCAGTCCTGGAACAGTTCATGGTTCAGGAATTACAAACAATGGGGAATGGATAAATAACCAGTTACCATCAATGAACAGTTTAACTATCAGGAAATACCAGCCGGGGGATTTTCCCTTATTGGAAAAATGGTTCACCGACGAAGAACTGCTTTTCCAGTTTGCAGGCCCGGATTGGCATTTGCCCATAACAAAAGAACAGATCAGAAGGCACCAGGAAAAATTCCCCTTTAAACAATTGTATATCGGGGAAGATGAAAACAAAGTGCCCGTTGCCCTCGGGGAATTGATCTGGAATGAACCCAACTCCCCGCGTATCGGCCGGTTGCTAGTAGGCGATCCTGCCAAAAGGGGAAAAGGCATCGGGGAACAATTGATCAGGGAACTCATCAGGGAATTAATGAATATTGCGCCTTCCCCGGTCATTTTCCTTTATGTGCTGGAAAACAATGTCTCGGCCATCGGCCTTTACCAAAAACTAGGCTTTAAACCCTCAGAAGAAGAAGGTCCGGTCATGGTGTTCCGGGGCAAACCAATGAAGACATTGAAAATGACATACACTGTTTCTACATAAGCAGATAAACAATGATGCCTGGCGAATGAAACCAGGCATCACTATTTCAAACATTTATAGTTAACTCCTTACCAACAATTCCTTGATCTTATTGGAAACAAAATGTCCGAAAGGAGGATTACTATTCGATAAGATGACCACAATGTATCCTTCCTTCAGGTACATATTCAGTTCCGTACATTGGTTGATATATCCCCCACTATGGCCAACAATATGTTCCTTACCCAGTTGCTGGTGTTCCATTCCCATTCCATAATGGTCATTTACCCTATACTCCAGCAATTCTTGTTTACTGACATCAGACAATAGTTTTCCAGCCTGCAATGCCTGTGCAAAAGCCAGCATATCATCTACGGTTGCACGGCCACCACCCGCGCCATCACCCGGCTCTGCTGTTACCATCCCGGCAGGATCAAAAATATGCGTCTTGATATACTCCCCGAAAGGCTTACGGCCCAGTTGCTCCAGGATGATACCCAGCAGGCAGTAGCCATTGTTACTATACTGCCATCCCTTACCGGGCTCAAAGGCAAGCTTGTCTGCTTCTAATACAGGTAGCATATCCATCACCCCGCGGATACTGTCCTTTATTTGCGCATATACAGGGCTGTTGAAAAAATCACCCATACCGGAACTATGGTTGAGGAGTTGGCGAATGGTAATGGATTTTATTGTGTTGTTCTTTATACCTGGCAGGAATTTCCCTACCGTATCTTCAAGGGAGAGTAAACCCATACCCCTTAATTGTAAAATACCAATTGCCGTAAACATTTTTCCCATGGAAGCAAGGCCAAACAACTGTTTACGGGTATTGGGAACCTGATCACCATTATTGCCAAAGCTACCAAAATACAATTGCTGCTTATCCCTTACCACCAGTACATTTCCGGAGAATGCGCCACCAAGTTTACCGGTGATATACTGGTCGATTTGGATGGCTACCTGTGCTGTACTGAGTTTCCCCTTTTGGATATAGGGTGTGGTGAAAGGAACTGGTTCAATGGTCCTGCGTTTGAACTGTTGTACGGAATCTGTATAAATGGTAAACTTCCACCAGGCATCATATTGATTATCCTGCACCCAGGCTTCTGCAGTGACCGGACTCGTTGAAATGATCTTCCTCGTAGAAACTTTGCCTAGCATCCGGTATGCATTGGCATAGCCCCGCATCCATTCACTTACTTTATCAGGTGAAGTTCCCGCATTTACGAGGTACTGCCGATAGGCCGCCGTATCTCCACTGTTATGCAGTTCAATGAATGAAGCAGCCGTTTTTTCCAATTTCGATTGCGCGATTACTTTAGTAATAGCCAGGATACTTATCCCTGCAATCAATCCAATCTTGAGTTTCATGTTCATGTGAAAAAATTTCATAGACCTTGGGACTCCTGATCATTGATCTGGGTTACAGCTTTACCGGCTTAATCCCAATAAACCTATCTTGACTGCCACTTCCCTCGATCAAACTGTAGACCTGAATACCTGAAATGCCCGGCAGATTAACCCTCATAGTGGCTGCCACCTATCGGGCTTTCCGTAATTTGCAGCAGAATTAAATTGTATGGATATCAAAGTTGTTGCATTCGACGCTGACGATACGTTATGGGTGAACGAGCCTTATTTCAGGGAGACCGAGGATAAATTCTGCGCCTTATTGGAAGATTATATGCCGGCCCATACGGTAGCGAGGGAATTACTCACTACAGAATTACAAAACCTATCCCTCTATGGCTATGGCATCAAAGGTTTCATGCTGAGCATGATCGAAACTGCATTGAGGGTTTCTGATAACACCGTAAATAACCTGGTCATTGAGAAGGCGCTCCAATATGGGAAAGACCTTTTGGACAAGCCTATTGAACTCCTGGATGGGGTGGAGGATGTATTGCATACGCTAAAGGGCAAGTACAGGCTGGTAGTGGCCACCAAAGGTGATCTCCTGGACCAGGAAAGGAAACTGAAAAGGTCGGGACTGGAACATTATTTCCACCACATTGAGATCATGTCCGACAAGAAAGTCTCCGATTACGAAAAACTCATCAGGCACCTTGATATCCGGCCGGAAGAATTCCTGATGATCGGCAATTCCCTTAAATCCGATATCCTGCCGGTATTGCAATTGGGTGGTCATGCCTGCCATGTCCCCTACCATACCACATGGGTGCATGAAACCATTGACCATACCATTGAACATGAGAATTTCAAGGAAGCGACGACCATCAAGGATGTGCTAAGCATGCTCATGTAAGTAATGATCCATTCAATGTTTCATTGAGGACCTTAAGTATAGACATTCCTTATTTAGAAAAAAATAAAACTGCCTTACCCGTCTGAGCAGACCGGTAAGGCAGTTCCTTATAAACTATTCCTGATTACTTTTTCCCTTTTCCCACCCTTTTCCTGGCAGTTGGGGATTCTTCCTTCAGGGCAGCAGTGATCACCCATTCATAATCCAATTGGCGTTTGTCGAGGTTGGCCGCCACCACCCGAATCCGGACCTTGTCACCCATCCGGAAGGTACGGCCACTTCTCCTGCCGGCCAGCATATATTCCGATTCAACATGTGCGAAGTCGTCATACTCCAGCAAGGAATGGATACTCACCAATCCTTCGCATTTGTGTTCTACCGTTTCCACCCAGAAGCCAAAAGCAGCCACACCACTGATCACCCCATCGAACTCCTCCCCAAGGAAATTCTTCATGTATTCCACCTGCTTATACTTATTACTAGCCCGCTCCGCTTCCATGGCAGCCCTCTCCCTTTCGCTGCAATGCTTGCATTTCTCTTCCATCTTCTTATCAACAGGCAACTCTCCGTCCAACACCTGCTGCAGGACACGATGGGCCAACACATCGGGATATCGACGGATAGGTGAGGTGAAATGGCAATAATTCTCGAATCCCAGGCCATAGTGGCCAATATTCTCGGTAGTGTAAATAGCCTTGGCCATTGTGCGGATGCCCAGTTGCTCCAATACATGTTGCTCCGGCCTTCCGCTAACATCCTGCAACAATTGGTTGAAGGAAGCAGCGATACGTTCAGGTGATTTCGTATCGAACTTATGGCCAAACTTCATCGCAAAGGCCACAAATGGGGTCAGCTTTTCTTCATCAGGCTGGTCGTGGATACGGTAAGGGAAGGGAACCTTCTTCTTGCCTTCACCCGCTTTGCTGATATGTTCCGCAACTGTTCGGTTGGCCAACAGCATGAACTCTTCGATCAGCTGATGCGCCTCCTTGCTCTCCTTGATCATGATACCGATCGGCTTACGGTTCTCATCCAGTTTGAACCTTACCTCCTGCGAAGTGAAATTGATGGCCCCTTTCTTAAACCGCTGTTTCCTGAACTTTTGCGCCAATGTATTCAGGAGCAATAATTCTTCCTTATACAAGCCATCCCCGCTTTCAATGATCTCCTGCACCTCCTCGTAGGTAAAGCGATGATCGGAATGGATCACGGTCCTTCCCAACCAGTAATCCTTCAGTTCGCCCTTTGGAGATATCTGGAAAATGGCAGAAAAAGTAAACTTATCCTCATGCGGTCTTAAGGAACATAATTCATTAGAGATCTTTTCCGGCAACATGGGATTCACCCTATCGGGCAGGTATACCGATGTAGCCCGGTGGTAGGCTTCCTTGTCCAGTTCCGTCTCTGGTTCTACATAATAACTTACATCAGCAATATGTACGCCTATTTCATAATGCCCGTTCTTTAATTCACGGATCGATAAGGCATCATCAAAATCCTTGGCATCAACCGGGTCAATGGTGAAGGTCAGGATATCCCTGCAATCCCTGCGGCGCTTGATCTCTGCACTGGATAGAATATCGGGTATCCTTGCTGTTTCTTCCAATACCTCCTCAGGGAAATTCAGCGGGAAGCCACTCTCCAGGATGATCTCCCTCATGGCCAGGTCATTCTCCGCATGCTCGCCCAATACTTCCACTACCGCACCCACCGGTTTCTTGTTTTGCTCCCATTCCAGGATCCTTAGCACCACCCGCTCGCCATTCTTGGCACCATTAAGGTTGGATAAGGGCACATATACATCGGGCATGGGTTTATCAGAATCGGCTATGAAGAAGGCAAATGATTTCGATAATTCGATCTTGCCCATGAAAACAGATTGTTTCCTGTCCACCACTTCGGTAACCACGCCCTGCATCCGGCCACTACGCCCGCTTTCCTTGGTGATCCTGACCCTTACGGTATCACCGTGCATGGCTGTATTGAAATCGGATGGACGTATGAGTATATCCTGCTCCTGGCCTTCAACGATCACAAATCCCATTCCGCTTCGGGTAATATCTAACCGGCCTTTCAGCGTTGCGGGAGTAGAAGATTTTTTCCTGCTTTTCTTTTTGGATTGTTTCTTTTTACTCATCCGGTTGGTTTAAGCACTAACATTAAATTCCTTAATAAATGTAGCGATTAAACGGGTAAAGTTTTCCTGTTCCCCAAACAAAAACGCCATTTCAATGGGAATCACGAAAAGGGGTAATGACTTCAATTCCTGGTCGAATTTCACCAGCCTCACCGAATCTTTTTCTGTAGTGAGGATGATCTTGTGCGCGGCATTCAGCTGTTCAAACCTGCGCCTGATATCCCGGAGATCATCGATCGTAAAGATATGGTGGTCGCTGAATCCCAACTGGTCATAGGTCTTTGCCTGGTCATCCAATAATTTCTTCAAAGGCCTGGGATTGGCAATACCGGTCACCAGCAGCACCTCCACATCATTCGTGATCTTATAGTGCGTATGGTCCAGGATATGGTAGAGTTCCCCATACTTAATGGTGGCAAAGAAAACCTGCTGGTGTTCCTCCGGCGTCAATTCCTTCCGGATGGCCTCCGCGTCTTCCTTGCTCAGGTTGGCAGGGCATTTGGTTACAACGATAATATCTGCCCGTTGCACGCTTCTTTTCTCGTCCCTCAGGTCGCCGGTAGGCAGGTACCAGTCGCGGGTATATAAATTGCTGTAGTCGGTTAGCACAATGTTCAGCCCTGCCTTAATGGCCCTATGCTGAAAGGCATCATCGAGAATAATGGCCTGCGTATCCGGCCTGTCGTGTAACAATTGAGGCACGGCAACGATCCTTTCTTCGCCAACTGCCACTGCCACATCCGGGAATTTCAGGTGGAACTGCATGGGCTCATCGCCTATTTCAAGTGCATTGGTAGCATCATTGGCCAGTGCATAGCCCCTGGTCTTCCTTTTGTAGCCCCGGCTCAGGGTAGCCACCCTGAAATCCTCTTTCAGGTGACGGATCAGGAATTCCACCATGGGTGATTTGCCCGTACCTCCTGCAGCTATATTTCCCACACAGATGATGGGCAGGGCAAACTCGGAGGACTGCAACCACTTCTTATCGTACATCCAGTTACGTACCTTGATCACTGCATAATATACCAGGGAAACAGGAAAGAGGATGATGCGAATGGGCTTGAGTAATGGAATATTAAAATTCATAGATGGTTGCTGGTGTTACGCATGCACTTAAAGGTACATCAAAATGGTCGATGCCGGGTAGCGCATCAAGGGGTTCAAAATAACAAAGGCCCAGCCGGAATACGTCCGCCCTGCATTGCGCAAGGAAACGGTCATAGAACCCTTTTCCATAGCCCAGCCTGTAACCCATCCGGTCAAATGCCAATAAGGGAACGATCACCATATCGATATCCTTGGGTGATAATTCAGGACAATTCACCGGTTCCGCTATCCCGTATTCATTCCGAACATAATCAGTGTCGTCATTCACCAGCATGGGCTTCATGGAATGGTTAGTGAAATCACTAACAGGGAAAGCCAGTTGCAAACCAGGCATCCTGAATTCAAGGAAATCAGTAATAAGGAATGTATTCACTTCCCCTTTCGTTTCAAGTGGCCAATAGGACATGACCGTTTCTACAAAAGGAGGAATATCCAATTGCTGGAAATTGATCAGCAACAGGTCGTCAAGCTTTCTCCTTTCCCTATCGGGAATGGCTAAACGCTTTTCGGTATACTGCTTGCGCAACTCCTGCTTGGTCATAACTGCGACAAAAATGGTTTAATTGCTGCTGCCTGCTGCTGAACAAATGATTTATCCGGGTGCTGGCTGAAGGGGATGGATCCCAATGAAGGTATCCCTGTCCAATTCACGATCTCCTTTTCATAGTCCATATATTGGTCATTGAAGATCCAGCCTGCCACTTCAATACCCCTTGTTTTACAAGCCTCTGCCGTCAGCAGGGAATGGTTGATGCTACCCAGGTAATTGCGGCTCACCAATACAACCCTTGCATTCAGGGCCAGTATGAGGTCTGCAATGAATGCCTTCCCGTTTATGGGGACCAGCAATCCGCCTGCTCCTTCAATGATCAACCTGTTAGGGGTAACAGGACAGCGGGAAACGATATCCTCCACCCTGATGCTGATGCCTTCCTCACGGGCAGCAATATGCGGAGATGCCGGTAGTTTTAATTTGTAAGCTTCGGGATGGATGACCGACCTACTATTGCTGAGCCTGTCACCCACCCATTGACGGTCTGTACCATCCTCCTCTCCTGCCTGTACAGGTTTCCAGTAATCGGCTTCGAGGGCTTCCGCCAGGACAGCCGCTGCCATGGTTTTGCCCACACCGGTACCTATGCCGGTGATAAATATTGGTCTTTGCATGGTTCCGTAAGCTTAACGATTGATAAAGAAAGAAAACACGGTAGTGCCATAGTTCCTTTCTGAAACAAATTTCTCGAAACCCTGGTAGTGGTTCCTTGGGGTATGTTCCAGTACAAACCAGCCATTGGGTTTTAACAGCTGGTGCTGTACGATCTTCCTGGGAATATCATCAATAGCTTCCAGGGCATAGGGTGGTCCTGCAAAGATGAGATCATACTGGTCATTACAGGTTTCTATGAACTTGAAGACATCCATCTTTACCACTTTAAGGTGGTCAAGGCCAAACTCTGCCGCGGTCTTCTTTATGAAAGAATACATGGAAGGATCCTTCTCTACAATGGTCTGGTCTGCAGCTCCCCTGGAGGCCAGTTCATAGCTGATACTTCCTGTTCCCCCGAAGAGGTCTAGGGTCTTGATGCCTTCGAACTCGAGGTTATTCTGCAAAATATTGAAGAGGCCTTCTTTCGCAATATCAGTCGTTGGGCGGGTATAAGGCATCTTCGCCGGTGGATTCACTTTCCTTCCGCCCAACTTTCCGCTTATGATACGCATGACATCATTTGAATAAGGGGGGTGAAGAAATGGACCGGCGTATCCTTCAGGGCTTCCCCATTCAGTTCCATCCCTTCAGGCAACCTGCCGGTATTGACATGGATAAAATACTTCCGGAGCTCCTGGTAAAGGGAAGAGCCCGTATCGATCCAGCCATCAACCTGTAACACAACTTCCTGCTGGGAAAGACCAGCCTGGCCGCAGGCTTTCAGGAGGTAATAACTTACATCCTCCGGTACGTTATACTCTATGATGGCAATGTATTGTAACTGGTCCTTCCATACTGCAAGGGCAAACTGGCCGGACTCAAAATAAAGGTATAGGTTACCAGCATCAGCTTTGGGCTGGCGCTGGATATAGCTCAACCACGGAGTGAAAAGATGGCATTGATGAAGGTTGCCGCCAGAAGACTCCACTGCTTTACGGTGATGTTTACTGACCCTGTAAACGGTGTAGGCTTCCTCAACAGGGACATGATCAGCCATTACAATTCCTTTGAACAGGTCCCCAAACTGGAGGTCCAGCAATTCACCTGCATCCTCTTCCCGCCAAAGGGCCGCTGGCACCAGGGTAGCTTCCGGAGCCCAATGCACAATGGTTACCTTCTTCCATTGCTGCATCCATTCCTTTTTGGCGCTAAACCATTCCACAAGGGGGTTCTCCCCTTCCGGATCCTTTACTAACTGGATGGATTGAAAATGCAATGGCTGCCCTTCTGCATCCGCAACAATGGAATGCAAACTGTTCTCCTGGACCTGGATCAGCAATTGGCTGTTGGCAGGGTCCTCAACCGGGCCAAGCCCTATATCGTAACGTAAATGAATCTGGCTCATGTTCTCCTGCAATAATACAGCATTTTCATGGAGGCTGCCCAATCTGCCCATTTTGCGCTAGCTTGCGTATCGCTTATGTCAACCGCCAATAGCACAGCTACAGACCTGAAAGTTAACATCAGTAACAGGCAGATCCTGTCCATTGCCCTGCCGATCAGCTTCGCCATTTTCGTTCCCCAGGTCAATTTTGTAACGAATAATGTTTTCCTTGGAGGACTGGGGGAAGATTCGCTGGCAGCAGCCGGAATTACAGGGGTTTACTACCTCATCTTCGCCGTGATCGGTTACGGGCTGAACAATGGCTTGCAGGCCCTGATCTCCCGACGTGCCGGCCAGGACAAAGTGGAAGAGATCGGTAAGCTATTCGCACAGGGGGTCTTCCTCTCCCTGACCTTCGCTGCTTTTGGCATCCTGCTCACCTACCTGGTGGCTACGCCGGTATTACAGCGGTCCCTGCATTCACCGGAACTTACGCAGAAGGCCGTCAGTTTCCTGCATATCCGGATCTGGGGCCTACCCTTCCTGTATCTCTACCAGATGCGCAATGCATTACTGGTAGGAACCAACCAAAGCAAGTACCTCGTTTGGGGGACCCTGGCTGAAACCCTTGGCAATATTTTCTTCGACTATGGATTGATCTACGGGAAATTCGGGATGCCGGAGATCGGCTTCAACGGTGCCGCCTATGCGTCGATCATTGCGGAATTCCTGGGTATGTTCGTGGTCTTCGCGGTGATCCAATGGAAGGGGATCAGTAAACAGCTGGGACTGGCCAGGCATTTCAGGTGGAATAAGGAAAATGCCCGGTTGGTCCTGGTACAATCTTCCCCCCTGATTTTCCAATATGCGATCAGCATCATCAGTTGGGAGTTCTTCTATATTCTTATCGAACACCATGGCAAGCGCGACCTGGCCATTTCCAATACGATGCGAAATATTTTCGGACTTTTCGGGGTGTTTACCTGGGCTTTCGCTTCCACCTCCAATACCATGGTGAGCAATATCATAGGCCAGGGCATGAAAGAAAGGGTGGAGGAATTGATCGGGAAGATCGTGAAGCTCAGCCTTTCCATTTCCATCCTGCTTTGTATTTTCCTTAATCTCTTTCCTGCCTTATTCCTTTCCTTTTATGGACAGGGGGAAGAATTTGTTCGTGCAGCCGTTCCCGTTATACGAATTATTTCCCTTGCCCTTCTATTGATGTCCTTTGCTACCATCTGGCTCAATGGCGTGACCGGTACGGGAAATACCAAGGTCAACCTTGTCATAGAGATAGTGGCAATTGTCGCTTATACGATCTATGCTTATGTAGTGCTGGAAGTGATGAAACTCCCCATCACCTATGGCTGGATGAGCGAATGGTTATACTGGATCATACTTTTCTCCCTTTCCTATGCATACATCAGAAGCGGCAAATGGAAAAAGAAAGAGATCTGATAAGAAGCAGGTGATGGAACAGGCTTGGGTCAGGGAACCCGGAATAAAAAAATGCCAGGATCTTTACCAGGGCCTATTGCAGGGACGCCAGTAGTTTCGCCCCTTCATCTTTAATACGCTTATCATCTTCCATGCGATGGGGCATGGCCTGGAGCTTATGGAGCAACTCCCTTGCCTTGTCGTTGCGGCCTGTTTTATGATACACCTTGGCCAGCTCAAGGTAATTGAGGTTGAAATCAGGATTCAGGGCCATGCTTTTTTCATAGCACTTGATCGCTTCTTCGTAGGATGCAGAAGGGAACCCCCCATAAAAGACCTTTACTGCCGTTCTTTTGAAGCTACCCAGGTTGGTGATCTCGTAATACCATTTTCCAAGTACATGATAACCCCTGAAATCATTGGGACCATACTTAATGGTCCTTTCCGCGTACTTCTTGATATCATTAACCGCTTCGACCTGTTTACGGCCGGCAGACACCAAGGCCATCCTTCCCATGGCCAGTGCCATTACAAAATTGGCATCAGTAGAACTTGGGTTCACTTTCAATGCCAGGTCAGCATACTTAAATGCTACTTCATAATATGTGACCTGCGTATTGTGCTCCTTTTGACGGTGTCCCAATTTACTGCTCAATTCGCTGCACTTGCATAATGCCTGTAGGTTGGTAGGCTGGGCCTTGACTACCTGCTGGTACTTAACGAATGCTTCGGCATCGCGCATACTGGCTTCCAGCGCAGCAGCCTCTTTCAGCAATTGCTGCACATCCTGGGCACCAGCCAAAACCGGCAACAACAATAGCCCTATGTATACCAATATTCTCAACAATACCTGGATTTAAAATTTGCGAACAAGGGTTATGCCAACCTTTCCCTGCATACCGGTAATAGGCGCCTGCAGTTTGAATATACTGATCTCTACCTTTTGCACCTGTGAATATTCCTGGTGGATCTTACAGATGATGCCATCAGCGAGTTCCTCCAGTAAGGGGGTTGGGGTATTCATTCTTTTCTGCACAATCCTGAACAGGTCTTCATAACTGATCAGGTGTTTCAGGTCATCCAACTTACCTTTCTTCGCTTCATAAGAAACGCTGAGGTTCACCTCGAAATTGTTACCGGTCCTTTCTTCCCCTTCATACAGGCCATGGTAGGCATGAATGATAACGTCTTTTAAATGTACGGTCAGCATAAAAAAAAATTTGGCAGCGCCTGGCTGCCAAATTATACATTTATGGGATTGATGGGCATTATTTTTATACATGCCCGGCTGCAGAAAGGAATCGTTCTGCATCAAGTGCTGCCATACAACCACTGCCCGCGGCCGTAACAGCCTGGCGATAGATCTTATCCTGAACATCACCTGCCGCAAATACCCCTTCGATATTGGTCTTAGAGGTACCGGGTATGGTCTTGATATAACCGGCTTCATCCATATCCAGCCAGTCCTTGAAGATATCTGAATTGGGCTGGTGGCCAATGGCAACAAAGAATCCGCTTACCGGAACTTCTGTTACTTCATTGGTCTGGTTGTTCTTGATCTTAACAGCGGTTACCTTATTCTCCCCTACCACTTCCTCTGTTTCGCTGTTCCAGTAGATCCTGATATTGGGGGTAGCTTTCACCCTGTCCTGCATTACCTTGGATGCCTTCATACCATCTTCGCCCTTGCGTACGATCATGTGCACGGTCGTACAAAGCTTAGAAAGGTAAAGTGCTTCTTCACAGGCTGTATCGCCCGCACCAACAATGGCTACTTCCTTACCGCGGAAGAAGAACCCATCACATACGGCACAGGCGCTCACCCCAAAACCATTCAATCGCTGTTCGCTTTCCAGGCCCAGCCATTTGGCGGATGCCCCGGTGGCAATGATCACCGCATCAGCAGTCATCATTTTCTCCTCATCGATCCAAACTTTGAAAGGCCTTGCAGAGAAGTCTACCTTGGTTGCCAGTCCGTACCTGATATCTGCTCCCATGCGGACAGCCTGCTTTTCAAAATGTACCATCATTTCCGGTCCTTGGATGCCTTCAGGATACCCCGGATAGTTCTCCACTTCTGTAGTAATGGTAAGTTGTCCCCCTGGTTGGATACCCTGGTAGAGTACCGGCTTAAGGTTGGCGCGGGAAGCGTATATTGCTGCAGTATAGCCTGCAGGACCTGAACCTATGATCAGACAGTGTACGTGTTCTGCGTTTGATTGCTCCATAATAATTGATCTGTTTACTCTTTTTACAAGGATGCCAAAAATAGTATGAAATGCGTTAAGGAAATGTGACTATACTTACCCTGCGCCCGCTATGGACCATTATCGGGATTATTTGGGGATAACCAGGGAGCGGTATTGAACTGCATAGCCACCAAAATAGCCCAGGGCACCATTGCTGATATTCCCTAGAACCCTTGTTGGCGAAGAAAAGGGATTTCCTATACTGCCATAATTGTATTCCATTGTCCGCCAGAAGTCGTAAGTAGCCTTATCGATATTGGTGAATTTAACGGTAACGGTATCACCCCTGTGGAAGAAGGAATAGGTCTCAAAATCGATCTCCTGGTTCCTGTCCACCCCCTGCTCCACCTCAATATCATAAATGGTTCCATCAACGATCTGGTCATCAAAGACAGAATTCAGGCCGGGAAAGAAATTCCCGCCATTGGTGCTGGTGAAGAAACGGATATAGTTCCCGAAACCCTTGGGGTCATTCACTCTCGCCATCAACACTACCAGGTTGGTATCGGGGTTATTAGGGGATGGCTTCCACCAAAGGGAATCGATGGTCTTGGTAAGCAGCGGAATGGTTGTGTTGCCGGTGTAGCGCTGCCCGTCCACCTGGATCTCCATGGTGTACGACTTTCCTTCCTCCCCTTTAAAGGATGGGGAAGAAACGGTTGTATCATTGGAATAGTAATAGAAGGTCCCGAAAGGGGAAGGAATGGCATACTCCTTTAACTGGTGGGTAATGGAACCATTGGATACCCGGATCACGGCATTGCGGACAAAGGAAGCCGCCAGGTCGGCCGAATCGATCTGGCTGAAATAATCAAAGCTTTTGGAAAGGACAACAACTGGAGCCTGCCCATTCTCAATAGAAGCCTCTACGACCAGTTTGGGGGCCTGTTCTTCCAGGTCAAAGTCAATATCCTTTTCGCAGGAAAGAAGGCCAATACTGGCAACTACAATGAGCCATAGATTCCGCAAGTACATTTTCAAGGAAAAGCTTTTGAACATAACAAGTATCGCCGCCAATGGTTAAAAAAAGGAATCCCGCCGAAAGCGGGATCCCTAAATTGACTGGTATAATTCTACTGCATTTAATCCTTTGTTATCCGAGATATGCTTTCAGCGCGTTGCTGTAACGGGCTTTCTGCAGGCGCTTGATCGCCCTTTCCTTGATCTGGCGGATACGCTCCTTGGTCAGGTCATACTTCTGGCCGATCTGCTCAATGGTCACGCCATTTTCGCCATCGAGGCCGAAATAAGCATTCACGATCTCAGCTTCACGTGGACTCAGGGATTTCAATACGCGACGGATTTCGTTGCGGAGGGAATCCTGCATTACGTCCTCATCGGTATCATCACTTCCTTCCAGCAGGTCACCCATGGCAACATCTTCTGCCTCATGCACAGGCGCATCCAGGGAAGTGTGACGGGTATTGCTCTGGAATATATTATTGATCTCAGTTTCGCTCATTTCGAGGATCTCTGCCAGTTCCTCAGTAGATGGCTCACGCTCATGCTCCTGTTCGAAAGCCATATATGCCTTATTGGCTTTGTTATAGGTTCCGATTTTGTTCTGGGGCAGGCGAACCAGGCGTCCCTGTTCAGCCAAAGCCTGGAGGATCGACTGACGGATCCACCATACGGCATATGAGATGAATTTAAAACCCTTGGTCTCATCGAAACGCTGGGCAGCCTTGATCAGACCCAGGTTACCCTCATTGATCAGGTCGCTGAGCGACAAACCCTGGTGCTGGTATTGCTTGGCCACAGATACAACGAATCGGAGGTTGGCCTGAACCAACTTATCCAAGGCCTTTTGGTCACCCATTTTGATGCGCTGCGCCAAAATGGTCTCCTCTTCGGGAGTGATCATCGAGATCTTGGAAATTTCCTGGAGATACTTCTCAACCGCTTGGGAATCACGGTTGGTAATCTGTGTAGCAATTTTTAGCTGCCTCATGCCTGTCTGTTAATTTGATGAATAACGCTCTATAGACACTTAAAGTTCGCCGATGGTTGTCCAAAGGGAAGTTAAAGGGCGAGAAAGGTCCAGAACTGTCTGCAAAGGTACATTCCATTTTACAGAGTTCATAGACTTTGTGGATAAATCTACCCATAAAGGGGATATTAACCGTGAAATGACGGTTTTCTGACCGAAAAAGGGCCTCTGCAATCGATTTCGGTTAATAAGTTACTACCGAACCGTCCGCTGCGGTCAGGACCAATTCCTTCTTCTCACCTGCTTCTACCCGGCCGATCACCCTACCCTCGATACCCAGGGCCTTACCAGCTTCGATCAGCTTTTCAGCCTTTTCTGCACTGGTGAAGACTTCCAGTCGCTGGCCCATATTGAATACCTGGTACATTTCCCTCCAATCTGACCCAGATGCCGCCTTCAGCAGGTTAAAGATTACCGGGGGCTGGAAAAGGTTATCCTTGATGATCTTAAACTTACCGGGCAGGTACTTCAGGCATTTGGTCTGGCCACCGCCGCTGGCATGCACCAATCCGTGGATATCGTCAAAGTATTCCTGCAGCAACACTTTCATCAGGGGGGCGTAGGTGCGGGTTGGGCTCAGGAGCAAATGCCCCATGTCAATAGCTCCAAACCCTTCCACCTCAATAGGATCGGTCATTTTGTGGGGACCGATATATACCACTTTATCATCCAGACCGGTGTCGTAGGACTCAGGGAAACCCTGGCCATAGGATTTATGCAAGGCATCGTGACGGGCGCTGGTCAATCCATTGCTGCCGAGGCCACTATTATAGGCTTTTTCATAAACAGCCTGGCCAAAACTGGCAAAACCAACAATCACATCGCCCACCCCTATCTTGTCATTGGTCACCAACTTATTCTTCGGCCAGCGGGCAGTCATGGTGCCGTTTACGGCAATGGTCCTGACCACGTCACCCACATCAGCGGTTTCACCTCCCAGGTAATGGATATTCACCCCATAACCTTTCATTTCATCAAAAAATTCCTGGGTTCCGGAAATAATGGCTTCCAGTACTTCGCCAGGCACCATTCGCTTGTTACGGTCAATGGTAGAGGAGAATAGCAGGTTATCATGAATGCCCACGCAAAGCAGGTCATCGATATTCATGACAATGGCATCCTGGGCGATACCTTTCCAAACAGAGTTATCCCCGGTCTCCTTCCAATAGAGGTAGGCCAGGATACTCTTGGTACCGGCACCATCGGCATGCATCAGGTTTACCCAGTTGGCATCCCCACCAAGGTAATCGGGGTATATCTTACAAAAAGCATTGGCATATAAACCCTGGTCCAGTTTTTCTGTAGCCTTGTGAACTTCTTCTTTCTGAGCTGAAACGCCGCGCTGGGAATAGAGACTCATGTTGATATTTTCGAAGTGCAAAGGTGGGTAAAATTGCGCAAATGGGAGGCGCTTTTGTCCAATAGATTTCCCTTTTCACTCACCAACACACTTTAAATTTCCTAGTTTTGCCCCCACTTTTCATGCAAGTCCATCGCAACATAGAACAATTGCCTGCTTTCCGGAGGGCTGTAGTGACCATCGGCACTTTTGACGGGGTGCACCGCGGACACATGCAGATCCTGGATCAACTGAAGGCCGAAGCCGCCAGGATCGGAGGGGAAACCCTGATCATCACCTTCCATCCCCATCCACGGAGGATCGTGGGAATGGCACCCGAGCCGGTTCAATTGCTGAATAGCCTACCCGAGAAGATCCGGTTGCTGGAAGCTGCCGGGATCGACCACCTTGTAGTAGTGCCCTTCACCAATGAATTTGCCCTGCAATCCGCCCGGGAATATGTAGAAGACTTCCTGGTGAAAAGGTTCACCCCGCATACCATCATCATTGGCTATGACCATCGCTTTGGGAAGAACCGCGAGGGGGATTTCCACCTCTTGGAAGACTATGCATCAAAAGGCAGCTTTTCCCTGATCGAGATCCCGGCCCATATGCTGGAAGCTTCTACGGTCAGTTCAACGCGAATCCGCCAGGCCCTGCTGCAGGGTGATGTGGAACTCGCTTCCACCCTGCTGGGTTACCCTTATTTCTTTGAGGGCACTGTGGTAAAAGGAAACCAATTGGGTCGGACCATTGGCTACCCAACAGCAAACCTGCTGATTACTGACAATGAAAAACTGATCCCTGCAAATGGTGTTTATGCGGTCACCGTTCAATTGACCGATGCTAACGGAAAAGAATATTCGAAGAATTTTCTGAAGGGCATGATGAATATCGGTGTGCGCCCGACGGTAGATGGTTTGAACCGGGTAATTGAGGTGAATATCTTCCATTTCAATGCCGACATCTATGGACATACCCTGTCGGTTACCCTGCACCACAGGTTGCGTGCAGAAAAGAAATTCGACGGACTGGAGGCATTAAAGGCCCAGCTGGCCCTCGACAAGGAGTCAGCCATGACCAGCCTTGGTAATGCTTAAATGATGATTGGGCGTAATGCCCATACCCTAGGCCATCATCTTCACCACTAGTTCCTTCATCAGGCTGCCATCAGGGGTTCCCGAGTCACGGATACCGATGCTGCGCAGGTTGTATTCATGCAGCAACAACATTACCCTTTCAACTCCTTCATACTGGTAGCGGTTGGCAGCACCTAAATAATCCTTAACGAAAAAGGGGTTTACCCCCAATGTGCTGGCGATCATTTTCTCATCCCTGGCTTGTACGCCAAAGACCTGGAAAACCTTACTGAAGAAATTATAAAGGGCTGGCAGGACCATCTGGATGGGTGCGGCCTTGGGGTTGCCTTCAAAATACTGGATGATGCGAATGGCCTTGGGCAGGTCCTTACGAGCCAGCGCATCCTGCAATTCAAATACATTGTATTCCTTGCTTACACCAACATATTCTTCAATGTCATCTTCGGTTATGTTTTTCCGTGAGCCGAGGTTCAATGACAGCTTATCGATCTCGTTATCGATCCTGCTCAAGTCGTTGCCAATATGGTCAACCAGCAGGTGCAGGGCTTTCTGGCTAATGGACAGGCCCTTCGAGGCGACCAGCTTTTCCGTCCAGTCCGGCAGCTGGTTATCATACATTTTCTTGGTGCTCAGTACTTCCCCCTTTTCCTTCAGGATCTTGGCAAGTTTACTGCGGCCATCGAGTTTCTTTTCCTTGTGACCCACTACAAAAACAGTGGAAGAAAGGGGATTATTGATATACCCTTCAAGTTTATCAATATCCTTCATCTGCTGCGCCTCTTTCAGCAATACCACCTGGCGTTCTGCGAACATGGGATAACGCATGCAGGCATTCACCACATCGGCCCAGTTGGCCTCCCTTCCATAGAAAACAGTCAGGTTGAATCCGGCTTCCGCTTCGGTCAGCAGGTCATGTTCCGCTGTTTGCATCAGCTTATCTATATAGTAATCCTCCTCACCCTCCAGCCAATAAACCGGTTTGAACTGCTTCTTTTTCCAATCACCCAGGATTTTTTCTACCGACATGCATCATTTTTTTGAAGATTGCAATTATAGGAATTAATTTTATAGAGCCATTCCAACCCTTACCCCGATTACTTCCGTAACTCCTTGACAATCCATTCTTACCGCCTTTAAAAAATTTCTGGCACGGTTTTAGAAAGCCCTATGTCGTCTGTTAACAACTAAACCTGAAAAATTCATTAACCATTTTATCTAAATCGAAAAAAAGGATAACAAATGAGTACTACTAACTACCCCTCGGCTACCCCACAGCAAGAACCCAAAAAAGATTACAAGGGCCTCATCATTGCCTTGCTGGCAGCTGGTTTATTAGGCACCTGGGGTTACTTGTTATGGAACAACAACAAGAATGAGCAGACCATTGCTCAGAAAGATCAAACCATAGCCCAGGTTACCGATGAGAAGACTGAGGTTCAGCGCAACTTTGATGCAGCACTGGCCCGTTTGGATTCCGTAACCGGCAGCAACAACGCCCTGCAGGGTCAGCTGACCGAAAGGAACAGCGAGATCTCTAAATTGAAGGGTGAGATCCGCAGCATCCTGAACAAGCGTAACGCTACCCAGGCAGAATTGAAGAGGGCAAAAGATTTGATCGCAACCCTTAACGATAAGGTTGCCGGTCTCGAGCAGGAAGTTGCCCGTTTGACTGCAGAAAACCAGCAGTTGAACACTGACCTGACTTCTGAGAAAGCAAAAACAACCCAGTTGACCTCTGACCTGGCTACTACTACCAGTGCCAAGCAGGAACTGGAGAAGACAGTTGATGTAGCTTCTACCCTGAATGCTTACAATATCGCGATCACCCCGATCAACGAAAAGAAGAGTGGTAAGGAGAAAGTTACTTCTACTGCCAAGCGTGTAGATAAGCTGGTTGTTTCCTTTGATGTAGACAACCGCATCGCTCCCGCCGGTAATGCAGATGTATACGTGATCGTAACAGGTCCTGATGGAAAGATCGTTTCCCAGCAGGCAATCGGTTCCGGTTCTTTTACTACCCGTGAAGAAGGCGAGAAGACCTACACTGCAAAGGTTCCCGTGAAGATCGAAACCGGCAAGAAGTCTCCTGTAGAGTTTGGCCTGAAGACTGGCTCTGAGTTCCAGCGTGGCAACTACAAGATCGAGATCTATAACAACGGATTCAAGATTGGCGAAGGCACCCGCGAACTGAAGAAAGGCGGACTGTTCAGCTAAAAATAAAAAAGCTGCCCTGGGGCAGCTTTTTTATTGGAACATATTTCTAACCCCTCACCCAACCGTGAGGGGTTTCTTTTTGGGTCATTTACAGCAAAGCCCTTATGCCTGCCCTTCCGATATGCACCACCCTTGCTGTTCCCGGTTTCCTTCCTTCATATTGCATATTCAGCTCAAGGTTCCTGCCCAGGCGCTTGGTCAGGTCAAGGTTCCAAAGGAAGTTCCTGCCTGGTAACAAACCATCCAGCATGATGTAACTAACTGATGTATTGGTAGGGTAAGGATAACTGATATTGGTATAGGTGAATTTCCCTTGTAATGAAGCGCTCTGCAACAAATTATACTTCACTTCAGTGTTTACGGAATGTGATTGGTATTGCTCCTGGGCCCCTCCCCGGTTTTTCTTGTCGTTATAACGGTAACCCGTAACCGCACGGAAGCTTGCCCCCTTGGTAAAAGTTAGTCTTGGCTCCAGCGCATACTGCTTCAGGTCATAGTTTCGATTATCAAACTTTGCATTGCCGCTGATAACCTGGTTCTCCCCCTTCTTGCCAATCAATTCAACCGTGAAAAGCCTGCCAATATTCACCCTTCCGCGCATCGTCCACTCCGTTATAGCCCGGCTTTCAATACCATACGTAAGCAATACCTTGCCCCTGTTGCGGTTATTGCTGATGTCGAATCCCCATTTGGTACTGAATCGGTTGAAGGCCAGGCTATTCACCCAGATATTGGTAAGGTTGATCAATCCTGAATCATTGAAACTGTTCTCAAAAGGATTCCACTGGCTGATACCATCTGCCTCCTGCTTGGTAAATAGTTGTAGCGAAGACTGGAGGATGACCCTGCCAAGGAACTTTTTCAAACCCCTGGACTTGGATGGGTCAAAATACATCCTGGGATTAAGGGTCAGGCTATAGTTGAAGGTTGAATAGGATGCCTTGATGTATTCATTGGTTGGTGTAAAGATCCGGATGAATTTAGCCTGGTCTGTGAACAAGGCCACTTCAAATTCATTCAATTGCTGGACGCCATCATTGTTATAATCGAACCAGGCGAATTCTCCCTGGCCAGCGGGAACTTCCAGGAATGAAAAGTCCCTTTTCTGTTCCTGCCCCGCTCCCAGTTCATACAACAGGTTTCCTGTCAACATCCCTTTCCATTCATTTACCAGGTATTCCGCCCTTCCCAGCAAACTCTTGTCACTATTGCCATTAGTGCTGGTCTTCTGGATCACATCAAGTATCCGGTAGGTGGCATTGAGCCGGAATTGGTGCCGGGGATTGGCCAACAGTTCTGTCTTGATGCTGAAGTTTCTGCTCTTGTCCGTATCCAGCAGCTCCTTCCCAAAAGGCAATTTATCCTTACGGGTATAATAAGTTAAACCCCAGGTGTTGCGCTTCCTTTCATCCGACTTGATATACACCTGCATGATATCAAAGGAAAAGCTGGTAGGGGTCAGCGTATCGGCAGCCTTATCCCTGAACTCATTGTGTTCAAGCGCATAACTGAATCCAAGGGAATAATTCTTGAGCCTGCTGAAGGACTTGGCCAAGTCAATCGTCGGGCGAAGGAAATAGCCTTTATCCAGCGAGTTCTCAGACTGCGTATAGGCAAACTGGTTGTTGAAACGCCAGCCTTTCAATTCCTGTACATGAAAGAGACTGTTCCGGATTCCATTGAATCCATCGCTCCTGTTGTAACCTGTAAGCTGGTAACGCAGCTTGTTCTGTTTGGTATCAAACAATTCAAGCCCGGCATTATAGATGGTTTCATCGGCGGGTGTTACTTGCAAGGGCAGGCCCCAGTCACGCGTAAACTCTACATTCCGCAGGCGTTCCAGGGGTTTAAAGCTCGACTCCACCCATTCGAACCCTCCATCTCCCTGGAGATTCAGTTGCTTATTCAAGGGGAGTATATGCTTTAGTTGAAGCTTGGCAGCAAGGCCCTTGTCATTATCCTTATCCTTAGCCGAAAAGGTATTAACATCATAACGGCTATACCCAAGGTCAGCGGAAACCATTGTCTTATCAGAAACATAGTAATCACCTCCAACAGTGACCACCCGCTGGGTCTTGGGAGTTACCAGGTAAGTGGCCGGCTCATACCTTCCCTGTGGCTGTCCGTTGATAGGTTCAACCCACCTGTATACCTTACCATTGGCTGCATTCAGGTCCGGAACATAGTTTCCCCTTCCCTCACCCACATCAACAAACGAAAGGTTATACCGGGCACTATCCGGATTGGTGGAATACACATAGATGGAATCAGGTCGACCGTTCAGAGTGATGTATTCCCGTTTGTAAAGGATCTTTCCCGGTGCAAACGTATCAATGGCCGCAACGGGGTAATAAGCATATTGGATGCTATCGCCCAATATGCCCAGGAAATTCTTCTGGCTGGCATCCAGCGTCTGGTTGATAGGTGAATTCTTCGCATCGTTATTGGAAAAGGCAG
The DNA here is from genome assembly GCF_018595685.2 of Flavihumibacter rivuli. Lineage (NCBI taxonomy): Bacteria > Pseudomonadati > Bacteroidota > Chitinophagia > Chitinophagales > Chitinophagaceae > Flavihumibacter > Flavihumibacter rivuli. The sequence goes on from NZ_CP092334.1 coordinate 1,339,574, forward strand.
CCATACGCAGCCTGAACTTACCGGAGAAATCCGTTTCATTGGCAAGGTAAAGGTTGGTGTTAAGGTAATTCCGGTCGGCATACTCAAACTCCACCTGAATCCTGCGATCCTTGTTAATCATGCGTCTTGGCGTGAACCTGATCTCTGCGGTGTTGTAGTTGATGACATAGTCACGGTCTTCCCCACGCTGCAATAGTTCCCCATCAATGTATACCCTTTCCGTTCCTGCCAGTACCACGAAAAAGAGTTCGTTATTGGCCCCCTGCAGGCGATAAGGTCCCTGGTTGCCTTCCAGCCCCTGTAAAATATTACGGGTGAACTTACCTTTCGCGATGGCCCCGCTGACCAGGGTATGGTTGGTAACCTTGCTCCCAAGGCGGGAAGTATTCTCAAAAGAAGCACCCTGCAAACGCTTGTAGAAGTTCAGGAAATAATTCCTGTTCTGCCGGATATCGATATCACCCAGGCTAAGGTTCCAGGCATCCTTCCTGAACTGCAAAAAGATGCGGTCAAATTCATTCAGCTGTTGGGTTGTTCCATCGGGTTGAATAGGGATATTGTTGTCGGTAATGGCTGCCGCGATCTCAATACTATCTGCCAGGTAACCGTTGATCTGTAGGTTCAGGGTAGAACTGACTACAGCATCCTGGCTGTTACCAAAAGAGATGCCCCTTCCGAAGCTACCGGAATAGGTAATGTTCCCGAAGTTGAAGAAATCCCCTTCACCAGCTTTCTGGCCGGTATTCCCCCTGATGACGACCTGTGCGACCTGTTGGTTCAGCAGGCTGTCAAAATCCATCCTGCTTGCCTTTGCATTGAGCCGGGTTGAAAATACTCGGTAGCGGACCAGAATAGAATCGAAGGGCGGCAAGGTCTTCCAGGTGATCGTAGCATTCAGCCAATCGATGGAATAAAGGGAATCTGCAAGACCGGTAACCTGGATGGTACCGGGAACCAGGCTAAGGGAATCCAGCCTGAAGGGAGACTGTTGTACCGGCACTTTCTTGATCCTAAGATTAGATAGCTGTTGCGGACGGGCCATTGGTTCCTGCCCAACAGCCCCAAACACAGAAGTAAGCAAAAGGATACATATCAACAGCCGTCTCAACAAGCACCAGGTTTATTTATAGCGTTTAAAAATAGCATTTATTGCCCGAAACCCAGCTCCGTTTTCCCTTTCCAGTTCCGACCCGTTTCCGACCCGTCTCCGACCCGTTTCCGACCCGTCTCCGACCCGGCTCCGACCCGGCTCCGACCTGCTCCGTGAAAACACCCTCCCTGCGCAAGGTAAAGGCCACAAAAAAGGCCGGCAAGCCGGCCTTTAAATGGATTATTTAACAAGATCAGGCAAGCGCCTGTTCGGCGTACATTTCTGACCGCAATTGCTTTACCCTATCATCATCCAGGTATTCATCGAAGGTCATGAGGCGGTCGATGATACCGGTAGGCGTCAATTCGATGATTCGGTTGGCTACCGTTTGCATGAAGGTATGGTCATGCGAGGTAAGCATTACGATTCCAGGGAAGCTTTGACAACCTTCGTTGAAGCTCTGGATACTTTCCAGGTCGAGGTGGTTGGTAGGCTGGTCGAGCATGACCAGGTTGGGGTTCTGCAACATCATCCGGCTGATCATACAACGCACTTTTTCACCCCCGCTCAGCACATTGGTCTTCTTCATGATATCATCACCGCTGAAGAGCATCTTTCCCAGGAAGCCGCGAAGGAATGGCTCATCGGCATCGGTCACATGCGATGGTACGAACTGGCGCAACCATTCCAGCAGGGACAAGCCCTCGGTGAAAAAATCGTTGTGTTCCAATGGCAGGTAAGCACTGGTAATGGTAGTACCCCATTCAAACTTTCCACTATCCGCCTTGCCATTATTATTGATGATCTCGAAGAAACGGGTTACCGCCAGGGGGTCCTTACTAAGGAAGGCGATCTTATCACCCTTGTTTACACTGAAGGTAACTTTATCGAAGAGCACACGGCCATCTACAGAGGCAGCCAGGTTCTCTACGTTCAGGATCTGGTTGCCCACTTCGCGCTGTGGCTGGAAGATGATACCAGGATAGCGGCGGTTACTGGGTTCGATCTCTTCGATCGTCAATTTTTCCAGGGCCTTCTTACGGCTGGTAGCCTGCTTGGACTTCGAAGCATTGGCACTGAATCGGGCAATGAACTCCATAAGGGCAGCACGCTTCTCCTCTACCTTTTTGTTCTTATCGCTCAACTGGCGGCTCATCAACTGTGAGCTCTCGTACCAGAAAGTGTAGTTACCGGTAAAGATCTTGATCTTCTGGCGGTCGACGTCGGCCACGTGGGTACATACGGCATCCAGGAAGTGACGGTCGTGCGATACCACCAATACAATATTCTCGTAATCGGCCAGGAAGTTCTCCAACCAGCTGATGGTTTCAATATCGAGGCCGTTGGTAGGTTCATCCAGCAACAGGATGTCAGGGTTTCCAAAAATGGCCTGGGCCAGGAGCACCCTCACTTTCATGTTACCAGGGATATCCTTCATCAGGCTTTGGTGGAACTGCTCAGGAACACCCAATTCACTCAACATGCTTCCCGCATCACTTTCCGCAGTATAGCCGCCCATTTCACCAAATTCAGCTTCCAACTCACCGGCACGCATACCATCCTCTTCAGTAAAATCAGCTTTTGCATAGATGGCATCGCGCTCCTGCATCACTTCCCACATCTTCTGGTGCCCCATCAGCACGGTATTCAAAACCGTCACCTCATCATAGGCAAAGTGGTTTTGCTTCAATACCGCCATCCTTTCACCAGGGGTGATGGTAACAGTACCCTTGTTGGGTTCTATTTCACCGGACAGGATCTTGAGGAAGGTGGACTTACCGGCACCATTGGCACCAATCACACCATAACAGTTGCCCTTCGTGAAATTCAGGTTCACTTCGTCAAACAACACCCTTTTACCAAAGGACAACGTAACATTATTAACCGAAATCATATATATCTCCCTTTTTCGAGGCGCAAAGGTACGAACAAAGCATGAGCTTTTGCGCACCGTTTGAACATTCCAATTTTAACGGAGCTCTTATCGTAAACCACTTAACAAAAAGTGCTTTTATATTACACAAATGTTTAACTTATCTAACTTTAACTTATCTCACCGTCTTTGTATGAAAAGTTTGATCATTCTACTTACCGGGCTGGTTTTCCTTTCCATTGCCTGTGGGAACGCTTCCCAGCAAAAGGAAAAAGAGCCAACCGGGGCCATAGCAGGTTCCGAAACGATCGATACCAGTTATTTCCCCGCAGGACATGGCCTGGAGTTTGCTGTTGCAGAAGACAACTCCCTGGGAGCAAGCCTATCCAGGATCAAGGTGTTCCTCAAGGGAAACCCTGAAAACACTATCGATGCAGGGGAAAAGGACCCGATCATCAATACCCTGGTCGCCGATCTTGATGGCAATGATACCAATGAGGTCTATATCATCACCCAGGCGGCGGGGAGCGGGTCATATGGCACTATCCTGCCCTTCACCCTTGATGGGCAACAGCAACTCCGAACCATAGCCCTACCAGAAATTACGGATGCCGATAAAGGACCGGGTGGAAGGTTCGAAGGATATGACGGACATGATTCGATATTCATAGCTGAAAATAGGCTGAAAAGGACCTTTCCTGTTCCCGGATCGCCTAAAGAGGAAAATTCGGTTATTGGTCAGCGTAAGCTAATCAGTTACATGCTTACCCCGGCAGGACTGGAATATGCAAAGGAAACCATGACAGGGGCTGATCGCGACAGCCATGGTTGCATTGGCGCAACAGGCTACACCTGGTCGGAACTTCAGCAGGAATGTATCCGATTATTCGAACGCGCGACAAGGCTGAATGCAAATGGTGAAATGGCCAGTAAGGCAGAAGCGGCCTATATATTTTTCAATGCCGACCAATCAAAAGCTGAACTCTGGCTACCGGGGAAGAAGGGTTCTATCCTATTGGAGCGGAAGGGAAAGGAAGGTGGCCATAGCTGGGAGAATGGCCAACTCAAGCTATATCCATGGAAGGGGTATATCCTTAAGGATGGTGAAAAACTGATCTACGCAGGTGGCTGAGCCTGCCCTGACCAGGCTATTGAATATAACAAAAGGGTCAAAACAGGATTACCTGCATTGACCCTTTACTTATGATTAGTTGCGATTATTTCTCAGCAGTGAGGCCAGCACCAATGTATTCCGCATTGAGGCGAGCGATATTGGCGATGGAAATTTCCTTCGGGCAAACGGCTTCACAAGCACCAGTATTGGTACAAGCGCCAAATCCTTCACGGTCCATCTGGGCCACCATGTTCAGCACTCGACCCTTACGCTCGGGACCACCCTGAGGCAACAAGGCCAGGTGGGAAACCTTGGCAGAAAGGAAAAGCATGGCAGAACTGTTCTTACAGGCTGCAACGCAGGCACCGCAACCGATACAAGCTGCAGCAGCGAAAGCGGCATCCGCTTTATCTTTTTCTACGGGAATGGCATTGGCATCAACAGCATTACCGGTATTTACAGAGATGTATCCTCCAGCCTGGATGATACGGTCGAAGGCAGTCCTATCCACTACCAGGTCCTTGATCACCGGGAAAGCATTGGCCCTCCAGGGTTCTACCACGATGGTGTCACCATCCTTATACGCACGCATGTGGAGCTGGCAGGTGGTATTGGCATGCCAGGGACCATGGGGCTTACCGTCAATATACATGGAGCACATACCGCAGATTCCCTCGCGACAATCGTGGTCGAATGCGATAGGTTCCTTGCCTTCGCGGATCAATTCCTCGTTCAATACATCGAACATCTCCAGGAAGGACATCTCCGAAGAAATATTCTTCACCTGGTAAGTTTCAAAACGTCCTTTGTCCTGACTGTTCTTCTGTCTCCACACTTTGAGTGTGAGGTTCATGGTGTAGTGTTCCATATTCATTTATTATGTGGATATGTGGATATGTGAATATGTGGACATGAGAATCCACATCATAACCAGCATCCATTAATAATTACAATCCAATTTACGAATCAACTATTAATCAAATTATCGGGAGGCTTTAGCAGTTAATATGATCCTGCTGATAACAGTTATGATACCTTCCGCTTGCACCCTTAGCTGGGTTGAAGTAGGCAAATGGTCGCTTCTTTCACATACAATTATCCAAAAAAGGGCTTCACTCGTTTCCTTAACAGCTCCTTTCATCTTATGAATAAAATCAGCCTTACTTTCTGCATGCTGGGCCTCAAAAACATGCGCTCCGGGACTTGTTCCTGAACGCATCAGTTGATTGGCCAGGTCATACTGTTTCAATCCTCTCAATATTTCACAGAACTTCAAAATTTCGACAGCAAAATCCAATGTCATCCCTACAATCTTGTTAGGCTCCTGCATATCATCAATTTTACAGCAACCTAACAATTCCTACACTATCCTACTACCGTTTAATAACCCAAAACAAGGTAGGGAGTATTAAATCCAATGGTATGAATATCCGCACATGTCCACATGTTCACATATCCACATGTCCACATGACTACCACTTATTTATAGGATCTCTGACTCGGCTTCGCTACTTCGAACATCAGCTCTTCCTTATGCAGGTTCCAGTTGTGTTCGCCGGCGTATTCCCAAGCAGCAACATAGGCGTACTTGGCATCGTCACGCATGGCTTCACCTTCTTCGGTCTGGCTTTCCTCACGGAAGTGACCACCACAACTTTCGTTACGGTTCAGGGCATCAATACACATCAATTCACCCAGTTCAATGAAGTCGGCTACACGGTTGGCTTTGTCCAGCTCAGGGTTCATTTCATTGATACCACCGGGGATGCGCACATCAGACCAGAATTCCTTCTTCAGCTGGCGGATCTCATCGATCGCCTGCTTTAACCCTTCCTCGTTACGGGCCATACCACACTTATCCCACATGATCTTACCTAAACGCTTGTGGAAGCTTTCTACTGTTTGCTTACCATTGATATTCATCAGCTGGTTGATCCTGTCTGCCACTTCCTTCTCCGCTGCAACGAAGGCAGGGTGATCGGTTGGGATGGCCGGTGTACGGATCTCATCAGCCAGGTAGTTTCCGATTGTATAGGGAATAACGAAATAGCCATCAGCAAGACCCTGCATCAGCGCAGAGGCACCCAAACGGTTGGCACCGTGGTCGGAGAAGTTGGCTTCACCGAGGGCATAGAGACCCGGAACAGTGGTCATCAGTTCGTAGTCAACCCACAACCCACCCATGGTGTAGTGAACGGCAGGGTAAATACGCATGGGCACTTCGTAGGGGTTCTCACCGGTGATCTTCTCGTACATATCGAAAAGGTTACCGTACTTCTCTTTCACCACTTCCTTACCCAGTTCGGTGATCATGTCCGCACTGGCACCTTGGATATTGCGCTTATTCACTTCTGCCTTGCCATAACGCTGGATGGCATCAGCATAGTCGAGGTATACAGCCTGCTTGGAAGTTCCTACGCCATAACCGGCATCACAACGCTCCTTGGCAGCACGGCTGGCCACGTCGCGGGGAACCAGGTTACCGAAGGCAGGATACCTTCTTTCCAGGTAGTAATCCCTTTCTTCTTCAGGAATCTCATTTGGTTTGCGATCATCACCCTGCTTCTTGGGCACCCAGATACGACCGTCGTTACGCAGAGATTCCGACATCAGGGTCAGTTTGCTCTGGTGGTCACCGCTAACCGGTATACAGGTGGGGTGGATCTGCGTGAAGCAGGGGTTACCGAAGTAAGCACCCTTCTTGTGGGCCTTCCAGGCGGCAGTTACGTTGCTACCCATCGCGTTGGTGCTGAGGTAGAATACGTTACCATAACCTCCAGAGCACAGCAATACCGCATGGCCGAAATGGCGCTCCAGCTGGCCGGTAACGAGGTTACGGACAATGATACCGCGTGCCTTGCCATCGATAACCACCACATCCAGCATTTCATGACGGCTGTACATGGCTACATTACCCAGGGCCACCTGGCGCTCCAGGGCCTGGTAGGCGCCGATCAGCAACTGCTGGCCGGTCTGACCGGCAGCATAGAAGGTACGCTGAACCTGGGTCCCACCGAAGGATCGGTTGCTCAGCAATCCACCATATTCGCGGGCGAAGGGAACCCCTTGTGCCACACATTGGTCGATGATATTTACACTCACCTCAGCAAGGCGATGCACGTTGGCCTCACGGGCACGGTAGTCGCCCCCCTTAATAGTGTCGTAGAAAAGTCGGAAAACGGAATCACCATCATTCTGGTAATTCTTGGCGGCATTGATACCACCCTGTGCTGCAATGGAGTGCGCACGACGGGGAGAATCCTGGAAACAGAATGCCTTTACTTTATACCCTAACTCTCCCAGTGCGGCAGCGGCTGAAGCGCCTGCCAGACCGGTACCTACAACAATCACCTCCAGTTTACGCTTGTTGGCCGGGTTAACCAGCTTACAATGACCCTTGAAATAGGTCCACTTCTGATCTAAAGGTCCGGCGGGAATTTTAGAATTGAGCATATATCCTAAGTTAGATTCGTTAAAGTGTTGAAATTACACGGTATTTGTTTTACACAACCATTTTGTTGTCTGAATGCCTTTACGCTATTGGGATACCTTCAACATGACCAGAAGGCAGGCCCTTCATTTAGGCTACCCAGCCAAGGTACATGGCAATTGGCATCAGCGCAAAGAGCAGCGGAACCAGGATGGAAAAGCCCAATCCCAGTGATTCCAACAGCACATTGTATTTTTTGTTGTGTACACCCACCGTACGGAAGGCACTCTGGAAACCATGGGCCAGGTGGTATCCAAGGGAGATACAACCCAACACATATACGATCACCACCCAAAGCTGGGAGAAAACGATCTTCATTTCACCAAACATATCGTGCATTTCCACGCCATTATAGGCTACCGGGGCCAGGGTATGGGTGAAACGGGCTTTAGTCCAGAAATGGGCCAGGTGCAAGACCAGGAATAACAGGATCAGGGTACCCAACAAGCCCATGGCACGACTGTACCACTTGCTGCCACGGTTCCCCAGGTTCACTTCATAACCTACTGCACGGGCACTACGGTTCTTTGCTTCCAGCATGAAACCCTGAACGATATGCAGGAGCAGTCCGGCGAAAAGGCCAATTTCCATAATGCGGATCACCACGGTTGAACCCATGAAATGAGCAGCCTTGTTGAACATGGTGCCATTATCATCGGCATTGAAGATGGGGAGATCGGCGAATATGCAGGCGTTGATGCCTACGTGTACAATGAGGAATGAAATCAGGAATAATCCGGTAAGACCCATTACGAACTTCTTTCCAACCGAAGAGGTGAAGAAATCAGACCATTTCATACGGAGCTAGTGTTTATGATTTGACACAAAAATAACAATCGAAGCCTTCGCTTGCGTTTTTCCGCAAAGTTTTTATTGCTGATTAATGCAAAAACCTGAACAGTTTCGATGCTTTGCGACATACATGAAACCTAACCTTAATGCATGATGGGAGTTGGGATGGAAGAAGCCCGGGTATTTAATTGGAGAATGATGACAGGCCAGAAAGCATCGTTTGCACTAAACTGTTATGGAAAGCGGAATAACAATAACCCTTGACCAAAACCAATTAGCACCTCAACAGCAAAAAGAAGAAGGAATATGGATAATGATTGGGAAACCTGAAATTTCTGTAATTCCATTTTTTCGAGGTAATCAATCAGTCATTAGCTCCCATAGTAACAATTTCAAAAGCTGGCGAGGAAAGATTTGTGCTTATCATGCTGCAGTATCCCTAAAAAAACAGCCCCGGGAAACCGGGGCCGTTGGAATAAGCAATTGGTTGGTTAAAATCACCACTTGTCAACTTCTTCATCATTACCGGCGGCTGGCTGGGCACTGCTGGCGTTGTTGTTCACAACGATAACAGTCTCTTCCACGCTTTCGATAATTTCGCCATCCTCAGCGAGATTGTCGTGGTTATAGGCATCGAAATCAAAATCTGGCATCAGGTCTGTCTTAACGTAATCTACTGCTTCTGTCAGCGCCTTCAGGAACTTGTTGAAGTCCTCCTTGTACAGGAAGATCTTATGCCTGTCATATCCATTATCATCAAACTTCTTACGACTCTCAGTAATGGTCAGGTAGTAATCATTGCTACGGGTAGCCCTTACATCAAAGAAGTAAGTCCTTCTCTTACCAGCCCTGATACGCTTACTGTAAACGCTTTCCATCTTTTTGTCGTTGTTCTCGTACGCCACAGTTGTAGATTTTTTAGTACAGTTAAAAATTTCTTTAGGTTCTGAATTAAGTAGGAGCAAATATAAGGATGTAAATGAATTAGCAAAATTTTATAAAACTTTTATCCTACGATAAGTGTTTCCTCCTATATTCAAGCTGCGTCTTCATCCTGGTCATCTTGCTGGTGCTCGTACAGGTAGGCATAATAGCCATTGTTATTGATTAATTCCTCATGCGTTCCCATCTCCGCAATGCGACCATCTTCCATCACAACAATGGTATCAAATTCGAAGAGCGAGAATATCCGGTGTGTGATGATAATTGCTGTTTTATCATGCAAAAACGCATATAGATTACCGATAATCTGTTTTTCTGTCTTGGCATCCACCGCACTGAGGCAATCGTCAAACACCACTACCTTAGGATCCTTTACCAGTGCGCGGGCAATGCTTATCCTTTGCTTTTGACCGCCACTCAATGTAACTCCCCGCTCCCCTACCATGGTCTCATACTGCTGGCTGAATCCTTCTATCTCTTTATGGACGCTGGCTGCCCTTGCCGCCTTTTCCACCTGCTCATCCGACGCTGCCCCCAGGCCAAATGCGATATTGTTGCGGATGGTATCACTGAACAGGAATACATCCTGCGGCACATAAGCCACCTGGTTGCGCAATGCCTGCAGGTCGATGGACCGCAGGTCAACCCCATCGATCCTGATACTTCCTTCATTGGGGTCATACATGCGCAGCAGCAATTGGGCCAGGGTTGTCTTCCCACTTCCCGTCCGCCCAATGATCGCCACTTTCTGGCCCTTATTGATGTTGAGGGTGAATTTATCCATCGCCCTGATGCCGGTATGGGCATAGGTAAAGCTTACCTGGTCGAAACTGATATTGCCTTCAAAAGCAGGCTCAACAGGGTTTTCAGGTTGGTGGATCAGGGTGTCGGTCTGCAGGAATTCATTGATCCTTTTCTGCGATGCAGCTGCACGCTGGATCATGCTGGCCGTCCAGCCGATGGCACTCACCGGGAAAGTGAGGATATTAATGTACATGATGAATTCTGCCAGGGTTCCTGTGGTCACACCCGATCCCGGCTGCATGGCATAGATACCTCCCACCAGGATGGTCATCAGGGTACTGATACCGATCATCAATGACATCGATGGAAAATAGATGGCTTCCACTTTGGCAAGGCCAATGGCATTCTGACGATAGGCCTCACTGTTTTGTTCAAAGAAAAGTTGCTGGGCCTTCTCCTGCACGAATGACTTGATGACCCTGATGCCTGAATAGGATTCCTGTGCAGTGGTCGTCAGGTCACTCAGCAAGGCCTGGATGCGCTCACTTTTCCTGTTGATGATGGTGTTCACATAATAGATGGTAATAGCCAATAACGGCAGGGGAGCCAATACCAGCAAGGTCAGCCTGGGATTGGCCCGGAGCATGTACCATACACTGAAGCTGATGGTAAAGGCCAGGTTGATGAAGTACATGATGGCCGGACCGGTATACATCCTTACCCTGCTCACGTCTTCGGCTATGCGATTCATCAGGTCACCGGTACTGTTCTTCTTGTAAAAGCTCAGGTCGAGCAACTGGTAATGCTTATAGATCTCATTCTTCTGTTCATATTCAATATACCTGCTCATTACAATGATGGTCTGGCGCATCAGGAACATAAAGAAGCCGGAAATAAGGGCTACTGCCAGCAATACCACACCGCAGAGTAGCACTATCCTGCCAAAGCTCATATCGTGGGTAAAATCGACCATGAACTGCACCAGCGGGTCGTAGGCATGCACCTGTTTCCTGGGCTGGTAACCAGGCAACTGCTTCTCCACCGCATCGATCACGAATCCGGTGATCTGGGGCGCCAGGATGCGGAAATAGTTGGACAACACTATGAAAAGTATGCCCAGGAAGAAGCGTACGCGGTATTTCCAGAAATATTTATAAAGGGCGGAAAGATGTTTCATTGGTGCGAAGGTAAGGAGGAGGGAGGGAGATGTGGAGATGTGGAAATGTGAAAATGTGGAGATGTGATAGCTATGCCAACCGGTTAGGTTCGTTTAGATCTGGCCCCCCTCCGCTTCGCTAAAAGGGCAAAGTGTGGAAATGTGGAGTTCCTCCTATGTTAAAGCTTCGGCGGGTGGGGTGTGGAGAGGTGACTATTCGCCAACCAGGCTGAACTGCTCATGGTGACGCACCTTTTTCATGTTACCAAGATATGCAGGCCTGCAATTTTTTATCCGATCCTGATCAGTATTTAACACCATCCTAGACCGGAAACCGCTCATACCGCCTCTGCAACCACTCACCACTGACCAACCAAAATTGAACGGTTGCCACCTGCCAGGTCAAGCCGATTTCTTCGTATATTTTGCCTTCATAAATCAACTTAACATGTCAACGAATCGCCGCCAATTCATCAGGCAGGCCGGTACCCTGGCTGCAGGTGTTGCAGGCCTCTCCTTACTGGACAACCCTCTTTTTGCCGCACCGGCACCCGCCAAACCTTTCTTCGAGATCTCCCTTGCCCAATGGTCGCTCCACAAAGCGCTTTTCAAGAAGGAACTCGATAACCTCGACTTCCCCGCCAAAGCCAGGAAGGATTTTGGCATCAGCGTAGTGGAATACGTGAACCAATTCTTCAAGGACAAGGCAAAGGACGAAGCCTACCTGAATGAACTGCTCAAGCGATGCAAAGACAATGGGGTAACCAACCACCTGATCATGTGCGATGGTGAAGGGGAACTGGGCGATGCGGATGAAGCTGCACGCACCAAGGCAGTAGAGAACCATTACAAGTGGGTGGATGCCGCTGCCTTCCTGGGTTGCAAGACCATCAGGGTGAATGCAGCAGGAAAAGGCACCGCTGAAGAAGTGGCCAAACGAGCAGCCGATGGACTCCACAGACTTGGAGAATATGGTGCCAAGGCCGGCATCAACGTGATCGTGGAGAACCATGGTGGATACTCTTCCAATGGCCAGTGGTTATCAGGTGTAATGAAATCCGTAAACCTGAAAAACGTAGGAACCCTGCCCGACTTCGGCAATTTCTGCATTAAGCGCGATAGCGCTAACTGGATGAACTGCCTCGAATCCTACGACCGTTATGTAGGCACCCAGGAACTGATGCCTTTCGCCAAGGGCGTTAGTGCCAAGAGTTACGACTTCGACGAGAAAGGCAATTGCATCGAAACAGACTATTATAAGATGCTTAAGATCGTGAAGGAATCGGGCTTCAAGGGCTATATCGGCATCGAATACGAAGGAAGCAAACTTTCAGAAGATGACGGTATCCGCAGGACAAAGGAATTGCTGGAACGTGTGGCCAAATCAATGAAATAGAACCCAACTTACCAGGAAGAAAAAAGAGCGCAAACGCGCTCTTTTTTTACAACTGGCATCTAACATCAACATACAACCGAAAAAAACTACTAACCGGTTTTACTGGAAGGTGTTTATTAGTAATGTTTTTCTCCTGTTTACTTCCATCCCCCACCCAGGGCCCTGTAGAGGTCAACCTGTGCAGCGAACAATTTCCTCCGGTTATTCACCAGTTCAAGTTCTGCATCCAGTACGCCTTTCTGTGCAGTGATCACTTCCAGGTAATTCGCATATCCTCCTATGTAGAGATCCCTGGCTGTACTTACCGCAGCTGAAAGGATGGCGAACTCGCGCTCCTTATATCCATATTGCTCATTCAGGTTCCGGAGGTTAGACAACTGTGTAGCAACTTCCTGGTAAGCATTCAGGAGGCTACGCTGGTATTGGTAGAAAGCCGTAAGCTGCTGTGAACCGGCAATCTTTAGGTCTGCTTTCAACTGCTTCCTGTTCAGGACTGGCGCACTCAATCCGCCCAGAACGCCCCAGGCAATAGATTCCGGCGTGAAGAGTACCGAAGTCCGGAAACTGTTCAATCCGGCGTAGGGATTAATAGTTAAAGCCGGCAGGAAAGCCGCCCTCACCGCAGCCACATCGGCCCTGGCAGCCTGCAGTTGCCATTCTGCGGCCTGGATATCCGGACGGTTCAGCAACGCATTACCGGGCACCCCTTGCCGTAAGTTTGGCGCCAGGGGTTGTTGCAGGATGGGAGTACCCCTGCGGATGGGTTGCGGATATCGCCCCAACAGGAAATTAAGTTCGTTCTCCACTCCCACGATCTGTTGCTTCACCCCAAACTCCATGGCCTGGGTACGCAACAACTGCGCTTCAAACTGCTGCACGGCCAATTCGGTTGCTCTCCCTCCCTGCTTCTGTATCTTCACTACATCCAGCGCCTGCTGTTGCAGGTTGATATTCTTCTTGAGGATATCCAATTCATTGTCCAGGCTCAGTAACTCGTAATAGAGTCCTGCAACTTGTGCCACCATTTGGGTAGACAGGAGTCGCTGTTCCTGGCGGGACGCTTCATAACGGGCAATGGCCGCTTTCTTCTGGCTCTTCAGCTTACCCCAGAGATCCACTTCCCATTGGCTGCGCAGGCCAATGAAATAATCCGGTGTAACCGGGTCCGGGATCTTTTTGTCACCGGTCACATTAGGTGAAAGATTGGAGTCGAAGTTGCCGACACCGTTCATGGTGTAGTCGCCGTAGTTATCCACGCCTGTAGAAACCACCGCATTCACCGTGGGCCAGAAGGCCGCACGACGCTGCAACACCTGCTGATTGAGAATAGCGATCTTCTGCATGGCCACCTGCATATCGGGGTTGTTCACCATGGCCGTATCCACCAGTGAAGCCAGGAATTTGTCGGAATAGAACTGTTTCCATGGCTGGTCACCAGTACCCAGGGAATCTGCTGCATTGCCTGCCGAACCCGGCAACTGTTTAACCTCCGGCTCCCTGACCGGCGCTGCCACCCGGCAGCCCGTGACCACCCAAAAGGCAGAGACAGCGATCAATACCAGCGACCAATTATTTCGTTTATACATTTTCGTTATTTACTTGATTGTTCAGAATGACAGGCTTTTCCTTCTTTCCCATGGATGCGAAGAGGAAGTAAAGACCGGGGATCACCAAAACCCCGAAGACCGTACCGATCAGCATCCCACCGGCCGCAGCCGTCCCAATGGAACGGTTACCCATGGCACCGGCACCACTGGCCATACAGAGCGGGATCAGGCCCGCGATAAAGGCAAAGGAGGTCATCAGGATGGGACGCAAACGCGAGGCAGCTCCTTCACGGGCTGCATCCAAAACGCTTAATCCTTCCTTGCTTCGCTGGATGGCGAACTCCACGATCAGGATGGCGTTCTTGCCCAACAAACCGATGAGCATTACCAGTGCCACCTGCGCATAGATATTGTTCTCGAGGCCGAACAATTTCAATGCAGCGAATGCACCGAATATCCCGGCTGGCAAGGACAATATAACAGGCAGGGGCAATAGAAAACTTTCATACTGCGCCGCCAGCAACAGGTAAACGAAAATGAGACAGATGATGAAGATGTAAACGGCCTGGTTACCGGACAGCACCTGTTCACGGGTCATACCACTCCATTCAATGCTGAAACCACGCGGCAATTGGGTAGCGGCTTCCTCTATGGCAGCAATGGCATCACCGGAACTATAGCCCTGCGACGCATCACCATTGATCATAGCCGAAGTGTACATGTTGTAGCGGGTCAACTGTTCTGGCCCATACACCCTTTCCAGCCTGATGAAAGTGGAATAGGGCACCATCTCCCCCCTGTCATTCTTCACATACAATTGAAGGATATCCTCAGGGCCTTTACGGTATTGAGGGTAAGCCTGCACCATAACCTTATACATCTGACCGAAGCGGATGAAGTTGGTGGCATAAAAGCTACCCAACAGGGTTTGCAGGGTACTCATTGCATTGTCCACAGTCACCCCTTTCTTCGCTGCCATATCATGATCAACATGCACCAGGTATTGAGGGAAACTGGGATCGAAACTGGTGAAGGCCGCGCTGACTACAGGGGAAGCTTCCAGGCTGGCAATGAATTGCCTGGTCACCTGGTCTGTTTGCTGCAGGTTACCTGAACCGGTCTTATCGATCAGTCGAACTTCAAATCCACTCGCGTTACCGAAGCCCGGTACCGTTGGCGGTGGGAAGAATTCAATACGCGCGTCCTGTATGTGTTTGGTCTTCTCCTGTAAAATAGCCATGATATCATTTACCGACTCTTCCCGTTCATGCCATGGCTTGAGGTTGATCATACCCATACCATAAGAAGCACCGGCCACTTCATTCACCAGGCTATAACCTGCAAGGGTGGCAACCGATTCAACTGACTTTAGCTTCGAAGCCTCTGCCTGCACCATATCCAGCACCTTCTCGGTACGCTCCACTGTTGCACCCTGTGGCGTGGTCACGTTGATGTACACCATACCCTGGTCCTCCGTCGGGATGAATCCACTGGGAAGGATCTTGCTGACACCAAACGTAGCAACGCAGAAAAGTATCAGCAGGCCAAAGGTCACCATACGCCTGCCGGCAATGCGGTTGATAAGGCCATTGTATTTCCCCGCAATGCCATCATAGCCATTATTGAACTTGCGGAAAAAAGCCTTCAACCAGCCCTTGCCATTGGGGTTGGTATGCTTCAGCATCAGGGCACAGAGCGCCGGGGTAAGCGTTAACGCATTGATGCCGGAGATCACGATAGAAATGGCCAGTGTCAGGGAGAATTGGCGGTAGAACACCCCCACAGGTCCCGAGAGGAAAGCAACAGGCACAAATACAGCCGACATTACCAGCGTGATCGCCACGATAGCACCACTGATCTCCTTCATGGCTGCAACAGTCGCATCCATGGCGGAAAGATGTTCTTCGTGCATCTTCACGTGAACGGCTTCCACCACTACAATGGCATTGTCCACCACGATACCGATGGCCAATACCAGTGCGAACAAGGTGAGCAGGTTGATGGAGAAGCCCAGCGCCTGCATGAAGGCTAGTGTACCGATCAGCGCCACTGGTACGGCCAATGCTGGGATCAGGGTAGAACGAAAATCCTGCAGGAAGATGAACACCACGATGAACACGAGGATGAAAGCTTCCACCAGGGTCTTCAGAACTTCCTTGATGGAAGCATCCAGGAATCGTGATACATCGTAAGCGATATTGAATTCCATTCCCGGAGGAAAGGAGGTTTCTTTCAATTCCGCCATCCTTTCCTTCACTGCATTGATCACCTCCCTCGCATTGGAGCCTGGTCGCTGCTTCAACATAATGGATGCCGCAGGCCGCCCATCAGTCTTGGATGCCATACTATAAGTCATGGAACCAAACTCCACATCGGCAATATCTTTCAACCTTAACAGGGATCCATCTTCCTTGGCACGGATCACAACGTTTTCATATTGTTTGGGCTCGAAATACTTACCGGTATAGCGGAGCACATATTGCATGGACTGGGCTTCCCTTCCAGAGCTTTCGCCCAGTTTACCAGGGGCCGCTTCAATATTCTGGTTACGCAGGGCCTGCACCACTTCTTCAGCCGAAACAGTATAGGCTACCATGCGGTCGGGTTTCAGCCATACACGCATGGAATACTCACGTTGGCCCATGATCTCGGCAAAGCCCACACCATCAATACGCTTCAATTCCTGTAGGATATTGATATCGGCAAAATTGTAAATAAAAGCTTCATCTGCAGCGGTATCCTTACTCATCACGTTCAGGTATAGCAGCATACTATTCACTTCCTTCTCCGTGGTCACACCCGCCTTGATCACCTCTTCCGGCAATTCATCCAATACCGTGGTCACACGGTTCTGGACGTTTACGGCGGCCACATCAGGATCGGTACCTACTTTGAAGAATACCTGGATCAGGGTATTCCCGTTGTTACTGGATACGGAGGACATATAGGTCATGCCGGGCACACCATTTATGGCGCGTTCCAGCGGTGTGGCCACGGCTTTCGCACATACTTCAGCGTTAGCACCGGTGTACTTTGCAGTTACTACCACTGAAGGGGGTACGATATCAGGGAATTGGGTTACCGGGAGGGTAAAGAGGGCCAACAAACCCAGCAGGGTAATGATCAGTGAGATCACCAGCGACAACACCGGTCGCCGGATAAAAGTTTCTACCATATGTATATGACTATATTGAGCAGCCACCTGCCAGGTGGCTGCCGGTTATGGGCTTCCAGAATTAATTATTGCTTAACGACAGTGTAGCGCGGCTTCACTTCCATACCATCACGCAGGTTCTGCGCGCCTTCATAAACGATCTTCTCACCGGGCTGCAAACCTGATACTACCAGGTAGGATTGTGCCAGGCGGCTGCCGGGGATAAAGCTGCGTTGGTGGATGCGATTGGATTGGTCCACGGTAAACACAAATGATTTATCCTGGATCTCGAAAACCGATTTCTGCGGAACCATTACCACATCGTTCACCGCATTGGTGAGTTTTACTTTACCGGTGGCGCCATGCTTCAGGAGCCTGTCAGGATTCGGGAAGCGTGCACGGAAGGCAATGGAACCCGTACTTTCATCAAACTCCCCCTCCATGGTCTCGATCTTTCCGTGGTATTTATAATGGGAGCCATCGGCCAGTTCCAAGGCAATGGGATCGTCCGACCCCTCCTGCTTTTTTCGGGAGAATTGTAAGTATTCATTCTCGGATACATTGAAATACGCATATACTTCTGCGTTATCCGATAAGGTGGTGAGCAATGAACCTTCTTCCAGCAATGAACCAGCCTTCAATGGGATCCGGTTGATATAGCCATCGAAAGGTGCACGGATCTCAGCATAGGACAAATTAAGGGCCGCCCTTTCTTTCTCTGCCTGGGCTTCTTTTGCCTTGGCGCGTGACGCATCCAGCTTAGCCTTCGCCAAATCAAGTTCAGATCCGGCCACCACATTCTTTTCTGCCAACAGCTTCACCCGCTGCATTTCCAGCTCAGCCGATTTTACTTCAGCCAGGGCATTCAGGTAATTGGCATCCGCCTTTGCCAACGCATTGGCGAACTCCGCTTTATTCATCTTGAACAAAACCTGTCCTTTCCTTACAAATTGGCCTTCATCAACCAGGATACTTTCCAGGAAGCCGTGACCCTTTGAACGGATCTCCACGTTTCGCACGGCCTGGATATCCGCTACATAAGCGGAATTCAAGAGGGTATCAACCTGGGTGAGCGCCATTACCGGCACTTCAGGAATATCTTTCTTATTTTTCTCTGCGGAATTGGCTGTACAGCCGGCAATAAACAATGGGGTAGCAAGAACCAGTAGCCAGTTCAGTCGTGACATATTTTACATTTTAATGATTAGGATCCAACACTTAACAAGCAATGGGATTCACATTAAAATGGCGTCAATCGGAATAGGTAGCCCACGAAATCAGGGCTCTTGAGAAAGTCATATCGAATATAAGGAAAAAAGCTAACCTGGAGGGAAGATAGATCGGGCATATCCTCGTTCCGTTCAGCCACAGGCACTTGCAAAATCACCCGGTAACAGGCTGCCCTTAAACCATCCGGCACCAGGTTGAACCTGCTGCAGCAGGCACGCAAAACCTCTGCAGGACCAAACTCCACTGTTTCAAGACTATGTTGCAGCTGCGGCGCTTTGGCAGTGATCCTGCATGGCTCTGGACTTTCCCCAAAAAAATCCGCCCTGGCATCAAAAGAAGCCAGTAACAGCCAAAGAAGGCTGATACAAAAAGAGAGCAATTTGGGTTTAAATGCTTGCATCGGACTTATTAACGGGATTATTGAACGATTGTTCAGGCCCTATTAAATTCCTCCGCAAGCTATTAAGAAACCCTTCCTGCCCATGTTAATGCAGATTAAAATTTCATGAAAATAGAAAATGTGCAATCATTGTTAAGCTAACCAAACCCGCTATACATGCAGGTTTTAGAGAGGTGCGAGGATTAACCCAATAGGTTTTATTTCCTGCGCTTCTTACTGAACATCCAACCAAGGTAATCAGGTTCTGCAAAGGCATTATCCCAACTATTATGGCCAACTCCCGGATACTCACTGTAACGAGGCGATGCTTTCAGGCTCTTTAACCGATCGACCATTTTCCTTGATTCGGCAACACCCACAACAGGATCGGCATCGCCATGGAAGATCCAGAAAGGAATACGTGCAGTATTCTTATTGTAACTATTGGCATCTCCCCCACCGCAGATCGGAAGCGCTGCGGCAAAAAGGCGGGGATTATGGTAAACAGCTTCGAAGGTGCCCATACCCCCCATTGATAGACCGGTGATGTATACATGCTTTTTGTCCACTAGTTTTTCATTCAGCAAACTATTGGTCAGCTCTATCACGGACACCAATGGGGCCCGCATCGGGCGGGTATAGTTAAAATCCATCAGCAGCGGTTGCTTGCTTCGGTCTATGCTTACAGAGGCCCAATAGTCATTAGCGGGACATTGCGGGAATACCACGATGCAGGGGAATTGCTCGCGGTTCTTCTCGTCAAGGAAAAGTTTGGCACCATGGGTCAACTGCTTTTCATTGTCACTGCCCCGCTCCCCTGCGCCATGCAGGAATACTACCAGCGGGTATTTCCTGGATGGATCGTATTGCTTAGGCAGCAGGATCCTGTACCGAAGGGTATCGCCTTTTGAACTCACGAATTGCTTCTTTTCAAACAGGCCCATATCCTGCGCCCTGAGGATGAATGCAGGAAGCAAGGCAACAATGAACAGTAAAACGATCTTTTTCATACCTGTAAACTACAATATTGTCGTAACTTATAGGAAGCAATTTATGGCCAATTCAACAACCATAAAATCCCCCAACCACAACAAGGAGTTAGCAGCGATCTTCCGGAAAATGGCAGACTGTTACCGTTACCTTGGACCAGGTGAGCGCTTCCGTGCCATCGCTTATGAAACAGCCTCCCGTACCATCAGCAATATGTCAGAACCCATCGACACAATGATGGATGATATCAAGCAACTCGATGAGCTGAAGGGTGTGGGGGAAAGCATTGCGGAAAAGATCAACGAATACCTGCACACTGGCAGCATCAAGACCTTTGACAAACTAAGGAAGAAGGTCCCACTGGACCTGCTGGAACTAATGGATGTAGAAGGCATTGGTCCCGCAACAGTAAGGACGCTGCACGACACATTGAAAGTGGAGAACCGGGAGGCACTCTCCAGGGCCGTGGCTGAAGGGAAACTGGAAGGCCTTAAGGGCTTTGCCCAAAAGAAGATCGATAACCTGAAGAAGGTTTTGAAGGTCAGCCAGGAAAAAGCACGGATGCCCCTGGCAACAGCGGAACGGATAGGCCAGGTAATGCTGGAGGAATTGCGGCGTATCAGTGGGGTACATCTCGCCTACCTGGCAGGAAGTTTGAGAAGGAAGAAAGAAACGGTTGGGGATATTGATATCATCCTTACGGCAGATCGAAGGGAATGGAAACGGATCGTGAAACAATTCACCTCCCTGCCACAGGTAGAACGGGTGTTGGCCAGCGGGGAAACCCGGGCCAGCGTGGTATTGAAGGATGGCGGGGTTCAAGTGGATATCCGGATCGTGCATGATTATGAATACGGGGCAGCCCTGCTTTATTTCACCGGAAGCAAGGAACACAATATCCAATTGCGCACGATCGCGAAGAACAAGGGCTGGAAGATCAACGAATACGGTGTCTTCGATTCAGCCACCAATAAAAGACTGGCCGGTGAAACAGAGGAGGAAATTTACCAGCTTCTGGGACTGCAATATGTGCCACCTGAGAAACGGTTGGGGAAGGATGAGTTGGTGAAATTGTAGTTCTTTTTTGCCACTAAGGCGCGAAGACACCAAGTAACACGAAGTTCCTAAGACCTTTGTGCGCCTTCGAGCCATAGTGTCTTCGTGGCCCAAATTTTTTAATACTCTTTAACGAACGAACAACCCATGCCCAATTCAATCATTAACCACTACCATGAGGAACTGGAGGACTGGCACAACACCATCGAATTCTACTCCGGTGAGATAGAAGGTTTTGAAGCCAGTCTCTCAGACCTGATCCACAGCAATACCATTCCCCACCTCGCTGAGAATGCGGAGTATTTCCTGAACCAGTTTTCGGGCCTGCGGTCCGAGTTTGGTGGCATTGGCATGGAACTGGCTGCGCAGGAAGCAAGGCTCGAAGAGAAAGAAAAAATGGAGCAGGATGTAAAATATGCTTCCCAGGTGACCCAACAGCAGAACACCCTGCGTGACAGGATGAAAACGGTTGAGCAGCATTTTATTGAACTCAAATACAGCTGCCAGCAGTTTTTGGCTACGCATCACCGTTAGGTTGGTTTTTATGCCACGAAGGCTCGAAGACACGAAGAGGCACAAAGGTCTTTGTGTTTCTTGGAGCCTTAGTGACTTTGTGGCCCTTCTATTACCTGCGCTTCTGCCACAGGTCGTTTACCCAAAAGCCCCACCAGGTCTTCCTGGTACACCACTTCCTTTTTCAAGAGAAATTGCGCCAATGCCTCCAATTGCGGGCGATGCTCCGTTAACAATTCCAGGGCTGCCTGGTAAGCCTTGTCCACCAGTTTGCGCACTTCCTCATCGATCAACCTTCCCGTTGCTTCGCTGTAGGCCTTTTGCAGGGAAGATTCATACGTACCCGTGGAATCATAAAAACTTACCTGCCCTATCTTTTCATTGAAGCCCAGGTAGGCCACCATCTTATAGGCTTCCTTGGTCACTTTCTCCAGGTCATCGAGGGCGCCAGAAGTAACCTCCCCAAACACCAACTGTTCTGCAGCCCTGCCACCCAGTGTTGCAGAAAGCTTTTCCGTCAATTCCAGTTCGGTCCTCAGCTGCCTTTCTTCCGGCAGGTACCAGGCCGCCCCCAGGGCCTTGCCTCGCGGTATAATGGATACTTTCGACAGCGGATCAACATGCGGTAGGTACCAACTGGTCACCGCATGCCCTGCTTCATGATAGGCAATGATCGTCTTCTCCGTTGGTGAGAGGATCTTGCTCTTCCGCTCCAAACCCGCAATGATGCGATCGATGGCATCCATGAAATCAACCCTTTCGATCTTATCCTTCTTCCTCCTAGCCGCAATCAATGCCGCCTCATTGCAGATATTGGCAATATCGGCCCCCGAGAACCCCGGTGTTTGTGCTGCCAGGAAGTCCACATCTACATCCCCGGCCATCACCAGCGGCCGCATATGGACTTTGAAGATGGCCTTGCGCTCTAATTGGCTGGGTAATTCCAGGTAGATATGGCGGTCGAACCGACCAGGACGCAGCAGGGCTGGATCCAGCATATCAGCACGGTTGGTGGCCGCCAGCACAATGACGCCGCTATTGGTGGAGAAACCATCCATCTCTGTCAGCAACTGGTTCAGGGTACTCTCCCGCTCATCATTGGCACCAGTATAAAAAGCATTTCTTCCCCTTGAGCGGCCCACCGCATCGATCTCATCAATGAACACAATACAAGGCGCTTTCTCCTTGGCACGGCGGAAAAGGTCGCGTACCCTGGAAGCACCCACCCCTACGAACATTTCCACAAACTCGGAACCACTAATAGAAAAAAAAGGCACCTGTGCTTCGCCGGCAACTGCTTTAACGAGTAGGGTCTTACCCGTTCCCGGTGGACCAACAATGATCACACCTTTGGGGATCTTGGCACCAAGCCTGGTATAACGTGCAGGGTCCTTGAGAAAGTCCACTACTTCTTTCACTTCTGTCTTAGCCTCCTCCAATCCTGCCACATCATCAAAGGTCACGGTACTCTTGTCCTCCTTCTCATGAAGGGTGGCCGTTGATTTCCCGAAATTGAAAATGGAAGAACCCCCACCGATATCACCGGTACCCATCCTTCCCAGGAGGAAACGCCAGAGCACCAGCATGATGACTAACGGTAATATCCACTCGAAGATCGCAATGCCCCAATTACGGGTAGTCTCGTATGTGATAGGGATTTTTTCTTTGTCAGCGGTATTGCGTTGCGCATCGGCCATCTTCCGTTCAAACAAATCGATGGTACCAATGGCCAGCTCGTAATGCGGTCCGGGCCTGATACCCGAGCCAAACCTCGGCTTCAGCACCTCGCGGAAATAAGGGTCATTGACGAATGAAGGTTTAATGTATACCTGTGCTGTTTGGCCATTGACCACCACGATCCTTTCTACGGCATGTTTGGGGAGGATGGACTGTTCGAATTCCTGCCAGTTTAATTGTTTAGCCCCTAAACCCTTGCCAAAGAGGTATGGCAGGAGGATCAATGCCAGGAGCAGGATATAGAACCAATACCACCTGGCCGGGCCAGGCAGCCCTTTCTTCGACCTGTCTTTTCCATTTGGGGAGGTTGGGGGAGTATTGCTCATGGTCGTTCAATTGCGGATTTATTTCCTTTGGTATAATCCCACCAACTCCCCAAAGCCAATGATATGGCTGCCCATGGCCCTTTCCAGCTCGATCTTCCGGGCTCCTTCCCCAAGGCCAAGTTGGGTACCCAGCGCATAGACCTTGAAATGGTAATGGTGGGCTGGGCCTCTTGGTGGACAGGGTCCGCCATAGCGGTTATCGCCGAAATCGTTACGGCCCTGCACTGGTGGATGCACATCTTCCTTAAGAAGTTGCGTGGCGGGCATATTCCAGGCCAGCCAATGCACCCAGGTACCAACAGGGGCATCGGGATCATCCACGATGATGGCGAGGGATTGGGTACCTTCGGGCAGGCCGCCGATATGCAATGGCGGACTTACACCTGCACCATCGCAGGTATAGCGGTGGGGAATCTCCCCTTCCTCGGTGAAAGCTTCACTTGTCACCGTAAGTGGCACATAGTGTAGTGCGGAGGATAACTCTTCGTGGTAAGCTTGGTGGCTCATGGCAGGTCAATTTTAGGATAAGTTTTTTTCGCCACGAAGACTCGAAGACACTAAGTACACACGAAGGTCATAAGGTCTTTGTGTTGCCTTACTGCCTTTGTGCCTTCGTGGCCCCCAACCTCACTCCTTCCCCGGTGGGGGTATCTCCTCCGGTTCATCCGTGCCTGGTTCTTCCTCGGGGAAAACCAATGGCTCTTCCTCCGGTAATGCCGGGCTCTCAGGCTCCTCGAAAGGTTGCAGTTCCGGCTCTTCTTCCGGCACCGGTATCTCTGCTGGCTGACCGGGATATTGTTTCTTAGGTAACATCGCTTATACTTAACTGTTAGACCAATTCCGCTGCCTTTTGAAACAGGGTATTTAAAGTTAACCGAAATGGCCCCCATATCCCATGAGTAAGGTCAAGCCCCGCCGTGATGATGGTCAGCCGGACCACCCCGCCAAGGCGCTAGATTTGAACAAAGCATGAACATGGCCAATATCGACCAGGCCTCGGTGAGGATACCCGTTGGCCGAACCCATTTGGATGGACTACTCATCCTGCCCCCCAACCCGAAAGGGATGGTGATCTTTTCCCATGGCAGTGGCAGCAGCCGCTTCTCCCCCCGTAACCAGATGGTCGCCCGATTCCTCAATGGCCTGCATTTTGGCACCCTGCTATTCGACCTGCTGACCGATATGGAAGACATTGACTATTCCATGCGCTTCAATATTCCCCTGCTGACGGAAAGGCTGGTGCTTGGTACAGAATGGCTCATCCAGCAACCCAATACCAAGGCCCTCCCCTACGCCTTTTTCGGTGCCAGCACCGGTGCGGCTTCAGCCCTAAAGGCTGCTGCACATTTGCCCGCCACCACTGCCGTAGTAAGTCGGGGTGGCCGGCCCGACCTCGCTATGGACGAATTGCACCTGGTGAATGCACCTACCCTGCTCATTGTGGGCAGCCGCGACCATGATGTGCTCCGGTTGAATGAAACTGCCTATGCCGAATTACCGGGCATAAAACAGTTATCCATTGTGGAAGGTGCCACCCATCTTTTCGAGGAAGCAGGTAAGATGGAAGAAGTCTGCCGGTTGGCCGGCGATTGGTTTACCAAATACCTCTTTTAAAGCCCAACCCATGATGTTCCGCAACAGGATCGACGCAGCCGAACAACTGGTCCCCAGGCTCCAGGCCTATAAAGGCAAGGAAGGGATCGTATTGGCCGTTCCACGCGGAGCCATTCCCATGGGCTATGTATTGGCAAAGGCCCTGAACATGCCACTGGATATTGTCCTTACCAAGAAGATCGGCTATCCCGGCAACCCAGAATATGCTATTGGCGCAGCGGGATTGGAAGATGCCTATATGGTTCCCCATCCCGATGTAACGGACAACTATATACGCGAAACGACCGAGAAGGCCAGGGTGAGGCTGAAGGAAATGAACAAGGTCTTCAGGAATGATCAACCCCTACCCGACTTGAAAGGAAAGGTGGTGATCATTGTAGATGATGGGTTGGCAACTGGCAGTACCATGATGGCCACAGTACGGATGTTGAAGAAATCACAGCCAGCCAGGCTGGTGGTGGCGGTGCCCGTGGCTTCCGATAGCGCGGTAGCCAAACTGCAACCGGAGGTGGATGATCTGGTATGCCTATCGGTACCAGATACTTTCTATGGCGTCGGGCAATTCTATGACGATTTTCCCCAGGTAGAAGACCATGAGGTGCTCGCCTGGTTGAAGAAAAAATAGGCCTTTCTTAGGGATGGCCACGAAGACACTAAGACACTAAGTACACACGAAGACCTTGTGCCCTTTGTGCAAATTCGTGCCTTCGAGCCTTCGTGGCAAAACCCACCTATAGTATCAATGAAGACTTTGCCTGTTTATTGATCTTTTCCTCCGCCAGGCGTGACAATAGCTCATCCTGCTCCTTTTCTTCCAATAACATCAGGTGCAGTTCCCCGGCAAAATCCTCCCTTTGCAGCAACCTGCAATAAGCCGACAGGGTACCGTACTTGGCAATATTATAATGATTCACACACTGCTGTATCAGGATCATTCCCGCATTCAGCACCTCGTGGTCAGAAGATTTCGCCATTAACTCATTCAGTTCATGCACAATACCCCCGATCACCGCATTCCTATGTCCAGCTGCCGAGCTGCCCAGGGATTCCAATAGCATCCTCAATTTCCCTGCATGGCGCTGCGCCGACTGGCTGTCGCGGATGAACAAGGCTGCCAACTCCAGTTCCGTGGCATGGTTCGACATGCGTTCCAATTCCTTTGCCCAATGGGCTTCTCCCTCATGCAGGCTCTTTAATTCCATGATCAATAGATCATAGAGCGTCACAATATCCCTGATCTTTTCCATACGCCAGGATTTAGGATTCAATTTAGTCCTTCATAGCGGCAATAACTTTGACCAAGGTCAAGACGGCCGATGATTGCTATCAAACCCAATCTGCCTGCAATAGGTTTATTTCACTAAAAAATAAGTCCATGTCAACGGAACGCACATACCACCAGGCCGATGCCATCCATAGCGAAGTGAAGGATGGTATCAGCAAGCTAGGATTCTACCGTAACGAGTTGATGGTATGGGAACAGCGCATCCGAGAAGTGCTGGCCCGATACACGGATCGGCCGGTCAATACCCAGGGCAATACCCTGCTCCTCAATATCAATGATCTCCATGAAAGGGGCCTTGCACTCGAAAACGATTTCATGGAAGAAGGCAGGCACCTGGCGGATGAACTTCGCATCCGTGGCATGCTGGTGGAATTGGACCTCCAGCCAACAAAAGAACTGCACGAACGCTTGGGTTACTTCCAGAAAGATGTCCGTGAGTTCCGCGATACCATCAACGACTATGTTGGGAAGTGGCTATAAGTCAACCACTGAAAGGGAATCTTTGCTATCTTACAGGTATAACCGATCCTTTACCGGTCACCCGCCGGGGGAAACGAAATACAGTGTATGTACAAAGTATTGGCCTTCCAGGTTGCAGACAGCATAGACATCAAAAACCTCAAGACTGCTTTTACCGGTGAGATCTACCATTCCGATTCGGATGAGGTATTGTACCGGATCGCAGAGGATAAGTTCATCTTTGTCATCAAATACGGAGTGGTCTCCTTCCTGAACCAGACAGAAGTGGAGATGTCAACCTTCCTGCAATTCATTGCCCCCTATTGCCGTTATCCGCTCGACAAGCGACTGAGTGAAGAGATCGATATTGATACCAATGCGGACAGGATCTATTTTGAATTCAATAAGGTGGGGATCCCCAGTGCCGACCCGGAAATGCTGCGGCTCATTATGATGCACGTATCGCAGTCGGTTGCCCTCGACCATTTTGAGCAACTGACCGACCAATTGATCGCAGAGGCCAATACCCATACCCAGACCCTGGAAGTAAAGGGAAAACTGGAATTGGGCGGCACCAACCTGAAACGCTATATTGGCAAGACCCTCAACCTAAAGAACCGGATCGCCGAGAACCTCTATATCTTCGACTCACCTGAAGAAACCTGGGAGGACGAGAACCTCAACAAGCTCGACCTTGGCCTCAAACGCACCTTCGATATCCAAGCCAGGTTCCGAACCATTGAGGAAGGGTTGGCCATTGTGAAAGAAAACCTCGAACTCTTCAAGGACCTCCTCCAAAACCGCAACAGCACTACGCTGGAATGGATCATCATCATCCTGATCGCGGTTGAAGTGATCAATCTTTTCCTGGAGAAGTTGATCAAATGACAATCCAAATAAATTTCCTGATCAGCCCAAATGCCAATACTACCTTACAATTAAAGGAAACAGAACAATGCAGGTGATTCAAAAACTAAGGATACTTACTAATCAATAAAAATAATCGATTCATGTCTCCCTCCATTAAAACCGAAGCCCTCGAACAGCTCGCCCTGGATATCCGGTTTGGTTTTGAACAGGAAGCCGAACTTTTTGACAGCATACGCGATATGTTCTATGATGTAGAAGATTTTGATGAAGACTGGCTAAGGAAAGTCATTGCAGAACAATACCAACAACACCAGGAAGAGAGCCTTGGCTGGAAAAGACCAACCGACTTCGACCGCCTGGCTAAAGCATTTGATGAATTGATAGCAGCCAGGATCGTTTGCCTTCACCATGCCGGTCATACCAGACAGGATGGCGTGGAAGATTGTATGGCAACCATTGATAACTTGAAGGAAATGGGGATCCATGCATTAGGGTATTGCTATTACCACTCACAAGACCTGGCCCGGGCCATTGACCCTAATATCAGGAATTTATACCTGGGTTTTGGCAGTACAAGCGAAAGGGAGAAGGATGATATTTCTATAGCCGACCTCGTAGTTGATACACTGAGGAAGCATGCTTTTGAAGTCAACTGGGCAGGCACTGCTGACCAGAGGATCGAGATTGTAAATATTAATTGGCAAAAGGTGCCAGACCATGAAAATTGGCGTTCAGAAAGGGTCATCCGCATCATGACAGGCGAAGGCAAGGGTAAGAAGCCTTTTTGGAAATTCTGGTAGACCTATTTGTCTTGATTAGTAGATTAAGCAAAATAATGCTGCAGGTAAAAATTATCACCACCTTTGAACAGGCTGTTTTGCTTGTTGCAACTAATTAAACAAGCGCCCCCTGTGGTAAATGATTCAATTGTGGTTGGAAGGTTATGTGAATCTCCTTTGCCGGTATTGTGGTAACTTTAAGGATATCTCCAAGTACAAAACCTTATTGTATGTCCGCTGAATCTGATAAAAGAGCCTATTCCAATGGCGAGATCACGGTGATCTGGCAGCCCCATTTATGCCAGCATTCCGGCAATTGTGTCCGTAACCTCGGTTCGGTTTTCCGGCCAAAGGAAAAACCCTGGATCCAGTTGGAACATGCCAGTAGCCAGGCGATCATTGAAGCGGTGGGAAAATGTCCCTCAGGTGCCTTGTCAATAAAGAAGGAAGAATAAGCTGGTAGCAGGAAAAGCGCCAGGAATAATTAAAGATTGAAGTATGAGTCAGACAATTTATGACCCGGAACTGACTTATCTAAATACGACCTTTTGATTCCGCTTCATTCACCAGTATATAGAACTAAACAGCCTTCATCTTAAAACCCGATCCTTTATGCTTACCCAGGTACATCCCAAACTACCTATGCGAGATTTAGCTGCTACCAAATCCTATTACCAGGACCAGCTCGGTTTTTCGGTGGCGGGCGAATATCCCGATTACCTGATCCTGGAAAAGGATGGGATCCAGCTGCATTTCTTTGCTTTCAGGGACCTCGACCCGTTGGAAAATTATGGCCAGGTCTATATCCGCACCAATGCTATTGAAGCGCTTTACCAATCCTTGCTGGACCGCAAGGTACCCATTCATCCCAATGGTCCGTTGCAAACCAAACCCTGGGGACAAAAGGAATTCGCGCTGCTGGACCCGGACCATAACTTACTGACCTTCGGGCAGGCTGTTTAAAGAAGAATAGGTAAGTAAGGAATCCAATATCGCAAACGGTCGATAAACTAGCGTTGACAAATAACCGAAATAGCCAGTCTATGTTTAAGCAACTTCTTCAACTTTTTTCCATCCTGCTGTTTGGGCAGCTAGCATTGGCGCAGCAAAGTCCAATACCCGAAGGGGCTTTCTACCATAAGGACCAGGAAGGTGAACACAGCCTCATCCTGCAGGATGGGTATTTCATGCATGCGGTTTACCTGGTGGACCAGAAGTCATTTAAGTACAGTGAAGGCGGTACCTACCAGGTGAAGGGGGATGCTCTAGTACAGCGACTGGAATTTTCCACCCGCGCACCGGAAACGGTCGGAAAAGAACGGAACTTTCAGCTGGACATCGACAAAAAGGGCATGACCTGGAAGCATGCAGGAGTCAGCACCCAATGGCAGCGGGTAGATGACGGCAATACCGGCCTGGCAGGCAACTGGCGTATCACGGGGCGGAAAGAAGGCGATAGTTTGCGGAGCATCCAGCCGGGTCCGCGCAAGACCCTCAAGATCCTGTCAGGTACCCGATTCCAATGGGCGGCCATCAATACAGCCACCCACGAATTCTTTGGTACGGGTGGCGGAACCTACACCTTTACCAATGGCACATATACCGAGTATATCGAATTCTTCTCCCGTGACGCTTCCCGTGTTGGCGCCAGCCTCAGTTTCAAGGGCGAGGTAATGGGCAAGGACTGGCACCATAGCGGGACCAGTTCAACTGGTAAGCCTATTTATGAGATCTGGTCGAGGGAGAAGTAGATATCATAATCGCTTCCCTTTGCGGACTCTGCATTATTGTTGTTTAAACCATCCTAGAATAACGGTAGCTCCAAAATCGTCCACCCCTCACTCACCATTCCAACCATCCCCTAAAAAACCGCTCCAATCCTTGCAATTCTTTAAAATTTATATTTACTTTGAAATACAAAGTGCTTTTAAAACCAACTCATTTCAAATAATCAATATGAAAATGCTCCAGCAACTCCTGACCTCCCTGCATCCTGCCACCCTGCTCAGGTATGCCATCATTGGCGCGGCCATTGGAATGGCTGTCATCTCTTTTTTCGTGCTGGGAGTGGATCACCCCAACCCCGAATGGCCGAGGTATTGGATGGCCCGTCCCCTGATCATCACCCCACTGGCCGGCGCTTTAGGCGGGTTCTTTTACGGAGCACTGGAATCCTTCCGCCAGCAAGGAGGAGTTATAAAGATCATGGCCATTACAGTTGGTCTGCTAGTGTTCCTTATCGTACTCTGGCTGGGAGTAGTACTGGGACTGGATGGAACGATGTGGAATTAAATGACTCCCTTCGCATTCTTTAAATGATCCTGCGGTCGGTTGCTTTACTTTCCCTTCCCCAAAAAAAATGGCCCCTCATCGGGGCCACTTCTATGATCAAAACCATCACCTTTTTTATGCGAGATCGAAACGGTCCAGGTTCATCACCTTAACCCAGGCAGCAACGAAATCCTTCACGAATTTCTCCTTGCCATCAGCGCATCCATATACTTCAGCGATCCCACGGAGTTCGGTATTGGAACCAAAGATCAGGTCGGCACGGGTAGCGGTCCATTTTACTGCACCTGTCTTCCTGTCGCGGCCTTCGAACTGCTGCTGGCTGTCGGAAGTAGCGCTCCAGGTAGTACCCATATCGAGGAGGTTCACAAAGAAATCGTTGGTCAACACACCAGGCTTGTTGGTAAATACACCATGCGCACTGTTATCGTAGTTGGCATTCAGCACACGCATACCACCCACCAGCGCCGTCATTTCAGGAGCAGTAAGGGTCAGCAACTGGGCCTTGTCCACCAGCATCTCTTCTGCGGTGGCAATAGCACGTGCAGAGCTATAGTTACGTAAACCATCAGCTGTTGGTTCCAGTACGGCAAAAGACTCTACATCGGTCTGTTCTGCAGAAGCATCTGCGCGACCAGGTGTGAATGGAACGGTTACGGTATGGCCGGCCAGCTTGGCTGCATGCTCAATGGCTGCAGCACCACCCAAAACGATCAGGTCGGCAAGGGATACTTTCTTGTTACCGGTTTGTGCCTTGTTGAAAGCAGACTGGATACCTTCCAACACACCCAATACCCTGGACAACTGGGCAGGGTTGTTCACTTCCCAATCCTTCTGGGGAGCAAGGCGGATACGGGCACCATTGGCACCACCGCGCTTGTCAGAGCCGCGGAAGGTAGAAGCAGATGCCCATGCCGTGGACACCAGTTCTGATACAGAAAGTCCGGAAGCCAGGATCTGTCCTTTCAGGGCAGCGATATCTTGCTCATTGATCAGTTCATGATCCACAGCCGGGATGGGATCCTGCCAGATCAGTTCTTCTGCAGGAACCTCAGGTCCCAGGTAACGGGCGCGAGGACCCATATCGCGGTGGGTCAGCTTGAACCATGCACGGGCAAAAGCATCAGCGAACTCCTCAGGGTTCTCATAGAAATGCCTGGAGATGGGCTCGTAAATGGGATCAATGCGCAGGGCCAGGTCAGTGGTCAGCATGGTGGGCGCATGACGCTTAGCAGCATCGTGTGCATCAGGTACAGTACCTGCTCCGGCTCCATCCTTGGGCTTCCACTGGTAGGCGCCGGCAGGACTCTTGGTCAGTTCCCACTCGTAGCCAAAGAGGTTTTCGAAGAAGTTATTACTCCATTGGGTTGGCGTGGTGGTCCAGGCACCTTCCAGGCCGCTGGTGATGGTATCACCGGCATTACCCTTTCCATAGGTATTCTTCCAGCCCATGCTCAACTCTTCGATACCCGCTGCAGCAGGCTCCTTACCAACATACTTGCCTGGGTCAGCAGCGCCGTGGGTCTTACCGAAAGTGTGTCCACCTGCGATCAGCGCAACCGTTTCATAATCGTCCATGGCCATGCGACCAAAGGTTTCGCGGATATCACGGGCAGCAGCCAGGGGGTCAGGCTTACCATTAGGACCTTCTGGGTTAACATAAATGAGACCCATCTGAACAGCAGCCAGGGGATTCTCCAGCTGGCGGTCGCCTGTATAGCGGTTGTCACCCAGCCATTCTTTCTCAGAACCCCAATACACATCTTCTTCCGGCTCCCACACATCTTCACGGCCACCGGCAAAACCGAAGGTCTTGAAGCCCATGGTTTCGAGGGCTACATTACCGGCCAGGATCATCAGGTCAGCCCAGCTCAATTTCTTACCATATTTCTGCTTTACAGGCCACAACAAGAGACGGGCCTTGTCGAGGTTGGCGTTATCAGGCCAGCTGTTCAGTGGCGCAAAGCGCTGGGTTCCTGTTCCGGCGCCACCGCGACCATCATGAATACGGTAAGTACCGGCACTATGCCAGGCCATACGAATGATAAAGGGACCATAATGGCCATAATCGGCAGGCCACCAATCCTGTGAATTGGTCATCAGTTCCGCAAGGTCTTTCTTCACTTCGTTCAAATCGAGGGACTGGAATTCCCTGGCATAGTTGAAATCCTTGTCCATGGGATTGGACAGTTCTGAATGCTGGCGAAGGATGTTCAATTTTAACTGGTTGGGCCACCAATCGCGGTTCCTTGTACCACCGCCGGCGGCTTGTTTCATTGACCCATTATGAAATGGGCATTTGCTCAGGTCACCTGAAGCTGCTTGTTGATGCTTATCCATATAGCAATTGTTTAACGTTTTAAGAGATGGAAAGCAAATTTATTAATGATTTCGCCAAAAGATTTATTTATTTATTTGATAAATAGATAGATAAAATCTATCAAATCCCCCACTTTTTCTGCGGGGAGAAAAAAGCACCCAGTCCTTAGGAGCGCCAAATTAATTCACTATCATTGTTAGGTCAACCTAACCTTTGAACAACCAACAACCCAATAGACATGCGTAAATTGATCCTATGCCTTCTCTTCTCCTTTTCCCTATTAACCGCTTCCAGCCAGGATTATAAAGAAGACCTGAAGCGCCAGTTCCTCAGGTATACCGAACACCTTTCAAAAAAAGAGTTCCCACAGGCGGTAGAGTACATCAACCCTGATATGTTCACCATTCTCCCTAAAGCCCAACTGATCAACGTAATGGAACAGGCCTTCAACAACAAGGAAGTAGCATTTGATTTCCAGCCCCCCTCCTTCCTGGCCATCAACGATAAACAGACCATCAAAGGAATCGACTATGTTAAGTTTGAATACACCAATATCATGGAAATGAAATACAAGTCAGGGGAAATTGCCCCAAAAGACAGTACCATGATGCTGGGCTTACTCCAGGGCCAATTTGGAGAAGAAAATGTGAGCTATAACACCCAAAAAGATAGTTACGCGGTCAAGGTATTCAAGAAGGTGATCGCCAATTCAAAGGACACGAAGAACTGGAAGTTCCTGGTGATCGAAGAAAGGCAAAAGCCCTTACTCGAGAAGATCATTCCTAAAGAGTTATTGTAATTGACAGCGAAGAACCCAATGGATGCAGTCCATAGAACACCCGCTGCATCTATATAATACCCGCGACCATTGATCTTCATCCTGATCAATGGCCGCTTATATTACATTAGTACCAAAGGGGAAATACCCTATTCAAGGTTAGCCCCTTCCAAAACTATTCCAGTAACTTTCCGCCCTTAATTTAAGACTATGCTTCTTCCCATATTAAGGCAATTATTTGAAAGGGACCTGAACAGGCTCTATAAAGAAATGGAATCCTATACCCATGAACCTTCCCTCTGGGTGACAGATAAACAGATCGCCAACTCTGGCGGTAACCTATGCCTGCATCTCGTTGGCAACCTCAATACCTATATTGGTGTTCACCTGGGGAGCTCTTCCTATGTTCGTAACCGTGAGTTGGAATTCTCCAACAAGCATGTTCCCCGCAGCCAGCTGCTGGATATGATCATTCAAACAAAGGATGTGGTGGACAATACCCTTGCCGGAATGAAGGAAGAAGACCTTCAGGAAGATTATCCTATCATCATCTGGGAAAGCAAGACCAGTAAGGGATATGTATTGGTACACCTCGCCACCCACCTTGCTTACCACCTGGGACAGATCAATTACCACAGGAGATTACTAGATGCCTGACGCCATCGGACTTTTCCTGGCCATCAGCCTTCGGATCCTGGTGAATCCGCTGGCTAATGTGATCCAGAAACAACTCACGGTTGAACGCAACCATCCCCTGGTGGTGAACTTCCTTACGTATTTTTTTCTTTCCATCCCTTGCCTGTTATGGTTGCTGTTGACGGAAAAAAGGGAACTACCTTTCGACTTCTGGCTGTATGCAATATTGGGAGGCCTTGTAGGCGGACTGGGGAACGGTTTCCTGGTCAAGGCACTGCAAAAGGGCGACCTATCAGTATTGGGACCAATTAATGCCTATAAGTCAGTAGTAGGGATCATCACGGGCATCCTCCTGCTCGGTGAATTCCCCAATACCTGGGGACTGGCAGGCATAGCCCTGATCATTTATGGCAGCTATTTCGTGCTGGACACCACCGAGGAAAGGTTCAGCTGGTCCCTGCTCAAACAACCTGCCATCCAATACCGGATCGGGGCGATGGTGCTCACGGCAGTAGAAGCCGTGTTCGTGAAGAAAGTGATCCAGGCTTCCGATACCAATATGGCCATGGTAAGCTGGTGTTGTTTTGGTGGCCTTTTCTCACTGGTTTTCCTTTTGTCCAACAGGATAAACCTGAAAGCTTCGATCAGGCGATTGGGCGCAAATGATTACCGACAATTCTTCTTTCTGGTGCTCTGCATCGGCCTCATGCAATACACCACCAACTATGCATTCGACCATATGCCGGTTGGCTATGTATTGTCACTCTTCCAGCTCTCTGCCATCGTCAGCGTTTGGCTTGGACATAAGATATTCCAGGAAAAAGATATCCGCAAAAAGCTGCTGGGTTCCATCATTATGATCATTGGCTCGGTATTGATCATCCTGATGAAAGACCAGTAATACCGCTACAATAGCATTGCCTAAAATATTAGCCAGGTCTGCCCTTAAACCCAATGAACCGGGAACAGCCCATCTGAATGGTTAAAGAAAATGGCCTGCCTTCGCTGAAGCCATGGCGGACGAGATAGGAAGAGGTGGAATGCAAAACGTCCAGCAGGAAGGTAACGCAAAGGAAACCCAATCATTTAGTCGGGGGATATCCTTTGCGTTACCACAAATCACCATTGGCAGCGCCACAACCTTACCCTCCCAATGAACCCCCACAGAACAAACAATTCCGCTTCATACTGCCATTACCTTTCCTGATCAGAACGGCAATTTCAATACCTCAGCACCCACTTTCTTACCCAGGTCATAACCCGTATGCACAGAGGAAAGGTAATGTATGCCGGCTATGAACCTGCTATAACCCGAAGACCTTCCATATTCATCGATAGACTTATATTCAAATGAACCATAGAGCTCATTATGGGTCTGATCAGTAAATGCATAACTGGTTCCAAAATCATTCTCGAGAATAGGAACGACTGCACCGCTGATCAGCGAATGGGCTGATGGATACTCAGGATGTGGAGGTGTAACGACAACAGTATTCCAGTTGGTATGACCCATTACGTTGCGGATATAGGTAATAGGCCTGACGAGATTGTACTTGTATTTCATCCTGAACACCAGCACTGTTGCATCGAACATGGCCATCCCATGCCGGGCATATAAAACAGCAGCGGTTGGCAAATCCTTGTTCTCCTTCCTGATCAGGGAGGTCAATACCTTGGTCATATGGGCAGGGCCATTGTAATTGATAGGCAGGTCAGCCCAGGTCCTTATCAAAAGCGTATCGCGTAAGGTAAGTTTTTTTGATTGCTGGTAAACAGAATCCACCATGGCATAAAATACGGAACCCGGCTTTTCATCATAAGGGATTGAAAAATCCTTGTCTAACATATCTGCAATACCGGGAACAAAAGACCTGCTTTCCCCCCAATAGGGTACAACTGCTGGCGCGAATGCAGGAGGTGTTGGAACCCACTTGCCCGGACCAGGAGGCGCTGAAAATGGCGGCCAGGTGTCCAATACCTTATCGGATTTACTCCATTCAAATATGGCCTCGGCCACCCGCACACCAAAATCAATGGCATTACCAATTCCAACTGTATCGTCACCCGATCTCAATTCGTTTAACTGGGCATTCTCCAGACTGTCGATCCTTGCCCTATTGGCATCGCTGGCGGCCGCAAAATACCGCCGGAAGCTATGCGCCAACGCCGCATTGGCTGCAGCAGGCCAATAATACCGCTTGCCCGGATCGGGTTCAACCGATTGGCCGGAAAGCCTGGAAAAGACCCTTCCCAATACCACTTCAGCCGGGGCAATGGACTCAAAAAGCGCCAAACCTGAATAACCCATGGTGCGGGCCACCATACCCGGCCCGAAACCAGGAGTGACCCTGGACAAGTCTGCCCCAAGGTCAAACCATTTTGTCGCAAGAGTGGAGGGATAGCCAGTGATGTCTCCATCATTATCAACAACAGGATCATCGTCATTGCAAGACATTGATCCAACCACAATTAAAGAGGCTATAAGGCATAGCCAAACAGGATGCTTTCTCATAAAACAAGGTTTGAGGTGAAGATTTAAAAAAGGCAGGGTAAGATTCCCTTAGTCATCGCAGGGACTGATACAAATATCGCGGGGAAAAGGATTCGTGGCTGGTACGAATTCGACAATTTGGGTCTAATTAGATCGGAAAATCAGGCAGTTGAAATATTGAGCAGCCGCTCTATAAAACGATTACATGTCGGGGCTCTTCCTGGTTGCAAGGCAATGTCTATTTAAAGTGAGAAAAAACAAATAATTAATCAAATAGCACTGAAGGCAACCATAGTACTGAACTGGCAAAAGGGCGATATTTAGCCATGAGTTTTTACCACTGGTTGATTCCAAACCAAAGTCATAATTTTATTCATCGGAATATGAGGAATCACTACTTTCCCAATTAATCCGGTCGCTTCAATTTCAATGATCCACCATCCACTACTCAAGGGTTGTCAGATCGTAAAAACAGTCAATATGCAAAAACTACTGCTGCCACTGATCCTTTCCTGTATCCTGTGCCTTCCCGTCAGTGGTTTCCTGTATGGATTCGTCAAATGCCCGGACTGCTCCTTTTCATTGGGCGGCATCCTCGGACGTTTTTTCATTGGTGCAGTCCATGCGGTCCTGGCAGTCCTTCAAATGGGTGTCATTTGGGATAATGAAGGCGGCACCAGCAGTACCAATATCTGGCCGCTTACCATCGGTGTGTTTGTTGTGCTATTTATTGTAATTTTCTGGAGAATGAACAGAAATTCCCTGAAACGATGAACGCCATTCTTTCTTTCCTTTTACTCACCTGCTTCCCGTTTTTCAGCTTCGCACAGCTCAACCTTGCCCCAATCCCTAATACCGCCACTCCTGAAGAGATCACCCTTCGTTTCCTGGATGACTATGCCAAATGGAATGCAGACGCCATTCGGATGACCGAGAAAGAGGATTGCCATCAGTTTGACATGATAGAAGAAACCTATCACCAACTGGTGATGCATTATTGCCTTCCGGGAAGGACCTATTCCGGTGCCTCCTATGGCAGCGATCCCCTACACTCCCCTTCATTTGAAAAGATCAAGTCCACCAGCCTTAAATCTAATACAGCAGTGGTGACCACTATGGCTACCAACCCAAAGCAACCCGGCAATGGCGATACTTATGAATATCATTATATAAGGGTAGATAACAGATGGTGGCTGGAAGAGATCTACCTGTTGGATAGGGAGGGGAAATACAAACATTTCAATTTTCAGGTAAAAAAGTCAAGGTCCACGGAAGAGAATCAATAGAACAACAAGGCAACCATTATTGACCGGGCTCCAGGAACCGCGGCCAGATAACAGGAACACCTCAATGAAAGCTCCTGTATCCAGCCACGGTTGTATGTTCAGGTCAAAGGCCAGGGGCATTATTGTTCTGCCAATCCATGTTCATAAACATAATCCCCCAATTGGTAACCGGTCTTTTGCCCTTCATCAACAGCCTTTCGGAAGTGATACCCAATATATATCCTTGAAAGGGAATTATCCCTGATAGCGGTTGCCATACTGGAATATGACCTCGGGGTTGGCCAATAGCCACTATTGGTGGTAAAAGGCAAACGATCCGTTCCAAAAAAACGCATCAGCACCCTGCCGGCCGCAGCACCTGTAAGGGCATGGGCCGATGAATATTCGCCTACTGCCGGAGTCAGTAATACCGGTGTCCAATTTGGATCACCTGAAGTATTGGGATTACCATCACTTTCCCCCAGGCGAATGGCGGAAATAGGACGCCAGTAATTGTAGTGGATCTTGGTATCAAATACATTAATGTATCCATCGGCGATGGCCATATGCACCAGCGCCAACAACCTCGCAGTTTTCCAGGCATCCATGCTTTTTCCAGGGCGTTTAAGGATAATATCCCTGGTGATCGAATTCCAACCCCTGGAAGAATTCTCTGCCCAGAAAACACCGATCTCGGATTGTTCCGGACTACGGGCAGTACTGTTCAGTGACCCATAATCCTTCACTTCATTGTAATCATTGGTGTACTCATCGCTATTGATGGCATAAGGCGGTCCGGGCCTGAAATAATCACCGGAAGGAATGACCCAGGTCTGTTGCAGGTGAAACCCGGCTAAAGCAAAAGTATTGAAAGGGGGAAGGTAGCGGTACTCGCCTGGTTCATCTCCATTGGGCGGGGCTGTGGGATAGTTTAGGTTAAGAAAAGGGGCATCTGCACTACGCTTGGCCAGCAATGCAGCGGCAACTGCTTTACCCAGGGCGATCCCCCTTGTTTTGGCATCACCATCAGGGATGGCGGCCAGGGTACCCGAGAGCAGGTTGGTAAAAGGCTGGAATCCTGCTCCCTGTGGACCGATCTGTTTGAGAACATCATGTACGGCCTGCGCTACCGCCGCATCCGGATCGGCGTCCTTATCGCGTTGGTGGTAGGCATAGGTAGCATACTTTGGCTTGATATTGTTGAGTGCATCATGCATGGCAACATGGTACATGGCAAAGAACCTTGAAATGATAGGCGGTGGAAATCCAACACCAACAGGATAGGTATAGGCTGTTTGAATGGCATTATTCCAGGCCATCACTACATCAGGGGAGTGCCAGCCATTATTGTCCTTTTGGGCAATGGCCTGCACTTCTTCAGGCGTTACCAGTGGCTCTGCAGGCTTTTGGCAGGCAGTACCCATAATCATAAATCCGATGACCAAAAAAGAGACCATGAATAAATTATTGAATGGGAACTGGCACTTCTTCGGCCCTTTCCCATAATGCATCTTAACTTGCATAAGATTAGTTTGAGGTGTTCTACAATGGGGTTAACCTTCATGTAAAATTCCCCAAACGCTCATTCCCCTATTGGTACGAAAACGACATTCTTTTCATCGTTTCCTCAATCCCAATAACCTGCCGGGAGCATTATCATCCTCCTTGAAATACCTTGGAGGGGTGGTACCGGCGAAAGCGATAAAATCCTTAGCCAGGTGCTGGTAATCAGTGTAACCTGCATCAATGGCAATCCTTAACCAATCCCATTCCGGTTGCTGTTGTTTCAGCGTATAGGCGTAATGGAATCTCGCTATCCGCTGGTATGACCTTGGGCACAAACCGGTATATTCAATGAACCGCCTTTCAAACTGGCGATAGGACAAACAGGCATCTGAAGCAATTTGCTCAATTCCTGTACCGGAGGGATCGGCTACCATCCTACCGATCAGTTGGGCCATGGGCAATTTTGCTCCCACCAACCTTTCGTTCATAAAACAGTGGAGAAAATCATCTACCATTGCGATTAGGGTCGGATAATCTTCAACCGACTGCAACTTTTCATTGATAGTTCGAAAGCAGTTACCAAAAACCTCATCGGCATTAAGGTGCTGGTCAACCATTTCCCTCATGCCCATGCCACCCAGGCAATGCAGGATACCAGGATTCAAAATAACCGTTATGAGCATGAATTCCTCTGAAACATAACGATCATATCTATGCGAAAAAAGGGCTGAAATGGCTGTATCCTTTTTCACCAATGAACTGTCATTGGATGGGTCTTTCATGGTTTCAAAGCCCCGGGGATAAAAATGCAGATAGGGAAAGGGACTGGCTGGAAAAGGCTTGAATGGAAGATTGGAAAGGCCATTGAACCGGAAATGCCTGAGTTCATAGCGTTGCACAAAAGCTGCAGTGCGGGCTGTTGGTTGATAGTGTTTATAGATCATTTCAGGTGTACAAGGATTGGTTTCAACAAACAACAGGACCTGGTGGTGTGCCTTCCGGCCCGACGCCATCCGAAAAAATTAATTCCCTCAGGATTACAAACTGTGCCGGTAAAAGGGTTAATTTCCATATATAATAAAATTACAAAATATGCCGAAATATGTCATCGAAAGGGAAGTCCCCGGGGCAGGCAAACTAAGCGCCGAACAACTGAAGGCCATCTCCCAAACCTCTTGCGGTGTGTTGTCCGGTATGGGCCCTCAGATCCAATGGGTTCAGAGTTATGTTACCGGCGACAAGATCTACTGTGTGTACATTGCCGAGAACAAGGAGCAAGTGCTGGAGCATGCTCAGAAGGGAGGCTTCCCAGCCAATGCAGTAAATGAGGTGGCTGCCATAATTGACCCCACTACAGCGGAGTAATATTTTTTTGACGCACCCACATCTATTTTAACCCAATCGGGTTCTCCCGAAGGGGACCCCGATGTGTAAAAGGCGAAATATGTATGCATCCAACAGCTAAGCTCATCTTCCAACTACCAGTTGGCCATAAGACACAACGGGGGCGGGTATAAGTGATCTGCGCCGTTGATTGTAACAATACAATTATATTCTGCGCCGCTGTTGTGTGTTATCACCAACAGCTCCTAAAGTCAACCTTTATCAACGTGCTTGCTGATATGAAACTATAACACCTCAACGGGCGCGGTCGTAGAGGACCCCGCTGGAACTCCATCCTACTATTCATCAGGGTCCCCTGCGGGAGACCCTGCTGAGGTGAAGATATGGGTAAACGGTTGCCCCTTCAGGAACCCCGATGGGATTCAACAATATTCGCGTTGGCGAATGCCATCATCTTCCTAATCAATGTTTGGCGGAGTGTTGGTGTAGGCAGGTCTTCACGTCTCCACACCTCGCCCGCCGGAGCTTTAGCGCAGGCGGGTACCCACATCTCCACATCTTCTCATTTCCACATCTTCTCATCTTCTTATATTTATCTTCCAATCGATTGCCCTAATCATCGCCATATATGCAGGACAAACCCCTACGCAGCCGCAACTGGTTCGGCAAGACAGGTAAGGATGGATTTATTTACCGTGCCTGGATGAAGAACCAGGGAATACCCCCCGACGCTTTCGACGGCAGGCCCGTTATCGGCATCTGTAATACCTGGTCGGAACTCACCCCTTGCAATGCCCATTTCCGCGAATTGGCTGAATCTGTAAAGCATGGCATCTATGAAGCCGGCGGATTCCCTGTTGAATTCCCCGTAATGTCGCTTGGCGAAACCCTGATCAAACCCACTGCCATGCTTTACCGAAACCTCGTTAGCATGGATGTGGAAGAATCCATCCGCGCCAATCCACTCGATGGTGTGG
This sequence comes from Flavihumibacter rivuli, assembly GCF_018595685.2. Lineage (NCBI taxonomy): Bacteria > Pseudomonadati > Bacteroidota > Chitinophagia > Chitinophagales > Chitinophagaceae > Flavihumibacter > Flavihumibacter rivuli. The sequence goes on from NZ_CP092334.1 coordinate 1,381,716, forward strand.
TGTTGCTCTGCGGCTGCGATAAGACCACCCCTTCCCTGGTCATGGGTGCCTGCAGCGTCAATATCCCCACCATTGTGGTATCGGGCGGTGCCATGCTAACGGGCAAGTTCAGGGGCAGGGATATCGGCACCAGTGATATCTGGCGCTTCAGTGAAGCCGTTCGTTCCGGCTCCATGAGCCAGGCTGAACTGGAACTGGCAGAAGCAGGCATGTGCCGCAGCAAGGGACATTGCGCCGTAATGGGTACGGCCTCCACCATGGCTGCCATGGTAGAATCATTGGGACTCTCCTTACCCGGCAATGCCGCCATACCAGCCGCTGACTCCAGGCGAAAGGTACTCGCACAATTATCCGGAAGGCGGATAGTGGAAATGGTAAAAGAAGACCTGAAACTATCGGAGATCCTTACACGAAAATCTTTTGAGAATGCCATCATGGTCAATGCAGCTATCGGTGGCTCTACCAATTTCATCATTCACTTGCTGGCCATCGCCGGAAGGATCGGGGTGCCATTGGAACTGCAGGACTTCGACCGTTTCTCCAGGGATATCCCACTCATTGCTAACCTGCAACCATCAGGACAATACTTTATGGAAGACCTTTATTATGCAGGTGGGCTTCCGGCAGTAATGAAGGAACTGGAAGGCAGGTTACATGCCGACTGCATTACAGCCAACGGAAAAACATTAGGAGCAAATAATGCCAACGCCGAATGCTTTGACCGCGACGTGATCGCCACCTTAAGCCATCCCTTCAAAGCCAGCAGTGGTGTGGCCGTGCTGAACGGAAACCTTTGTGAACACGGAGCCGTGATCAAACCATCGGCGGCCAGTGAACACCTGCTTTACCATAAAGGAAAAGCCGTGGTCTTTGAAAACATTGATGACTATAAAGCAAGGATCGATGACCCCGACCTGGGGGTAGATGAAAACTCGGTGCTCGTCCTGAAGAATGTTGGCCCTAAAGGATATCCAGGAATGCCGGAGGTTGGGAACATGGGCTTACCGGCTAAACTCCTGGCCAAAGGCATTACAGACATGGTCAGGATCTCCGATGGCCGGATGAGCGGTACCGGGTTTGGCACAGTAATCCTGCATGCCTCACCGGAAGCCGCACTGGGAGGCAATTTCGCTGTTGTCAGGACCGGCGATACAATTGAATTGGATGTGGCTAGCCGTTCCCTGCAACTATTGGTAAGCGAGGAAGAACTCAAGCGTCGCAAGGCTGAATGGCAACCATCCATCACCGTGAGTGACCGCGGTTATACCAGTCTTTACCAGCATCATGTTGAACAGGCCCACCTTGGCGCCGACCTGGATTTCCTGAAAGGCGGCTCGGGTTCAGCTGTCAATAAAGATTCTCATTAACTTGTTAACAGGAAGCAACCATGGACTTCGATAAAAAAGTAGCTATCGTTACCGGGGCGGGACAGGGTATCGGCCTGGAGATCTGTAGGCAATTGGCCCGGCAGGGTGCAAGGGTCATTCTCAACGACCTGGATGAAACCCTATGCAACCAAGCCGCGGATTTGATCACCGGGGAAGGCGGGACCTGTATGGCGATGGCCGGTGATTCCAGTGACCAGGCCTTGATTGACCGAATGGTAAACTTTGCCGTTAGTAGCTATGGTCAGCTTGATATTGCCATCGGCAATGCAGGTATCACCCTTTATGGGGATTTCTTTACTTATACCCGCGAGGCTTTCGACCGGGTAATGAACGTAAACCTGGCAGGAACATTTTTCCTGGCACAAGCAGCAGCCAACCAAATGAAGCAGCAAGCCGGTGGGGGCTCCCTCCTCTTCACCTCCTCCGTTACAGGACACCAGGCCCATAAGAACCTGGCAGCCTATGGCATGAGCAAAGCGGCACTCGAAATGCTGGCAAGAAACCTGGTGATAGAGCTCTCACGGTACCGCATAACCGTAAATACCATAGCTCCAGGGGCAACCATGACGGAACGGACAATGGAAGACAAGGATTATGCAGTCACCTGGTCAAAGCTGACCCCGATGGGCAGGCCAGCCACCGTTACCGATATAGCCAATGCTGCCTTATTCCTTGTATCAGAAAAAGCCAGGCATATCACCGGCCAGAGCCTGGTGGTGGACGGTGGCTGGACCAGTATCAGTCCCAACCCATAGAATTTGATTCCATTGTCAAAAAGAAAAACATAAGCATACATCACAACAAAACACACTGTTATGGCAAGAAAAATAAGAATGGGCATGGTTGGCGGCGGCAGGGGCGCATTCATTGGTGGCGTACACCGGATCGCAGCAGCAATGGACGGGGAAATAGAATTGGTCTGTGGGGCCTTTAGTTCTTCCCCCGAAAAATCGATCGCATCCGGTCAGGACCTGATGCTGGACCCTGATAGGTGTTATGCCGACTTTAAGGAGATGATCAAAAAAGAAAAGAAACGTAAGGATAGAATGGATGTGGTATCGATCGTTACCCCCAACCATATGCATTTCGAACCCGCAAAGCTGGCATTGGAAAATGGCTACCATGTGATCTGCGATAAGCCTGTTACTTTTACCTTGCAGGAAGCCAAAAAACTGAAAGACATCATCCAGAAAACTGGCCTCACTTTTGCATTGACGCATAACTACACCGGCTATCCGATGGTGAAGGAAGCCAGGCAACTGATCCGTAATGGCGCGTTGGGAAAGATCCGCAAAGTGGTGGTAGAATACCCACAGGGATGGCTCTCCTTCCCCATTGAAAAGCAGGGCTCCAAACAGGCAGAGTGGCGCGTTGATCCAAGCAAATCGGGAGTAGCAGGCGCCGTTGGTGACCTCGGCACCCATGCGGAAAACCTGGCTGAATTTGTGACCGGTTTGAGGATTACGGAACTTTGCGCCGATCTGAGTTCAGTAGTGGAAGGAAGGGTATTGGACGATGATGCCAATATCCTGCTGCATTTCGATAATGGCGCCAAGGGCATCCTGCATTGCAGCCAGATCTGCAATGGCGACCTGAATGGACTCAATATCCGCGTTTACGGGGAACTGGGAAGTTTACATTGGCGCCAGGAAACCCCTCAATATTTGCACCATAAGAGCATTGATGGGCATAAGATCTACCAACCCAATGTTGGTAAGTTGTCCGATGAAGCCAATGCGAATACCCGTATCCCCTTTGGCCATCCCGAAGGTTACCTGGAAGCCTTCGCCAACATTTACCGCAATTTCGCAAGGACCGTACGTAAGCGCATGAATGGCGAAGAACCTACCGCACTGGACCTCGATTTCCCCACCATCGATGATGGTATCCGTGGTATGCAGTTCATTGAAACAGTTATTGCCAGCGGCAAGCAATGCAAGTGGACAAAATTTAAATCCTAGGCTTAAACTATGGGAAAACCTTCCGCGCAGAAATCAGCCTACAGGCTGTTTGATCTGGAAGTTGAAACCATGGGTCATTTGAATATTATGCTTTTTATATTTTGATTTCAACACGCTACCCCCTTGCCTGGGGGTAGTGCCCTTTTTTAACAATCCTTCTCATTATGCCAGCGCCATATGAAATTGTTTACGATCACACCTGTCTCTTAGGCGAGGGACCCGTTTGGGACGACCAGCGGCAAAGCATTATTTGGGTGGATATCCTCAACGGGCACATTCATGAATACCATGAACCAACCCAAACACATCAAAGCTACGATAGCCATGATATGGTAGGCACGGTCGGACTGACCAGGGACGGTAACTTCATTGCAGCACTCAGTAATGGCATAGTGCTGATGGACAGGAAGAACGGAAGAATCCAACCGGTCGCACATCCCGAATCTACGCTTATTGGTAATCGTTATAATGACGGCAAACCGGACCCTTCCGGTCGCTTCTGGGTGGGCAGCATGTCGCTGAAAGAAGAAAAAGGGGCAGGAAGCCTGTACAGGATCGACCACGATCATAGCGTTCATCGTATGATCAATAAGGTGAGTATTTCCAATGGACTGGCGTGGGATGTTGAGAGGAATTTGTTCTATTATATAGATACACTTACCTCTGTGGTCATGGCCTACGACTATGATCCCGCTACCGGGGATATCAGCCGGCCAAGGGTGGTCATCCGGATCCCGGAAAAGGAAGGATATCCGGATGGGATGACCATAGACAGCGAAGGCAAGCTATGGATCGCACACTGGGCTGGTTGGAAGGTAAGTCGCTGGGATCCCTTTTCCGGCAGGCAACTGCAAAGCTTCTCCCTGCCTGCTGCCAAAATAACTTCCTGCTGCTTCGGGGGACAGGGACTATCTGACCTTTACATTACCTCAGCCCGCAAGGGATTATCAGCTGAACAAATCGAGCAACAACCGCATGCCGGCGCCCTATTTGTGATCCGCAATTGCGGGAGTAAAGGATTTGCCCCATTCCGTTATCATTAAACAGGTATCTACCTGACCATAATCATGTGGAAGGGAATGATTCATATATATCTTTAGCCAGGTTACAGGAAACATTGGAAACCCTTACTAACACTGAACCAATTCATTGATCAGATTATACCTGATATTAATTATATCCTTCCTGGCGATTCAGAGCGGCGCACAAACATCTGGTGATTCCCTTGAACCTGCCAAAAATGCCATGGCTGCAGAGGACCCATCCCAATTCCTGACACGTGTGGAGGTCATCAATGAAACCCAGCATTTTGATAAAGATTTTTCCCTTAATCAATCTACCCTGCGCATGATTGTGAAGATCGGGAAAAGATTTACCACCAGGGTAGATATCCCCTTCACCTATAACTCACGTAAATCCCCAGCGGGTTATAGCCAATTTGGACTGGGCGATATTTCTTTCCGGTTACTGGGTTACAAGATTGTTGAATCCAAACTTACTGCCCTCACTGCTTCGGTTGAGATCAGCCTGAATACAGCGGCCTCTCCTTCAATAGGAACTGGCAAGAATATCCTGATCCCAATGCTCACTTTCAGCAGGCTTGTTCCACAGCACCACCTGATCCTTGGCATTATTGCCCAACAAGGTTTCTCCATGGGTGGTGATGAATCACGGAATGACTTCAATTATACCAAACTTCAACCATTTGCCATTCACATGTGGTCCCGCAGGATTTGGTCCATCCTGGCCCCTGAAATGTTCATCGACTATATTGGTGATGACGTTTCCCTGAACCTGGAAACCAGGACCGGTTATGCCCCTACACCAAGATTCAATATTTGGTTGGCAGGCGGAGTGGGCTTGTTCGGGAACTTTCCCGGCAGGTACCAATGGGACCTGGAACTGGGGACAAGGTATTTTCTGATGCGAAAGAAAAAGCCTGCTCCTGCGAATATCCCCTAATACAATGCTGCGAAAAGAAGGTCATTTAGCATGCAGTCGAAAATTCTTGATTTAACGGTTCAACCTTGCCCCACCCTTTTGTACAAAGTAACTTCATTGATTATTGGCCTTATCCTTTGCTATGAATATTCGAAAGATATTTATGCTGGCAGTCCTTTGGCAATTCCCTTTTCTTGCCATACATGCCCAGCAATACAATTCAGACAGTTGGCTATCCAAGCCTCACGGTACCATAACCATCATCCCCACATTCGGCCAGCGAAGTTCCATGCTCATGAATACCTATTCCCTTTTCCCCAAATGGGAATTCACCATGGCAGCCTATATGTATAATAATGATAATGATCCCAAAACGGACGATGGCTATTCCTTATCCTTTTTTGGCAAATTCATGTTCTATGAGAACAAAGACAGGACGGGAGGGGCAGCCATAAAAGCAGGAACGGGCCTCTTTCCTGGTGTTCTGAAAGGGGATAATGGGGGTAATGATGCGTTCAAGACCTATTGGATGAACATGCCCGTTACCCTACCGCTTTTCAAGAATAAGGTATCCTGGGATATCATGCCGGGAGCAAGCATGACAAAGGATTACGGGGATGAGGAAAAAACAGCTTTTTCATTTACTTATTCCACCCGTATTGCGTGGTATCCACTCAACCCCGAAACTTCCATAGTTGGGGAAGTGTTTGGTACCGTCGGCGAAACCAAGAGTATACCGGAATACAAGATTGGGTTGCGCTGGGAACCCAGCCAGTTTGCCGTTTTTGCCCTTACCTACGGCCAGGAATTCAACGGTACCAACGGCGCGGGTTTTGAATTCGGGATAATGTTATTTACCCCTCCCTTCGCCTGCCTGGGCGGTTGCGGGGCCAACAAGGGAAAAAACAAACTCTTCAAAAGAAAACCCAAACCAGCACCCCCTTCCCAATAATATTGGGCTAACTATTCCAGTAGGAAGATTAAACCAACTGATCTTCTCCATACAGGAACCCAAAGGCAGGAAGGCCCTTGAAATTAACGCAAACCAGGCCTTTAATAAAAATTTAGTCTACAAAACTTGTAGGTTTTGTAGGAATTACTATCTTGCACTCAATTAGTCTATTTTTCTAATAGGTTTATAGACTTTTTCTTCGCCAAATCCTATTGAATGCCTACTTGCATAGCCATATAAGGAGGATCCCGGATCCATAAAAAACCAACGGAAAATAATAGCTGTGCACCAAATCAATCAGACCATGACCACTAAAAAGTATTGCCTTCTTCCCCAGGCCATTCTCGCCCGATGTTGTGAGGGCTAACCATATTCATCCATAAGCAAACAAATTTTCATGATTCCCTGAACGACCCCAACCGGGCACGTACAGGACCATTATGCCTATTCACCAATGAAAAAGATCATTCTACTCAGTACTTTCTTCAGTTTTTTGCTGCTCGACCTGGCGGCTCAATCCATCACCGGCTCCATCAAGGACGAGAAAGGTTCTCCGGTCGATGGCGCCACCATCAAAGTAAAAGAAACCGGAACCCATGCCATTGCCGATCTCAATGGAAAATTCACGATCAAAACCCCTTCCACCCTGCCCTATTCCCTGCAGATCACCTCGGCAGGCTATGCAGCCAGCGAAGTGGAGATCAGCGCACTGAAGGACTCCATCCTGACCATTATCCTGCTCGACAATAACCAACTGTCGGAAGTAGTGATCACCTCCAGGCGCCGTCTCGAAACTGCCCAGTCAGTACCCATCCCCATCTCTGTAGTGGGTGGCGCACAGGTAGAAGATGCAGGTGCATTCAATGTCAACCGCCTGAAAGAAATGGTACCAACTGTGCAATTGTATTCATCCAACCCCAGGAATACCACGTTGAACATCCGCGGCCTCGGTTCCACCTTTGGCCTGACCAATGATGGTATTGATCCCGGTGTAGGCTTTTATGTTGACGGTGTGTATTATGCCCGCGCCGCTGCAACTGCACTGGATTTCATTGACGTTGACCAGGTGGAGATCCTCCGTGGCCCCCAAGGAACCCTTTTTGGCAAGAACACTACCGCCGGTGCTTTCAACATTACTTCAAGGGCCCCCAAATTCAAGTCTGGCGCCACTTTCGAGGTCAGCTACGGTAATTATGGATTTGTCCAGGCCAAGGCTTCGGTTACCGGCAAGATCGCCAAGAAACTAGCCGGAAGGTTGTCCTTTTCCGGTACCCAAAGGAATGGCCTGCTTTACAATATCGCCACCCAGAAGCCTGTGAATGACCTCAACAATATAGGTGTACGCGGTCAACTGCTCTATGCCCCAACAGAAAACCTCAAGATCACTTTCATCGGTGATATCACCGATCAAAAACCCGATGGCTATGCACAGGTGATCGCCGGGGTCGTGAAAACGGAAAGGCCTGGCTACCGCCAGTTCGACTCCATCATTGCAGACCTTGGTTACCAATTGCCCACCCGCAATGCTTTTGACCGAATCATCGACCATAACACCCCCTGGCGCTCAGGTAACCAGCTGGGAGGCGCATCCGTAAATGTGGATGCCAAGATTGGCAACGGAACCCTAACCTCCACCACAGCCTGGCGCTACTGGAACTGGGATCCCTCCAATGACCGCGATTTTACCGGCCTGTCTGTATTGCAATTGTCCCAGGCCACTTCCAAGCACCAGCAATGGACACAGGAGTTGCGTTATGCCGGTGATTTCTCTTCCCGGCTCAGCGGGGTGATCGGGGTCTTCCTGATCGGCCAGGACCTTAAGACCGATCCCTTCCATGTTGAAGAATCCGGTAATGCCCAATGGCGCTTCTCCCAAAGCACGAGGAGCGATCTTTGGAAAACACCCGGGCTCTTTGATGGCTATGGCATCCGGACCAATTCCCGATTGCAAACATTTGGCGCCGCCATTTTTGGCCAATTGGATTGGGCCATAACCGAAAAACTTCACCTTCTTCCCGGTCTCCGTTACAATTACGACAAGAAGGAGGTGGACTTTGAAAGAAAGACCTATGGTGGATTGGAAACCAATGATCCGGCCTTGCTGGCCTTGAAACGTTCTGTTTATACCGACCAGGCCTTCGCTGCCCAAGTAGACTCCAGCAATTTCTCCGGCCAGATTACGGTAGCTTACAAAGCCTCCGGTAAGATCAATGCCTTTGCCACTTATTCAATGAGCTATAAACCTGTCGGCATCAACCTTGGTGGCTTACCAACCTCCGGTGGCAATCCCATGACAGAACTTGCGGTGATCAAACCGGAATTTGTGACCCATTATGAAGTCGGCATCAAAACCAATCCAACCAAGAACTCCACGCTGAATTTCGTTGCCCACCAAACCGATATCAAGGACTACCAGACCCAGGTGCAATCTCCCGAAGTTGGCGTAAACAGGGGTTACCTGGCCAATGCAGATAAGGTAAGGGTATGGGGCGTTGAACTGGATGGTAACATCAGGGTGAATGAGCGTTTATACTTCTACGGTAGTGTGGCCTATACCGATGGAAAATATGTTTCCTTCCCCAATGCCCCATTGCCACTGGAAGAAACAGGAAGGGCACAATCCTTTAAGGATGCCTCTTCCGGCGTTCTGCCCGGCATCTCCAAATGGGCCGGTTCCTATGGTGGTGAGATCCAGTCAGCCCTGAAGAAAGCCTTTGGCCAGCCCGGTCGTTACTTTTTTGCAGTGGATGGATTTGCCCGTTCTGGTTTCTCTTCCAGCCCCACGCCTTCCAAATTCCTGAACGTTGCCGGTTATGCCTTGCTGAATGCCAGGATCGGGTATCGTTCAAAAGAAGGGTTTTCGGTATTCTTCTGGGGAAGGAATATCCTGGACAAGGATTATTATGAACAACTCCTGCCCGCAGCAGGTAATGCCGGGCATTATGCCGGTGTGTTGGGCGACCCCAAGACCTATGGTATCACCTTGAGGTATTCCTTATAAGTTTTGTTTTGGCATAGCGTTGTATTTTAGGGGGCTGGTCATGGAATGCATGTACCAGCCCTTTTTCATCTGAATGAATGATCACTCCCATCCATGAGTAGAAAAATCACCCTGCAGGAAGACCAATGGGCCGTACTGTTGGCCACCATCATTATTACCATTGTAGTAATTGCAGCAACACTGTTCGATACTACAGGGATCAAATTCCCCACCTTCAAATGGAAGGACCAGCAAGAACTGTTGGATAAGGTCCTTAGTCCCGGCAACCTGAAAGGCATAGCCATCGCCGGATTGGCATTGATGGCCTTATCAGCATTCGCCATTGTCCAGCAGGGAAAAAACATCTTCGTTGCGCTATCCGCCATCTTGTTGCTTTACTTACTGGCCATTCTTTCGCTTATCGCTGCAGGCAATGCGCTCATGAACCAGTTGGGCCTGGAATATGTATTGTTCGCCTTGTTCATTGGTATCATCCTCAATAACCTCTTTCGAATCCCGGATTGGTTCAGGCAGGCCATTCGATCGGAGTTGTACATTAAAACCGGGCTGATCATCCTGGGCACCAGTGTGTTGTTCAGCGATATCATCAAAGCAGGTTTACCAGGGATCTTGCAGGCAGTATTGGTCGTTTCCGTTGTCTGGTTTGTTGCCCTCTGGCTATGCAGGAAGTATAAGGTGGATGATGAGTTCGGTATCATGATCGCGTCGGCAGTATCGATTTGCGGGGTATCAGCGGCCATCGTTGCGGCCGGTGCCATTCAGGGCGATAAGAAAAAACTTTCCTATGTAACTACCCTGGTACTATTATTAGCAATACCCATGTTGTTATTACAGCCCTGGATCATCCGCTATTTCCAGATCCCTGAAATAGTGGGTGGCGCGTGGTTGGGAGGAACACTGGATACCACCGCTTCCGTTACAGCGGCTTCTGAATTAGTGGGTCCCCAGGCCGTTAAAGTAGGTGTCATCATCAAGTTCTCCCAAAATGTATTGATCGGAGTAGCAGGATTCCTGATCACCTCCTGGTGGGTATTGCGAAATAAGAATGGGCAGCCCGCCAATGATAGCACTATCCCGGCCTGGAAGACCATCCTGGAGCGCTTTCCCAAATTTGTAGTCGGATTCATCCTGGCCTCCCTCCTTTTCTCCTTCATCATTCCTGCTGGCACTACTAAACAAGTCAGTGGCCTACTGAATGGCATACGGACCCTATGGTTTGCATTGGCCTTTGTATCCATTGGCATGGAGGCTAAATTCTCTGAACTGGTCAAGGTACAGGATGGCCGCCCTGCCATTGCTTTCAGTCTTGCACAGGTATTCAATATCATCTGGACCTTATTGATCGCCTACTTATTGTTCAGCGGGATCTTATTCAGTATTCCCAATATCCAATAAACCAGCACCTGTGGATGGTTGATCACAATCAGTCCAAATGGTGACCCAACTCTGCCAAAGGTTGAACAGACCCAAGTAAATTAGTAAGAAAGGGCAGCATAAGTTCCATGTTGCCAACCACAAACCTTAATGGCAGTAGAAACGACCATATGCATTGGCTTCACCGGTGATGTCATGATCGGCCGCGGGGTGGATGAAGCACTAAATGAGAACGGTGTCCTCTATGCGTGGGGCAATACGCTGCCCTTTTTAAAAAAAACGGACATCAATATCATCAACCTCGAAAACACCCTGACGAATAGCAACCACCAAGCCTTAAAGACCTTCAACTTCAAAGCAACACCCGATAAGGTCAATACCCTTACTGCTGCGAACATCACCATTGCCAACCTGGCCAACAACCATATCCTCGATTACCATGAGGAAGGTTTGCTGGAAACCATTGCCACCCTTGACAAAGCCGGCATAAAGCATGCAGGTGCAGGAAGGAATGCAGAAGAAGCAGCAAGGCCAGTGGTCATCCAAAGCAAAGGACTAACCATCGGCTTACTAGGCTTTACCGATAATGAACCTTCCTGGAAAGCAGGTCCGGACCGCTGCGGGGTGAACTATATTGATATTGATGATGAAGGAGACCGCAAAAATGCGACCATAGCGATCAGCCAATTAAATCAAGAAGTAGATATTGTGATCGTCAGTATTCATTGGGGACCGAACATGAATACGGAACCATCAGCAACTTTTGTAGACTTTGCCCACCAAATGGCAGATGCAGGCGCGGCTATCATCCATGGGCATAGTGCCCACAACTTTCAAGGAGTGGAAGTCTATCAGGAAAAACTGATCCTCTATGATACCGGTGATTTCGTGGATGATTACCGCGTAGATCCTTTCTTCCGGAACGACCATTCCTTTTTCTACCGGGTAATGGTGGACAAGTATGGACCAACCAGCTTGGAACTCATTCCGGTATTGATCACCCAATACCAGGTAAACCTCGCCCAAAAAGAAGCCAGACAATGGAGCATACAAAACATGAAAGCGCTAGCTGAAAAATGGGGCACGGCTATTTCGGATAATGGTGTACTGACCATCAGGAATGACAGGTAATATTACCCATTGGCTTACAATGCATTTATCAGCTCCAATAACATCCCTGGCATTCCCTTTAGGATCAAATGAGCACAGCATTCCAGACAAAATACCAGGAATGATTTTTGTAAAAATACTTTTAGTCCATCAGCTTAAGTAGCTAACTTTATATTGAATAAATGGCCATAAGGTTAGGCAATAAACAGGCTTTTGCATAAATAACCTATCTAATTCCGTAACCTGTCATCACGAAATAATAACTGAAAGGATTACTCAAATCCAATATCAAGTACCAGGTTAAATTATTGGGTTATGAGAACAAGACACCTTACCGCAGTATTACTTTCTACTTCATTTATTTTTATCGGCCTGGTAATTTCGGCCCAAAAGAGTAAAACACCTCCCTTAGACTCCACGCTGGAAGCCAACAGTGAAAAATGGAAAGTAAAAATGCACAAAGGATTTGGCTTGGGAAAACCATCCTTCGGGCCTTACGTTACTCTCGATGTGGAAAAGACTGATTCCCCCGTATTTCGCAAGAGAACCAAAGAAGGCTCATATAGAGGGGCGATCATTTCGAGTGAAAGCTGGGATTGGGATTTCAGTAAATATGAGGCAACAGAAACAAAGAAAGCATACCGAATGATGGTTGCTGCAGAAAGTGACACCACGGAACTTTTGTTTTCCCTATACAGTGTATCCCATGATAAGCAGCTAACATTTTTCGGGGAAATGATGAGCAAGGACGATGAAGGGAAAAACCTTACCCTCGGTTATAAGAAAACAGCATCTGGCATTATTGCGATTGGAACTGACTCCATTTCGTGGCGTTTCCTCATCGAAGATAGTTTCAGCAGAAAAGATGTTCCACAAGGCTATTTTAATGACTCAAAAAGACTGACCACTGCCTATATAATAACCGGAAGTGATTCCCTTTTTGCTGAACCCATAATGCAACAAATTGGCAAGGAGGTTGAAAAATATTCTTTTCAATACCAGAAAGGAATATTCATTAACGATAGTAAAGGAACCCATCTCGCTGCATTGAAGTCTGGAACTGCGGGCGATCTCTCCAACCCCTTCTATGTATGGATACGAAAAGATGTTCAAGCCGCCGATCAGCAAGCTATCGCATCCCTTTTTGTCTTGTTGATGATGATCAAATCATCGTAAAGTCATTGCCAGCCTAACGAAAGAATACTAATATATTGCCCCACGATGAGCGATTTCAATATTCTCCTACTGTCACCAGCGTTTTGATGATGAATTTAATAGTTCTTTGAAAGCATTTTCAGTATTGGCTTTCAGCGAATTTGTAGCCTACAACGATTTGAAATGATTGAAAATATGCCCTTATATAACACCTATAAATGTAAATTGATACGAAAAGCAGCACTAACAAATAGCTTTGCTTAGCCCTTTGCTCATTATCTGCTTTTTGAAAAGCACCAGGTAAATCCCAACTACAAAATCGAATGTGAGACAAAACAAATCATAATCGGGTGGAACAAGTCCGGGATCACAGAAATAACCATAAGAAAAATCCCAAATACCATGCAGGAAATAACCGGCAGCAAGCAGGTAAATATTCTTTTTTATCCCGAAATAGGCAATATTCAGGAACAAAACAGCCTGAACCACATTAATGATCAATTCCCGCACATTTGTCCATGCAAATCCGACATATAGGAATCCGATACCTGTAAGCAACAAGCCATATACTACCCTCTTATCATACCGCTTCAGAAGGATAAAAATAATAGCTAAAAAGCCTGATGATATCCCAATAATTGCTGCATTCATCCTATTTACAATTTGAATTAAAAGATGTATTGAAAAATTGAACCGATATAATGATTAAAGCATTCCAGGGCTGCTTTGGATCATAAAGAAATTTTTTTATTTAAACTCACATACAAAGGGAATGACTGCCTATTTAAAAGCATTAAAGAAATTATGCTCTAACCTGATGAAAAAACCATTTGGGGCAGTCCGCTCCTGATCGCTGCTGATCTCTTTTCTATACCCTATATCCAACCTGCTTTGGCTATTAAATATAAATTGCATTGCAGGGGCTATATCTACATAATATTTACCTGAACCGGTATTGAATTGGCTCAATACTTCAACCATCAGGTTAAAGTTCGTCTGACGATAATCCCTGTACTCTTTCGGCAGCATAAGTTTTCCAAAAGAGAAAGTGTAGTTAATGGCCTTACTGTTTTCCTGCCCATAAATGAACTTGTTATTATTGCCATTATCCAATGCTTTCACATATGAGACTGAAGATGATAAGGCGACTTTTCGTAACAACTTAGTAGCCACAATACCTGCCTCCATTCCGGTATTATGTCCATACATACTTATTTCTTCCTGGTGGACATCACTATTGTTGTAACTGATCGTAAGGAAAGCAGCCATACGAAAATGCGCTTGAATGGCATCATTGCTCAGGAACCGATACTTAGCATAGATACTACCCCCTTCATTTCTGAAAACTTCATTTCGGTTACTGAAAAAAGTACTACCCCTTAACATCAATTTCTTTGACAGGCCCAATGCTACTTCAGGAATAAGGTGATAGTTGATCTTTGAAGAATTGACCTCATCCATTATCGAATTATCAACCCTTACTGAAATACTTTTGGCAGCAATATTGCTTGCAGGATCGGTCATAGTAAAGAGCTCTTGTGCTCCTGCTGTTAAGGATTGAAAAATGCAGATAATTAAAACAAGCCTTTTCATTGAAAATTATTTATAATTATTTTATTGATTGGCTACCAGGGCAACATGATAGACTTGTGAAGATTGGACCTGATACTTATTCCGTTTATATTCCTCCAATGGAACATATCCCTTATCCAAAATCCTTACTTTCCCATTTCCAAAGGGAACCCGGTAATTCTCCTTCACAAACAGAAATGTCATATCCTGAATAACAAAAGGTACTCCGGAACTTACAGGAATACTATCAAGACTCAGGCTTACATAAAAAGCAGAAACAAAAAATCCTGCACTCTCTACTTTTTTCCTGATCAATTCAAAGTCAATTTTACTGTCTGGCTTAAATGAAATCTCGAAACTGTACGTTTTAATATCGGGATCAACTTTCCATACAAAATCGAGCGACTTCAATGCTTTACTGATGGCATTGCTACACATGCTGCAGGTAAGGCCACTTGCCTGCAGGCTTACACTATTAATTTGCGCATTGGCGATGAAAGAAAAGCAGAGGACTGCAATTAGAATAATCTTTCTCATCAGCATCAATTTTTTAAGTAATGAGTTTAGTTGATCATTTTGGAAGAAACCCTAACGGGCGATTACCCGTTTTCAAATGGAACAGTGAACCACTTTTGTTTCCTTATATATCGCTACCAATACCTTAGGAACTAAAGGGAGTAGATTTCAATGTCACTGCATAGCCGAAATTTTAATTATTGTTTCCATTTATGATCTCTTAAACCATGAAGAATAATTTCACAACACAAAGCTAGATTCGGGAATTGGCCTGACTGTATACCATGGAGGGATGGATTTATATAATTACCGGAAATACTGACGGATACCCTATTCCAGTAATCTTTATCAGCTTCGCCTGTACTTACAGGCTTACCAATGCGGTCTTATATATATGCTTGTGGAGGTCTTTTTAGAGCGCTTATTAGTATAGGATATGGCCCCAAAAAGGCAGCATAATCCTGGATAATCCACTGAATTTTGTTGCCTTAGCAACCTTTGATGGAGAAGCGGGAGAATCCGACACTTCGCTTCGGTGATCCTTAATGAGGAGGCATCAGACCAAAGAAATAGTGTCGCACTTGGTCTATATTGATGCAAGGAGGTACAAGAGAGAAGATAGTTCCATAAACAAAAAAGCCAGCTGAAGTATAAAACTTCAGCTGGCTTACATCGCTTTCGCAACTTCTGCGGACCTTGTCCGCCGAAGGTCGCTTCAGCGACCGAAGGCGGAGAGAGAGGGATTCGAACCCCCGGACCTGTTACAGTCAACGGTTTTCAAGACCGCCGCATTCGACCGCTCTGCCATCTCTCCGGGCGCAAAATTAGGGTTTGGAACCATTCTCCAAAAAAAATCTCCAACTTTTTTTTCAGGCATCAAATCATGCCCCTCAACCCTACTGTAAATATCCTCCAAAACCCTTTACCAGAAAGGATTATAGCACATCAACAAAAAACCTGTCGCGTTTTCACACAACAGGTTTTTTACTAACATATTCCCTTTCCTGACTGCTTAAACTCAATGCCTTGGCTGCAACAACTTCGCCACCAGGCCTGTCCAACCTGTCTGGTGGGCAGCCCCCAGTCCCTTACCATTATCGCCATTGAAATACTCATAGAAGAGAATATAATCCCTGAAGTAAGGATCCTTCTGTAACAATTCATAATCGCCATACACCGGCCGTTCCCCTTCATCCGTGCTGCGGAAGAGTTTAACGAGCCGCTTCGACAATTCGTCGGCTACCCCATCCAGGGTCATGTAATTGCCGGATCCGGTCGGACATTCAACCTT
Source organism: Flavihumibacter rivuli (assembly GCF_018595685.2). Classification (NCBI taxonomy): domain Bacteria; kingdom Pseudomonadati; phylum Bacteroidota; class Chitinophagia; order Chitinophagales; family Chitinophagaceae; genus Flavihumibacter; species Flavihumibacter rivuli. Next base: position 1,397,977 of record NZ_CP092334.1, read on the forward strand.
CAGGGAGTCGCCATAGAAATAATGATAGCGCTGCAATGATTCAATGAGCAGGTAATTCAACGGGAACCAGATCGGTCCACGCCAGTTGGAGTTGCCACCAAACATCGAACTGTCTGATTCTGCCGGTAGGTAACTCACCCCAAACCGATTGCCTTCCACTTCAATATGGAACGGATGCTTCTCATGGTATTTCGACAAGGCCCTCACCCCGTAATCACTCAGGAATTCGGTTTCGTCCAATACCCGTTGCAAAATGGCCTTCAGCTTGTCTTCCCTGATGATACTGAGCAGGTGCTTGGATTCGGAGCGGATATCACCCCATTCCGAAACCACTTTGGCATAGGCCGATTTGTGCTTCAGGAACCAGGCCATGCGCTTCTCGAAATCCGGGATGCTATCATACAAGGCATGGTCTATCACTTCCACTGCAAATAGAGGGATCAACCCCACCATCGACCTTACCTTCAGCTTCAGTTCCTTGCCATCAGGCTTGCGCAGGGCATCATAAAAGAACTTATCCTCCTCATCCCAAAGCCCGGTGCCGGTCTCCCCTATGCTGTTCATGGCCTTGGCAATATAGATGAAGTGTTCGAGGAACTTGGTCGCCATATTCGAATACACCTCATTGTGCGTAGCCAGCTCAACGGATATCCTGAGCATGTTCAGGGCAAACATGGCCATCCAACTTGTACCATCACTTTGTTCCAAATGACCACCGCCCGGTAAAGGCGCACTACGGTCGAAGACCCCGATATTATCGAGTCCAAGGAAGCCTCCCTGGAAGATATTGTTACCATCGTGGTCCTTACGGTTCACCCACCAGGTGAAATTCAACAGCAGCTTATGGTAAAGGGCCTCCAGGAAAGCGATATCCCCCTTCCCGTCATTGGCATGCTTATCGATCTCATACACCCGCCAGGTAGCCCATGCATGCAATGGAGGATTAACATCACTGAAATTCCATTCATAGGCAGGGAGTTGGCCATTCGGGTGCATATACCATTCCCTCGTCAGCAACATCAACTGGTTCTTTGCGAATTGGGCGTCCAACACAGCCAGGGGAATACAGTGGAATGCCAGGTCCCATGCTGCATACCATGGATACTCCCATTTATCTGGCATGGAAATGACATCTGCATTATTCAAATGCATCCATTCATTGTTGCGCCCCCATATACGATTACCGGGAGCCGGCCTTTTAGGGTCACCCATGATCCATTGCTCAACATCATAATAGTAGAACATCTTGGTCCATAACATCCCGGAAAAAGCCAGGCGTTGTATTTTCCTATCTTCTGCAGAAGGGATATTGTGTTGCAGACCAGCGTAGAACTCATCACATTCTGCTATCCTTCTCCAAAAGATTGCATCGAAGTCATGAAAAGGGTAATCAAGGGCTTCATTTGTCAGGCGCAATTGGACCGTCACGGTTTCACCCGGGCCGATGTTCAGGTTATAGTGCGCAGCGGCCTTAGTACCTTCTTTCGATTTGCTCGTCACCATGCGTTTCTTGTTGACGATAAAATCATTGATGCCATCCTTGGCTAAAGGCTGGATGCCTTTTTTATTGAGGAACCTTTTCCAGTTCGTATCGTTCTCACAAAACTGAAGGTCGCAATTGCCGTTGCAATAGAGATAGTATTTTCCTGTCCGCTGGTGGTTGAGCACAATGGTATTGGGCCCATCCGCCAGCATTACGGGTTTGTAGTCGTCATTTCCCCAGGACCAGGTGTTGCGGAACCAGACGGTGGGCAGCAGTGATAATGAAGCAGCTTCTTTATAGCGGTTGGCTACTGAAAGTTTGATGAGGATGTCTTTCGGGCCGGCCTTGGCATATTCAATGAACACATCAAAATAGGCACCTTCATCAAATATCCCGGTGTCCACCAGTTCAAACTCGGGTTCCTGCCTGGACCGGCGGTCGTTCTCGGCATAAAGCCTTTCGTAAGGAAACTCCTGCTGCGGATACTTGTACAGCATCTTCATGTAGGAGTGCGTGGGCGTATTGTCGAGGTAGTAATAAAGTTCCTTCACATCCTCCCCATGGTTCCCGCGTGGCCCCGTCAGCCCAAAGAACCGCTCTTTCAGGAAGGGATCCTTTTTATTCCAGAGAGACAGGGCAAAACAGATGTGCTGCTGGTCGTCACAGATTCCCCCGATCCCGTCCTCTCCCCAGCGATAGGCATAACTCCTGGCCATATCGTAAGTAACTCCTTCCCAGGTATTGCCGTCTTCGGTATAATCCTCCCTAACGGTTCCCCATTGCCTTTCCGATACGTAGGGGCCCCATTTTTTCCAGTGCGGCTCTTTCAGCCTGTCCTGCTCTGCTCCCATTAGTCACTTGGTTTTACGTTGTTCGGGGTAAAGATAAGCCCCAACACCATTTATTCATTTCAAATTAAATATGTAACTTATGGGTGAACCAAAAGAACTAAGACATGAAAAAGGTTGCCGATATTCTGGCAGTAAAGAGCCGGAGCCTGGTTAGCGTAGCTCCTGAGACCACCGTACTGGATGCACTGAAGATCATGGCCGATAACAACATAGGCTCTATCCTGGTATTAAGCGGTGAGGATTACCGCGGCCTGCTGACCGAAAGGGATTATGCCCGAAAAGTGATCCTGAAAGGCAAATCCTCCACCGACACCAAGGTGATGGATATCATGTCTACCGACCTGCCCCATATTTCCCCCGACAGCTCCATTGATGAATGTATGCAGTTGATGTCGGTGAACAATATCCGTTACCTGCCCGTCTTTAAGGGCGACGACGAACTGGTCGGCATCGTATCCATCAACGATATCATTAAGGCGGTGATCGCCAACCAGGCTGCTACCATTTCCCATTTGCAGTCCTATATCCATTCCTGAAGTCTCTACGTTGACCCTGCATAAAAAATGCTTACCCAAGTGGTAAGCATTTTTCATTTGAGGAAAACTCATTCTTTACAAAACGAGCCGCGCGATGACCGCAAAATGATCAGAAGCGAATCGGCCCTGCCAGGTTTGGGAGATCGTGGCATGGCTGCCCACTTTCCAGTTTCCTTTCAGGAAAATATGATCGATCGGTTCATTATTCAGCTCCTTACTGGTAAAGCCATTGAATGTACCGGTTGGTCCGTAATGCGGGCTTGCGGATAACCCTTTGGAATCCTTCAGGTGCAGGGAATTGCTGTTATCCAGGATCACCCTGATGGGTTCATCGGAAGGGGTGGCATTGAAATCACCGGTGATCACCGCCGGGATCTTACCGGCAATGGCTTCCACCTGGCGGAGTAAGAGTTGGGCACTCTCCTTCCTGGCCTGCTTGCCCATATGGTCGAAATGGGTATTGAAGGCGTAGAAGGTCTTCTTCGTTTTCCTGTCCCGGAATTTCACCCAGGTCACAATACGGGTGATGGCTGCATCCCAGCTTTTGCTTCCCGGCACTTCCGGTGTTTCCGATAACCAGAAGGTGGCACTCTCCAGGGCCTCCAGTCGTTTGGTGTCGTAAAAGATCGCGGAATACTCCCCTTTTTGTTTACCGTCATCCCGGCCCACACCTGCATATTGGTAACCCGGCAGCCGCTGCTGGAGGTCCATCATCTGGTCGTGCAAGGCCTCCTGCACGCCAATGATATGGGCCTCATGGTAAAGGATCTGGGAAGCAACCAGGTCCTTGCGGTAGGGCCAGGCATTGAGGCTATCCGCCGCCGTATGGAGGCGGATATTGAAGCTCATTACATTGAGGTCCTGTGCCATGGCAGCGGCGATTGATAATTGAACGGCAAGGATAAAAAACAACTTTTTCATATGGTAGTACTGTTGGGTGAAGGTAGGAAATGTGGGGATGTGAACACCCTCCTGCACTAAAGCTGCGGCGGGCGAGGTGTAAAGATGTAGACTCTTGTGTACGCTAAAGCTGTTGCGGGCGATGCGTGAAGAGGTGATTCATATTCCCCACCAGGGTATACTCTTCACCCCATCAGGGTCTCCTGAAAGGGACCCTGATGAATAGTAGGATGATACCCTTATGGATCCTTAACGAGAGCCTTTTGCTTGGTAACTAAAACGATGTACGCTAATACCACCGATCGCCGAAGTTTTTTCTATCATTAAAAGCTAATAAAAGCAAAACCATCATCATCGTCTATTCTTATTGTGAAAAAACATCTAGAGTACATCCGATTCCAACTACCCGTTGGTCATAAGACGCAACGGGGGCGGGTATAAGTGATCTGCGTCGTTGATTATAAAGAAGCAATTATATTCTGAGCCGCTGTTGTGCGTTATCACCAACAGCTCCTGAAGTCAACTTGTGTCAACTTTGCTTGCTGATATGAAAGTATAATACCTCAGCGGGCGCGGTCCTAGAGGCCCCCGATGGAATTCCATCCTTCCATTCATCAGGGTCCCCTGCGGGAGACCCTGATGAGGTGAAAAGATTTGGACTCTTGCTTACGCAAAAGCTCAGGCAAGTCCCCAAACCTTTTCCTATGGTTGGCGCAAAGATCACATTTTCACATTTCCACATTTCCACATCCTCCCCTGGTTAGCGCAAAATTCACATCTTCACAAACTCCACCCTCCTGTTCTGCGCCTTGCCTTCGGGCTTGGTATTGTCACCAACGGGTTGGGTTTCGCCCTTGCCATCGGTTTCCAGGCGGTCGGCAGCGATTCCGAATTCGTTCACCAGGGCACTCTTCACCGCTGCGGCCCTGCGCTTGGAAAGTTCCAGATTGGCCGCATCATCCCCATCACTATCGGTATGGCCGATGATCTTCACTTTTACTGCTGCATTCTCGTTCAATACATTCGCGATATCCTTCAGGGTGCCAAAACTTTCCGGCCTGATCTGGTCCTTGTTCACATCGAAGAGGATACCGGTAGTAGAATACTTACCTTCATTGATCAGTTTGTTGCGGGTATCCGGAGCCCCGATGGCCAGGCGGATGGAACCGATCACATACCGGTCGATGGCCTGGTGGGTGCCGCCCATCATGAAGAGCAGGCTGTTGTAATCCTTACCCATCGTGAATGCCCGCGGGATGTCCCAAATCTTTTCATCATCCAGGTAAACCCTAAGGCGTTGGTTCTGCCGCCAGATAGAAACCTTCACCTGGTTATGGGTCTTCGCATGGAACTTGCTATTGCTGGCCTCATTCTTAATGGTCTCCTTATTGTCCACCCAAACCTTAAAGGTGGAATGTCCCCTGTTGCCACCGGCATCGGTTGGATGGATGGACACTTCCACCGCCTCACGGTTGGCCTGGCCATACATCTTATAGTTGCCAAATTCTTTATCCCTGTCCTTTAATGCGGCAAACATGAAATAAAGTCCGCTACTGTAGAAACTGAACTCTGGATTGCAGAACACCTGCATTTCAAGGGTGAAATTATCTGGCAGTTTGGTGATGAATTCCGGCATGAATACCCCTTCCTTAGATAACATCAGGAATTTTCCCTGCTGCCCATCCAGGTTCACGATCTCCCCTGTTGCATTGGTATTCCATTTGGCAGGAAAATCACCAATGGCATCCTGGCCGAAATCTTCCATGGCCACCACTTTCTGGCCGGGAACAAAATCAAACTTGGAATAGGACTTTAGTGTTGGGGTTGCATTAGCATTAGCATTAGCATCATCCTCCACTACCACTGCACCACCCTTCTTGTTTGCAGTTCCGGTCTTGTCTGAAGAAGCTGTGCCGGAATTATTGCCACTGCCATCGGGCTTCTTCTTGCCGGTGCCATCAATGGTCTTATCAATACCCTCTTCCACCTTATCGCCGGCCTTGCGCTTGAGCTTCTCTTCCGCCCGGCGTTTGATATCCTTAATAAATTGCGCTTCACTAGTGGAATAGACAGAGGGGAAAAGGAAAAGTGTAGCGGCAACCAATAACCGATGAAACCATTTCATGCTTTTTCTTTTTTGGGTTAAAGAAATCGCTACCAACCGGAAATGGCTTATCAATAGGATACCATAAGTTACCAAATTATTGGCAGTCCCAGTATTAAAAAGGTGATTGGGTATCACCAGTATCACAGCAGCAATAAATCGATAAAATCCGCCCCTGTTAAAGGCATCAGGTTTCTACATCCTTCTTCTCCTTTACTACCACCAGGTCTTTAATATCTACCTGCATGGGCAGGAGCCCGATCTTCACCACTGCCCGCTTGCCCCTCATCTCGATCACTTCTCCCACCTGGTGGTTGCGGCGCATCTTTACTTTAACCCCCACCGCGATCTCACCACCCACTTCATCGAACTTCGACTCGATCTTCTTCTGCAGTTTGTTCACCACCTTATTCTCATCCTTCTTGAAGAGCAGCGCGAACATTTCCTTCATCACCTTTTCCTTGTCTTCCGATTTCTTCCATTCGATCAGGATCTGCTTCATCTTGCGATCCATATCCTTGAGGTAATTGATCCGATCTTCAGTGATCTTATTCTGGTGCTTCAACAGTTCTACCTGTTGCTGGTGCTTCTCCTTGTTCATCACCTGCTCCATCTCCTTTTTCAGGCGCTCATTTTCCTTGATCATTTTGTTCAGTTCCTTCTCCTTCTTTTCCAATTCGCGCAGGTCCTGCTCGGTACGGTTCAGGAGTTTATCGAGACGGAAATGGTCTTCATCCACCAGGTTCCTCGCCCGATCGATCAATCGCTTTTCCAACCCGATGCGCTCGGCAATAGAGAAGGTATAGGAACTTCCCGGCTTACCGATAATGAGTTTGTATAAGGGCATAAGACTATGCTCATCGAAGGCCATGGCGCCGTTGATGATACCGGGGGTCTTGTTGGCCATCACCTTCAGGTTGAGGTAGTGGGTGGTCACAATACCCATGGCATGCTTTCTTGCCAGCTCTTCCATGATCACTTCCGCGAAGGCTCCACCCAGGTTGGGATCTGAACCGCTACCCAATTCATCGATGAAGAAAAGGGTCCGGCCATTGGCCATCTCCATGAAATACTTCATGTTCTTGAGATGGGAGCTATAGGTACTCAGCTCAAACTCCAGGCTCTGGGTATCGCCAATATGGATCATGAGTTGTTTGAAGATGCCGAACTGGGAGGACGGATGGACAGGCACCAGCAAGCCTGCCTGCACCATCATCTGCGATAACCCCACGGTCTTCATCGTTACTGTTTTACCGCCCGCATTCGGCCCACTGATCACCAGTATCCGGCTTTTGTCATCCAGCTGGATGGTGACCGGAATGGTGGGCTTACCCGATTTCTTGTTATAGAGGAATAGTAAAGGGTGATAAGCATTCACCAGTTTGATCAAAGGCTTCTCACTCACCTGTGGATATTCACCGTTATAATCAAGGGCGAATTTTCCCTTCGCCCTGATGAAATCATATTCGCCCAGGATATCGTGATAGGTTTTTAGCAATTCCGCATATACGGAAAGCCTGGCAGTAAGTTCCCGCAATATCCTGTACACTTCCCTGCTCTCTTCATTCTCGAGGGAATACACTTCGTTATTGAGCTCAATGGTCTCTTCCGGCTCGATGAAGGCAGTCTTCCTGGTATCGCTTTCGCCATGCAGGATACCTTTGATCATGCGCTTGTTCTCGGCAAATACGGCCACTACCCTACGGCCATTGAGGAAGGATTCTTCGATATCAGCCAGGTAGCCTTGTTTATTGAGTTTCTGTACCACCCGCTCGAACATCCGGCGAAGGTCAGCACGTTTCTTATAAAGACTGATCCGGATCCTGCGCAATTCTTCCGAAGCATTGTCGAGTACATTGCCATGCTCATCCAACACATCATTGATCAACTCCTGTATCGTCTTCTCATAATAGGTTCCTTCGATCACATCGGCCAGGCCGGCATTGGCCACACGGCGTTCATTATCGAACCAGCGGAATATGCTTTGCAGGCTCTCCGCCAGTTTGCGGATATGCACGAACTGCTCCCCACTCAAAACTGCACCGGGAATGGAAAGCAGCTTCAGGTCGCGGGAAAGGTTCAAAACATGGTCATTGGGAAAATACACGCCATTCAGCAGCAGTTGCTTGTACTCATGGCTTTGCTTGAGTTCCTTCTCGATGAATTCCTGACGGGTATGGATACGCAACTCCCTTGCCTTGGCCTTTGCATACTCGGTCTTGCAATGGGCTTCCAGTAGGGTCTTGATCTTATCAAACTCCAGTTGAACAACGGCCGATTCCGGGAATAATCTCATACTCTTTCACTCCGCCAACCCTTTTGGGTTCGCGGGGCAAAGTTAGTCCTAATTACCCTATTTAAGGAGGGGCTAATACATAGCGATACCGTAGAATCCTGCTGCCGGACCTACCTTCGAGAGGCGCCCGTTGTCATACTCCATTTCGAAGGAGGCACCGTCCCTTTGGTCCACCCACAAGCGGTAAATGGTTTTCTGGCTGGAGGCCCATTCCGCCACTTTTCCCACTCTGGAACCGGGGTAGGCTTCCGATACCGCACGATCGAGGTAATATGGGTAGGAATTATCCAGGTAATAACGAAGGGTGTATAACCTTTCCCCTTTCTTTGAATAAGCGGCCTTGAAACGCATTTGGGGAAGCTTTCCATAAACGATGGAGGAGTCAATATCCTGGTACCATGTCACTTCCGTAGCACCGGGGAAGTCCCTTGTAAAATGCCTGAGTGCACGGGTATGCACGTCGTTCAGGAAACCATTGGCATAGCCCTTACCCGATGATCGCACCAACACCTTCACCTCGCTCAACTCCGGACTATTCCTGGCTTTCTCAACATAACGGTAAGAATTGGCACAGGAGGAAAATATCACCAGCACTACCAATGGTAAGATGCCAGCTGCCTGGTTTTTTTGCCTGATTTTCATATTAGTAATTTACCAAATATTCAGGGCATGAAAAAAAATGAATAGGCTGGATCTGGTGAAGTCCAACAAAGATTAAACAAGCCAATCCCGCTTTGCGGGAAGGGATAGGATCCACCACCGTTTCGGAAGCCGGACACCTGCCCTCTATGCTGTTGACGGCAGGGATCAGGCCAACCGGCGCTTTGGAAGGGTGAAACAGAATTCACTGCCCTGGCCTAAATCGGAACGGATTGACAGCCAGCCGCCGTTACGGTGAAGGTATTCCCGGCACAACATCAACCCCAGTCCCGTGCCACTTTCCTTATTGGTACCCTGCGTAGTGAAAAATGCATTCTCCTGTAATTTTTCAATCGTTTCGGCCGACATTCCCGCACCATTATCCTTTACATAAACTTCCACATGCGCATCTAATTCGCGAGAGCCTATTATCACCATTCCATTTTCAGGGGTAAACTTCAATGCATTGGACAGCAGGTTGCGGAGTACCAGTTGCGTCATGTCCCGATCCGCCCAAACCCCTATTTCCCCTGGAAGACGGTTGCGGATCTCAATGGATTTTCCGGAAGCCTGCAGATGCACCTGGTTCAACACCTCTTCGGTAACCATGGCAAGGTTCAGTTCTTCCGGATGGGCCGCTGCTGCCTGTAACTGGCTTTTCGCCCATTGCAGCAGGTTTTCCATGAGGTTGGTGGTGAATTGCATCTCCTTGTTGATATCGGGTATCATCAACTTTACCTCTTCTGCAGGGAGGTCATATTTCTCAATATTGCGGAACAGGTTCTTCAAAGCATACATAGGTGTCCGCAGGTCATGCGCGATCACCGAAAACAACTTGTCCTTTAAATTATTGAGGTCACTCAACTGGGCTGATTGCTCTTCCACCAGTAACTTCTGGGCCTGAAGTTTCTCATTGAACTGTATCAGTTCTTCCTGGTATCCCGTGTTCTCTTTCTTGATCAGGTAAAGGCCATAGAAAATAAAGAAGAGGGCCAGCAAATGATTTCCCACAAAGAATGGGTAATTCAAACTGGAGAGTTGAATGGTATAATCCCTTTTCAATACATACACCAGGATGTAACAAAGGGCTGCTATGGCACCACAGAAAAAGGCCTGCCACAATTTGGGCAGGAAGAATACGGAAAGCACGCCGTAAAGAATGAAGAACAATTCAATACCCAGGTCAAGGTTGGCAGCATATACCAATGAACTCAGGACAGGATAGCTGGTAAAATAGACCATCAGGGCTGCCGTGGTATGACCCAGCATACTTAACCAAAGTACCGTGCCACTGATAAAGGCCGGTGAACAGGCTACTACCCAGGCAATGGCAGGAAGTTCATCATTATTCAATAAGCCGGCGATGGGCAACAGGATACCGGTTAACAGGCCAAGGAAATTAAGCCGGTTGAAAATGCGCATCCTTCGTTTCTCCAAAGGATCTACCAACTTATCTATATTTTCTACCGCATCCTCCCGGATCCAACCTGATTGGAGCAATAACTGATCGATCATGGGCCGGCTGTTTATGAGCAATGTATGGTTAAACAATGCCAAACATAACAATCAATCGGACCTATTGTTCCTTTGCTCTTCCAAAAGCTGCAAAACTGTTGCACTGGTTGACCAGAAACCAACCAGCGCATCTGCTCAGCTCAATCGTGGACGGAGACGGCTACGGGATTTATTGAAGATATTCGGGCCCTTGGTAATGCCTTTCCTGATCTTCACCTGCTCTTCTTCCGGTAAGTGGATGATATCCTGGCATTCAGTGCTGCAGCAACCTTCATGTTTGGCTGCACATTCCTCACACTGGATGAATAACAGGTGACAGCCTTCATTGGCGCAGTTGGTATGGGTGTCTGCAGGTTTACCGCACTGATGGCATTTGGCAATGATCTCCTCGCTGATGCGCTCACCCAACCGTTCGTCGAACACAAAATTCTTTCCCTTGAACTTATTGGGCAATCCCTGTTCTTTCACCTTATTGGCATAATGGATGATCCCGCCTTCCAGGTGAAACACATTCTTAAAACCATTGTGCAACATATAGGCACTGGCTTTCTCACAACGAATACCGCCGGTACAATACATGATGATGTTCTTGTCCTTTTTATCCCTCATCATCTCCACCGCCATGGGCAATTGCTCCCTGAAGGTATCACTGGGCACTTCAATGGCCTTATCGAAATGGCCCACTTCATATTCGTAGTGGTTGCGCATGTCGATCACAATGGTGTCTGGATCTTCTGTCAGTTTGTTGAATTCTTCGGCATTCACATACCTACCCTTATTTCGCATATCGAAACCGGGATCAGTAATACCATCCGCAACGATCTTCTCCCTCACTTTCACCTTCAGCACCCAGAATGACTTGCCATCATCATCAACGGCTATGTTCAGCCTGATGCCATTCAATGGTTCAATGGAATAGAGGTATTGCTTCAGGGCCTCGAAATGGGGACTTGGCACGCTGATCTGTGCATTGATACCCTCATGGGCAACATAGATTCGGCCAAAGACCTTGAGCTCGTACAAATGCTTGTAAAGTTCATCCCTGAATTGCTGGGGATCCTCAATCGGGAAATACTGGTAGAAGGAAATAGTGGTGCGTGGTTCGGTTTCTTCGAATAAACGCTTTTTCAACTCCGCCTGGGAGATACGATTGTGTAAAACTGCCATTAAATGGAAATTTTAAGGACACTTGCCTGGTGAACAAAATTTCTTAAACGCCGCAAAGATAGGGCTTTTCAGGCAGGTTGCCAGCAGTTAAATCAGGCTGTTCCAGGCAGGTCCTGACGGCAGGAGTTTACACGAAAAACGATAAGGGGAAATGCCAGGCTACAAAGGAATGTCCTCACCCAATTCCTTACTCCTCACCACTTCCACTCAAAATGCCGGGTACAGCTATCCTGAAATAGGCTCCCCTGAACAGCCCTTGTTCAAAGCCCCAGACAACATCTGCCCGAACCAGTTTGAATATGTTTTCCAGACCCAATGAAAGTTCGGCATAATGGGTCCCTCCATCCAGCAGGAAGGCATTGGCTGCCCCTACCAGGTGCCAGTTCAGTTTACGGAAGCCCGGTATCTTGTTCGTGAGGAGCCCATTCAGGTGGTATTCCAGGTGCCCCTGCCCGTAAAGTTTATTGGCATTGCTGTACTTGTAGTAAGGCAGCATCTGGAAGCTATTCAGGTAATTGGTCGCCAGCAGCAAGAGGTTACCGTTGAAATGCAGCAGGTCAGGCAGCTCTACCCTATCCTGTTGGAGGAATCCACCGGTATACAAGCGGTAGCGCAACTGCCCTCCCAACTTCAGGTCAAGGTCATCGCGCATCCCTACCCGCCATTTGAGGTAGTTGACATCACTACCAAGGATCCCTTTTACGCCTTTGGTCATGGACACTGAAAAACTGGGATACTTCGAACCTATGTTCACATTGCGGTCAGGGAAGGCGATATAACGCGTACCGGGACTCCAGTTAAATCCCGCAGTCAATATAAAAGCCTGGTGCCTGCTGAAATTGCTGGTGGCGATATCAGTAGGGTAATTGGGGGAATAGGTCCTGTCCTTGAAATCGCGCCACACATAATCTGTCGTATTCTCCAACGGCATCCTGTCCTGGTATTGGGCCGAAGCCAATAGCGTAAACCCGCTTCCCACTCCCCTGGTGTACCTGAGCCTGCCATACCAGGCATCATAGATCTTCATGAAATTGTTCTCCCGGAACAGGGTCTCCCAGCTATTGCCAAAATTGCTGATGGGATTGGCATTATTGAGCTGGAATACTTTCTTTCCGCCTGACACCTCCAACTGCGTATAATACTTCTCCCCAAAATTATACCTGGCGGTAATGGAGGGATTGAAATGCCTGTTGCTGAAACCATAACGAAGCACCGGTTCAATACTGATCCGCCTACCCGTGAACTGGCTATCCAGTCTTCGGGTGTAGTTCCCTGTTAGATTCAGGTACCAGCCCTCTACTGTATTGAATCCTACCGATTGAAGCAGGCCGCTAACAAAATAATTCTCCCTCCTTTTCTGCTTGCTGATACCCTGGCCTGTCAGCAACAATCCAACAACACTCAGTTTATTTCGCTTACGGTCAATTGAATCAAGGTAATGAGGGTCCCGCCGTACCTGTTCAAGGCTGTCCTTTTTCCTGTAATCCACTATTTCTGCCGGCTCCAGGGGCAAAGGCCGGATGGAATCCCAATAAGCTTCCGGCAATTTATTGGACCCTTTTTCATACTTAATGACCGTATTATCAAAAAATTTAGTCGGGAAGGCAGGATCGATGTCAAACTTTGAATAGACGTTCACAAAACTGCCAAATGCGTCGAAACCGAAAAACTTCACTGAAGGATAGATCACCTGGCTGCGGATCACCCATTGATCCTTTGTCAATGGGGTGTAGAGCTGTTCCAGCCTGAGGGTATCGACCAGTTCCATCTGCGATGTCTTCAGCAACTTTAGTTGCAGGCTATGGATCCTCCAGTCGCCTTCCGTTATGTTGATGGTGCCACTGAAAACAGGTTCATATTTGCGTTTATGGATAACCGTTATCTTATTGACTTCCTTGCCATCTTCAAAAAAACTTCCCTCATATCGATAACGGTAGAACTGGAGGGCATTATCGGCTATAGGTGAAATAAACCCGCGGGGATTGAGGCTGGAGCCGATTTTGATATTGTTTTCGTAGAAGCTGATCACTTCCGGGTTACTGAATCCAAATCCATTGCTTTGGCCACTCACCCTTGTGGACAATACTTCGATCTTTGACTTGTTTCCCCCTTTCACCGAATAACGCGCAAGGGATTCCGACAAGTAGATCATCTTTCTTTTGCTGGTATCCCCATCCTCAAAATCCACTTTCTGCCCCATGAATTTCTTTGGAAAATCACGCAATTGCAACTGACCCTTGGTATACACTTCGCATTGGAAGAATGCCGGCTGGTTGGCATATTCCTTCCGCTTCCTGATGGCATTACGGATGATCTCGTAGGCCGGGTCCTCTCCACCTGCCTTTACCACCACTTCATTAAGGCTTACCTGTTGCAGGGCCAGGATAAAATCCACTGCCATATCCTTCCCTTCCTCCACCACAATCTCCTTCTCCTGCCGGCCATACCCAACATACTGTGCCACCAGCACATACTTTCCCTGGGGAAGGGTTAAGGCATAATTCCCATTCACCCCCGCAGTAGTACCCTGCCTGCCATTCTTTACAAAGATGGATGCATAAGGCAAAGCCTTGCCCTGGGCATCCAACACTTTCCCGGTAATGGTGGCCGCAATGGCATTTAGGGTTAAGACCAGAACTAAGACAACATTGAGTAATCGTTTAAGCATACGGGTGGTCATTTAGGTCTGGGGGTGAAAATAATCAGCATTGCAAGAAGAACCTTCAGGGCAAATTGGTATTCCTCGTGGATCATACTGGTTTTAACATTCCATAAAAACAAAACCGGGAATGCTGGTTCCCGGTTTTGATAGGTATCATGATTGATGATCAGGAATTCCTGAGTCCCCTCGCCAAACTGCCGGTCAGTGAAGCGAATCCGGCTACCAACCCACCGAGCAATGCTGTTAGCAACACCAGCATGGTTGGGTTATCCTTTTTCAGGATGATCTGTGAAACCTTTGATGCCAACAGTCCTTCATTGGCATCATTGATGAACCAGGCCATTACTGCCCATAAAAGGAAGAGTGCAATGAAACCGGTAAGGAAGGACTGCCATGGCTTGATGGGAATGAACAGGCTCACCAGGAAGGCGGCCACGGCAATGCTCCACCAGGGAAGGTAAATGCTCAAGGCAAAAGCCAATAAAGCGGTCAATACTATTGAAATGAATATTTTCATATGAGTGCTATTTGTTGTTGATCGATCCTTATCCTTTGTAAAAAGTCATTTTCCATTTTACCCTTGGGTCATTTTTTTCACCGGGCTTCATGAACCAGAGCTTGTAGTATTTGCCTGCTGCCCACTGGTCCACAAAGCTATCGTAGAACCGGCTGCCGGGATTACCACTCTGGCCACCAGGATAAACACCGTAGGCCTCTATCTCATCTGTCATATGCACCACCATTCGCCAACTCGGGCCATGGTCATGGTTCGTCGCATTGATGATACCCCTTCCGCCGCCAACAGGCAAGTGAAGCCTGCTTAGCGGATCCATCACTTTCAACAGGTGGTTTACCTTGGTATCCTTGAACTTTGCCCACTCCAGCCTGCCTGATGCTTCAATCTTAGCTAAAGAATCTGCAACGCTGGTGAGTGAGAGGGCCAGGATATCTTCCAGTTTTTCCACCTCACCGGTATTGATGTCATCAATAAAGCTATAGGCACTATCCCGCTTCAGGCTTTCCACCAACGCATATTCATTGGGCCATGGCACTGGAAGGCCCGCCTTATCAAACTCATCCTTCCACACCGACTGTTCCAGCGCACCCCACCAAAGATTGAAAACTGTTGCACCCTTGCTGTCTACATCATTGCGCAGGTCCCAGGCCTTCCAGATCTCAAAATACTTTTTAGCTACAGCACCCAATGATGCTTCAGGGGTGCGGATCAATACATCCCTTGCAAACTCGGCTTTTACATTGTAATTATCCACCTGCATCTCCATCATGTCTTCCGGTGTGATCTGGTTGAGCCCTTCCAGCATCCGGTTGATGATCAACCCGCGGTAGATGGGAAATACCGTTCCTGTATAGTAAGGATAGGTTCCATCAACGGACAATTGGTTGGCGCTGCTTACATACCCTCGCGAAGGATTGATCATATGTGGATTCTCTTCCTGTGGGATCATTCCCCTCCACATGTAACTGCTATCCTTGCCGGGCATGATGAAATCGCCCTGGCGGCGCCATTTCGCCGGGAATTCCCCTTGTTGCCAGATGGCTATATCGCCGGTCTTGGAGGCAAAGAGGCAGTTCTGCCCCGGACAGGTGAAATTCTTGATCGCGGCCAGGTAATCATCATAGTTCTTTGCATGGTTCAATCCATAAAAGGTTACCCCTTCGTTGCTGGGATCATGCGCTTTCCAGCGTACGGCCAGGTATTGGTTGTCCTTTTCTGATGCCTTAAAGGAATGGTCATACATCACCGGTCCATATATTGTGTAAGCTACCGTATCATAAAAATCCGGCTTACCCTTTACCTTGATCACTTCGATCCTTTTGTCGGCCTGCTTCCATTCGCCATTGAACAGGTAGCTGTCCATATTGCTATCCCTGAACTCAATGGAATAATAGTCCTTTACATCCCTTCCTGCATTGGTGAAACCAAATGAAATATCCTGGTTGAATCCAATGATCACATTCGGCGAGCCCGGGAAAGTGGCCCCATAGGCACTGAACTGGGGTGTAGTGATCTGCATCTCAAACCATAGGGCAGGCATGTTCAATCCAAGGTGCGGATCATTAGCCAGGATTGGTCTTCCGCTGCTGGTCTTACTACCTCCAACTGCCCAGTTATTGCTTCCGTTCTCCGGGTTGGGTTTATTGGGATCCACCCTTGTCAGCGAATCGTTCTTATAGGCAAAATACAGGGAGTCCGCATCTGCGGGTGGTGTCAGATCAACCGCCCCTGTAGTTGGATAGGCTGTTTCCGGGGTATTGGGAACAATGGGCTTTAAGGAGTCAGCCAGGTAATAATAAAGCTTCTCAAAGTCGGCCTTGGAAAAATAACTGCGGGCATTGGAAAACTCAAGGTCATCTTCATGGCCCGCGAGGTCATAACTCATGTACTTTAAGAAGAGCGCCGTTTTCAGGGGACTCCATTTTTCAGGCTTATAGCCCAGCAATTTGTATTCAAGTGGCAGCTGGCTTTCCGGTAAATGTTCCAGATAGGCATTCACGCCTGCAGCATAAGAATCATACTGCATTTTGGAAGCTGGATTCTTCTCTGCCTCTTCAAGGGAACGCTCCGCTGCATAGATCATGCCCAGGCGGCGCATACTCCTGTCGTATTCCAGAATCCTTCCTCCCGGGCCTTCCCCCAGGATCTCGGCCAGCCTGCCTGCGGCCGCATGGGTCTGGAACTCCATCTGCCATAGCCTGAACCTGGCATGCAGGAAACCTTGAACAAAATAGGCATCTTCTTCCTGCTCCGCGAAAATGTGCGGTACCAGCCTGTCGTCAATATAGACTTCTGTTTTTCCCTTGAGTTGGGGAAAGCTCAGGTCTTCGTCAAAAGAGGCATAAGCAGGCTCGGCATTCTGCCAAACACCATGCTGGGGACTAAGCAATCTGCCTAACGGGGCGGGTAATACAGAACGGGTATCCAGCAAATAGACCAGACCGACTGTTACCAGAGCCGAAAGGGTAAGGAATACAATTCTCATATGTAGCAATTATAACCTGTTAAAAGTACCATTTATTTGAAATGTCGCAATAGCCCGTCCGGTTTGTTGGCTACCACCTTCAGGGTATTGCGGTCCATCAACAAAGTCCAGAAATTTGTGTTAAGAAGGGGTAACCTTTAAACCAACCAAAGCGTCAGATGTCATATAGGTAATCGTATTCGTTAACCTTATAAAACCGACGTTATGGACACCTTATCTACCAAAAAGGGAATTAATTGGAAACTAGTGCTGGGGCTGCTTTTCATCGGACTGTTTGCCATCAGCCTATTCAAATAAGTATCGTTTGTTGTTTTGGTTATCTCAGCCATGGAATCCCGGGCCTTTGCTCCGGGATTTTTTATTGCCCGGCACCGGCCAATACAGTGAGCAAGTCATTTATTTGTTCAACCGTATTGAAGGCATGCAGCACGATCCTTAAACGCTCCCCACCCTTGGGTACGGTAGGGTAAAGGATAGCCCGCGAATCCATTCCTTTTTCAGCCAATGAGCTGGCCACCTTCCTGGCCGCTTCGTTCCCGGGAACCACAACCCCCTGGATAGGGGTATAGGAATCCAGTTTCTGGAAAGGGATGGATGCATTCCTGAAGCATTGGATAAGTTCCCCGAGTTGCTGCCGCTCTGCCTGCAGCTGAGGGATGAGCTGGTAGGCACACCTGATGGCATCAATGGCTACCGGTGGTAAGGCTGTGGTATAGATCAGCGACCGGGAAAAATTGACCAGGTAATCCTTCAACAAACGGCTACCCACAACCGAAGCACCATGCACACCTGCCGCCTTTCCATAGGTATATACCCTGGCGAATACTTCCTGGTGGATACCCAGCGAATGCAGCAAGCCTTCCCCCCTGTCCCCGATAACGCCAAACCCATGGGCTTCATCCACAATAAGGTGGGCATTGTACCGCTTGCAAAGTGCAACTATTGCAGCCAGGGGAGCCTGGTCGCCATCCATGGAGAAGACCGATTCCGTTACTACGAACACCTCGCCTTCACCCTTTACCGAAGCCAGTTTCTTTTCCAGGTCTTCAACATCATTATGCCGGAAAGAAAAGGACTGGGCGAACCCCAGTCGGATCCCATCCCGGATGGAGGCATGCGATAACTGGTCGTAAATGATGGTATCAGCTTTCTGTGCCACCGAACTGAGTAGACCAAGATTGGCATCATAGCCTGAATTATAGATCAAAGCTGCTTCCCCTTCATGAAACCGGGCGATCATGGCTTCTACCTCAAGGGCGAAGGCAGTATTGCCGGCCAGGAGCCTGGACCCTGCACTGCCATGACCGTTATGGGAATGATCCATATAAGGCGCCAGCTTATGGCCATGGGCAATACCCAGGTAATCATTGGAGCAAAAATCCACCATCCCTTCCGTTACCCTTAACTGACGGAATGCATCCTGCTGCCTGCGCTCGGATAGTTTTCTTTCCAGAAAGCCTTCTTTCATAATTTTGTGCCGCGCCTGAATGTACAAGGTGCGGGAGCAAATTACTAAGCACTTATGGAATGGACAGAAAGTAATGAAGTAAAAAATATCCTGGGACTACAGTTGCCAACCGATCCGCGCTGGGTTGACCTGGCCACCCTCTCCATGGAAGAGATCCTGACCGATCATGCATTTTGTGAACAGAAGGCTGCCACTACCTGCATTTCTATCATCCAGAAGTATTCAGACAAAGAACTGCTGGTAAAGGAATTGGCCCCGATCGTTACGGAAGAGTGGGGACATTTCAGGCTGGTGCTGCAGGAGCTCCATAAACGTGGGTTGCAGCTGGGAAAACAGCGCAAGGATGAATATGTCAACAAGCTCTTGTCCTTCCAGAAAAAGGATGGGCATCCCGAAGACAGGCTGCTGGACCAATTGCTCACCATGGCCATGATCGAGGCCAGGAGCTGTGAACGGTTCAAGCGCCTGAGCGAGGGACTAGAAGATGAATACCTGCGCAAGTTCTACCGCCGCTTCATGGAAAGCGAAGCCGGCCATTACAAGCTTTTCATTGAACTCTCGGAACACTATATCGCTAAGGAAAAGGTCCGCAAACGCTGGAAGGAATGGCTGGAATTCGAAGCAGACATGGTACAATCACTGGAAGTCCGCGGGGATAGGATTCATTGAAAACGAGAGAGTTTTACGCCAACCAGGTAGGGATGTGGAAACCCGCCTGCGCTAAAGCTCCGGCGGGTGAGGTGTGTACATGTGGTCTTTACGCTAACCATTGGAAGGAGTCGAATTTTGCGCTTACCATTGGGGTATGGGAGGACCAAAGGGAATTGAACACTAACCTGAATAAACAAAAATAGGGTCCCTGCGCTTTGCCCAGCTAAGGGCAATCTAATTGTAGTAGTTACATAACCTTTGCTGATTGAACTGGTTTTCTTTTTGGGTTGTAGGAATACATTGGTTGGTGCAAAAGTCACATTTTCACATGTCCACACCGTGCCCTCGTAGCGCAGCGAAGGGGGTGTCCACATATCTCTCCCCTAACCGCCTTCCCTCGTAGCGAAGCGGAGAGGAACAGGCTCTCCGGCAGAATTCAATTAATTCCCTACTTTCATCCCATGGAAAAGGCTGTCATTGAAAAAGCTGCTGCAAGGTTTGGTAAAGGGGATATCAGGATTTCCCTATTGGGGTCTGGATTGATCCACCAAACCTATAGGGTTGACTATAGCGGGTCGCAGGATATTGTTTTGCAGTGCATGAACATCAAGGCCTTCCCGTTACCTGAGAATATTGTCCTGAATTACCGCAGGATCTACGACCATATCATGGCCAAATGCCCCGATTGTCCCATGCCTGCGCTTGTACCTGACCGTGAGGGAAAATTCTGCTGGTGGGAAGAAGGGATCACGGATGAAGAGGAACGATGCTGGCGGGCACTGCAATTCATTCCCGACTCCTACTCCCCTGATGCTGCTGCCAATGCTGCCGAGGCAGGCATCGCTGCCAGGAGTTTTGCCCGCCTGACCAGCCTGCTGGAAGGCTTGTCTTTAGATTCCCTCCATATCACCATACCCCATTTCCACGACCTCGATTCCCGTTACTTCCAATTTGAAACAGCGATCCACAATGGGGAAATGTTCCGACTGTTAAGGGCAACACATGTCATCGCCAGCCTTAGGGAAAGAACCAGGTATGTGGATTGGTTTAGATCCATCAGGGACAATGAGCAGGATTATCCATTACGGGTGATGCACCACGATTGCAAATTCAGCAATATCCTATTCAGCAAAAAGGATGGCCAGCCTATCTTCCCTGTTGACCTCGATACCATCATGCCGGGCAAGTTCTTTTCCGACCTGGGTGATATGATCAGGAGCATGGCCTGTAGCAGGGACGAGAACAGTAAGGATTGGGAACATATCGATATCATCCCTTCATATTATCATGCCATCGTCAATGGTTACCTGGATGGACTGGGTGCTCAGCTTACTGCTGCAGAGACCAGACAATTGCATATTTCGGGTATACTTGTCTGTTATATGCAAAGCCTGCGCTATGTGACCGATTACCTCAACAACGATATCTACTATAAGACCAATTACCCTGAACAAAACCTCAACAGGGCCCTGAACCAATTGGTCTTGCTGGAAAGGCTCGAGGCCTTTCTCGAACGGGAAGCATTAATGCCTGTACTTTGAGGCAGCACCTTTTTTAATAGCCGGATGCGAAATAATTGATCTCCTCCCCAAGGTCGAGGAATGGATATTTCTCCTTTAGCGCCAATGCCTTGTTATGGAAACTTTGCATGAACTGCCGGTGTGCATTGGTCTTTGGCTGGAAGGCCTTATGTCTCCTTGCAGTCAGCACCTGTTGTACCAGGTCCATGGGCTCATAGGCTGCAGGATCAATAAAATACTCCCTGAATTTCTCCAACACAAACTGGGTTGCTGCATAATTGGGATGGGCGAGGTCGATATCATAGAACCGGTAATCCCTCAATACATCGATCACCAATTCATAAGCGGGGAAATAATATAGCCTGTTGAACTTATTTACCAGGTGGTGTACGGATTCTATCAGCCTTGCCTTGCTGCGGTTATTCTCCACTACCCCATCACGCAAATGCCTGACCGGGCTGATCGTAAAGATGACCCTGATATCCGGGTTATAATGAAAGAGCCGGTAAAGGGTATTATCCAGGGAGGTAACAGTTTCATCGATCGGGCAGAGATGCTTCCTGAACCATTGTCCGGGCGCACGATGGCAGTTGGCTACCGGAAGGTCTTGCTGGTCCACCAGGCGATAGGAAAAGGAGGACCCCAGGGTGATGACCAACCAACCGGCCCTCTTCAGGAAATGATGGGCCTTGTCCTGCGAACTATTGATATTGGCAAGTACCGCGTCCTGGTCAATGCCCGAGAACCTGGAATGGTGTGCCCAGGATTGCCAGAGTTCGTTATGAAAGAACAGGTCAGTCGCCTGGTATTGTTTGTTCTCTATATAACTGACAAGGCTATTACATACGCTAATGGGGTCAAACAAGATGCCATGCGGATTCTGCAGCACCTCAAACTTCAACTCCTCCATCCTGTCCCCGATATGCTCTGTAAAACAAGAACCTACCAGCATTACCGGATCGGTATACTTTACCCTGGTATCGGGACTCTTGATCGAGATGTCTGTCAACAGTTTCATTTCAAATTACTTTACACAAAAATCTGTCCGGCCATGGAGACGGCCTTATCCAGTGCTTCCTTATCCAGCCCCAGGTCTTCACCGCTTTCTTCCAGGTATTCGATCAGCCAAAGCGTATCCATATTCCCAACCAGGTCATTACCGGCCATGGGGCACCCTCCAAAGCCTTTCAATGCCCCATCGTAGCGCCTGCAACCAGCAGTATAAGCGGCCTTCATCTTTTCCCGCCAGTTTTGGGCCGTAGCATGCAGATGCACACCAATGGTGGTGCCGGGCATTTGTTGTACAAGGTAGGCCGTCAGGTCGTGGACCTGGTCTGGACTTGCAACGCCAACCGTATCTGCCAATGATAAGGTGCCAATTCCAAGCGAGGCCAATTGGTTAGCCCAGTCAAATACCACCTGCGGTGACCAAGCATCACCATAGGGATTGCCAAAACCCATGGACAGGTATACCACCAGTTGTTTGTTATGCGCTGTACATAATTGCTGGATCGCCTTGACGGTATCCAGTGACTCCTCAATGGTGCTATTGGTATTCCTGCGCTGGAAGGTCGGGGATACAGAAAAGGGGAAGCCCAGGTAATCGATATTAGGAAAGGACATGGCAGCCTCAGCACCGCGAAGGTTGGCTACAATGGCTAAAAGATTATGCCTGTTGGAATCATATTCCAGCTGCCTTATCACATCAGCGGTATCAGCCATCTGGGGAATAGCCTTGGGCGAAACAAAACTGCCAAAATCGATCGTGTGGAAGCCAACTTTCAGCAACTGGTTGATATAGGCCACCTTATCCGATGTAGCAATCGGGTGGCTCCAGCCTTGCATGGCATCACGTGGACATTCAATCAGCTGAACGGGTAATTTCATGGCAGCAAGCTAATTATTGATGATGTCTAATAATATTCAAATTGTTTCTGGGACTATGATTAGCATCCGATGAATAGACGGATTTATGGTTCATCGGGGTCCTCTACGAGAGACCCCGCTGAGGTTTAAGGTATACGGTCATCACTCACATTTCCATACCACACCCTTTAAGCGCAATGAAGGGTGTGTCCACATTTCCACACCTTGCCCGCCAGAACTTAAGCGCAGGTGGGTCTCATCCCCCCATCCTTTGCTTCATGGCTTCATACAGGATCATTCCTGTAGCAACCGAAACATTAAGGGATTCAAAATTTCCGGCCATGGGTATTTTGAACTGCACATCCGCGATCTTCATCAGTGCCGGGAAAATTCCCTTTTCCTCACTTCCTACAATGATCGCCGCAGGCTCCTTGAAATCACAATCGAAAATGCTCTGCTCAGCGGTCATTTCAGACGCTAAGACCCTGATACCATTAAGGTGCAGCGTGTCAACGGCCTTCATCAGGCTGTTCACCCGGCAGATGGCGATCTTCTCCAAAGCACCGGCGGAAGTAAGGATAGCATCTTCATTGAGGGCTCCCACTCCCTTATCCGGGATAATGATGGCCTGTACCCCGCAGCAATAGGCGGTCCTGGCTATAGCCCCAATATTCCTGATGTCGGTTACTCCATCCAGTATCAACAAAAATGGGGATTCTCCCTTCTCCACAATGAAGGAAAGCACGTCCTGCAAGTCCTGGTATTGCACTTTTGCAATCACCCCAACGCAGCCTTCATGACCGGTAATATTGAACCCATTGAGCTTTTCAACCGGTACTTTATTGATGGGTACCTGGTGCTGTGCAGCCAATTGTTTTACCTGGTCAATATCAGGTCCATGCACGGTTTGCTGCAAATAAATACGTTCCAGCTGTTTGCCTTCCTGCAAAGCCTTGATCACCTGCTGGCGCCCGATCACCAGGCTGCTCTTCTTCGGGCGATGTTGTTGTTGACGGAAATTTTTCACCAAATAATTTTTTGTGCCAATAAAACACGAAGGCACAAAGGTACACAAAGCGGGTAAACGTCTTTGTATTCCTTCGTGCCTCGTACACCTGCGGGCTGCAGGTTATTATTTCAGGCCGAAAGCCTTCTTTACTTTCGGAACATAATCCAATTTCTCCCAGGTAAACAGTTCTACTTTCTTCTTCACCACTTTACCTTCGGGGCTTTTGAAACTCTTCTCCACCACTTCCGCCTTGCGGCCCATATGTCCATAGGCAGCAGTCTCAGAGTAGATTGGATTGCGAAGCTTCAGTCGCTGCTCGATGAAATAGGGACGCATGTCAAAAATGCCGCCAACGATCTTTGCGATCTCACCATCGGTCATGTTCACTTTGGAAGTTCCGTAGGTATTTACATAAAGTCCCATCGGCTGTGCAACACCGATAGCATAGGAAACCTGCACCAGTACTTCATCGCACACTCCGGCTGCTACCAGGTTCTTGGCGATATGACGCGTGGCATAGGCCGCTGAACGGTCAACTTTTGAGGGGTCCTTGCCACTGAAAGCTCCACCACCATGTGCACCCTTGCCGCCATAGGTATCTACAATGATCTTACGACCAGTTAGTCCGGTATCACCGTGCGGTCCACCAATCACAAACTTACCGGTAGGGTTGATATGGTACTTGATCTTATCGTTGAAGAGTTTTGCGTATTTCTTGTACTTGGCCTTCACGCGGGGGATCAGGATCTTGATGATATCTTCCCTGATCTTGGCTGCCATCTTGGCTTCTGTATCAAAATCATCATGCTGGGTAGAGATAACGATGGCATCAATACGGATGGGCTTATTGTTATCATCGTATTCTAATGTTACCTGGCTTTTGGCATCCGGGCGCAGGTACTTGATCTGCTTATTCTCACGGCGCAGGGCTGCCAGTTCCTGTAATAGCTTATGGGCCAGGTCGAGCGCCAGCGGCATATAGTCTTCTGTTTCGTTGGTAGCATAACCGAACATCATACCCTGGTCACCTGCTCCCTGCTCTTCTTTCTTCTTCCTGTCAACGCCCTGGTTGATATCGGCAGACTGCTCATGGATGGCAGACAGCACACCGCAGGAGTTTGCCTCAAACATGTATTCGCTCTTAGTGTAACCGATCTTCTTGATCACACCGCGGGCAATTTCCTGAACATCCAGGTAGGCTTTGGACTTAACCTCACCAGCCAACACCACCTGGCCAGTTGTTACCAGGGTTTCACAAGCCACTTTGGAATTGGGGTCAAAAGCCAGGAAGTTATCGATCAATGCGTCGGAGATCTGGTCCGCTATTTTATCAGGATGTCCTTCAGAAACACTTTCAGATGTAAACAAGTAAGGCATGCTTCAATTTTTTGGGTTAGCGCAGTTATGGAAACAGAATTAAATATTGGGAGCAAATATATGTTCCCGCATTAAATTTTGGAGTACACAATATATAACCTCATCTTTTTTGTGGGATGGGCACCACCGGCAAGCACCGACCTTCCCCTTGTCACAGGGCTGTTGATGGTCATTTCATAGGGGGCTACGGTGGATCCAACTACTATACTGGGTTTGGTGATGAATGGTGCATACAAGCGAAGGGCGTAGGATTTATCCTTATTGGTAACGATCCCCTGCACATACCTGCCCAGGTCAAACTCATAACGGCCGTTCTTGAGGAAGCCCCCAAATATCGCAGGGTTATACCCCAAAGCCGACGTATTGACCGGTGTAAAAGATTTGGGAATGGTCAGGAAACGGTTATTCGCACTGTCCACCGCATCCAGGAACAAGAGGCTGGGCGGCACGAAAAAATTATCCTGTTGCCCATCCAGTTTCTCGATGATCAGGGAGGCTTTGTAGACCAGCCTGTTGGAAAGGTTCTGTAATGCAGGGATCTTCACCAATGCATAAGAACCCGGTGAGGTTTGGATAAAGAGTTCCTGCTTATTATTGGCTCCGGTCGCAAGGTTGTTGGCGTAATCACTGCCAGCAGGGTCACGTTTGATGAAGTTGGCATTGGCATAGCTATCCTGGCGGAAAACGAATGTGGTCAGGGTAGTGTCGGGCTGGCCATTCTTCTTATACCGGAAATATACCGAAAGCCTGGTAACCCCATCTGCCAGGTTAACGGCAGCCAGTGCCTTCCTGATGGGGGAAGATGCGTCTGCCTTGATGGCAAAACCCCTGAAATTGGCAGTAAATGCTGAATCTGTTTTGTAAATGGTGGTGTCGTAATTCACCAGGCGCTGCGCAAATGCAATGTCCAATGGTATCCTCAACTCATTTACCGTCCTGGTGGTATCCTTCTTCAACACATACTGAAGGGAATCATTAAGGGTCCTGAAATCCAGGTTATTCTTCTCTCCCAGCAAATTGGTAACGGGAAAAGATTCGCGGTTGATATTGTACCCCAATAAGGAATCCTTGAATCCTGATTCCTGAGCCACCTCGTACACTTTAATGTTTTGGATGGCATTGGAGTCCCCGTAAAGGCTTTTGTACTTCAGTGAGAGCACCACTGAATCTACGCCAATGATACTATCTTTTGAGGAGCCGAAAGGATAGGCCCCAAAAAAGGCAGGCTTTAGCTGAACATACAATTCACCGGAGGTTGTACCAAAGGAAGGATCTTCCATTATCCCAAACACATGGTCATAGGAGCGGAACATACGAGTGGAGTCAGCAAGGGGATAGATCTCCGTTACTACTTCCAGGGTGGTATCAAAAACGGTTACATTATCCACAGCAGGTATCAGCTCGCTTCCGAGCTCCGTTGTGGTGATCTTGGTACAGGATGAGGAATAGAATAGGATAGCTGCAACAACTGAAAGGCTATACAGAAGTTTCTTCACAAACAAACCGGTTAATGGTGTTAAATAGTTGGCTAAAGCTCAAGTGCCTTTTCCCGCCAGACAATGAAAAGCCCGGGGGCTTCCATTATTTGGCAAGGTCGTGATACAGTTGTAAATAGTCTGTTAAATCGGATTCCGCGTTAAAAGGCAGGACCTTCTTGCCCTTCACCTTGGCGAATTCTTCTGCCAGCTTCTTGTCCACTTTCTCGGCGCCGAAGGTAATGGCATCTGAGTAAGATGCGCCTCCACGGAGCAATGCAGTATTGGAACCTTCTTTCAATACTTCCAGGTCCTTATCCTTGATATTGGCATGGATAGCGGCCTGTTTCATGAAATCATCGCCCAGCTTCTCCTTGAAGGTGTTCTGGCCAATGGTATATACCACTTTGCTATGGCTGAATACCGGCTCTTTCTTGTAAGCGGTCTTCAGGTAAAGGGGCACCAGGCTGGTCATCCATCCACTGCAGTGGATGATATCAGGAGGCCAACCGAACTTCTTCACTGTTTCAAGGGCTCCCTTACAGAAGAACACAGTGCGCAGGCCATTGTCCTCAAACCATTCTTCCTTGTCATCATGGAAAACGAACTTGCGCTTGAAAAGGTCTTCATTATCCAGGAAATACACCTGCAAACGGGCATTAGGGAGGGAAGCAACCTTGATCTGCAGGGGGAAATCATCATTATCTACAGATACATTGATACCTGATAAACGTACAACTTCATGCAAACGGTGCCTGCGTTCATTGATGGTTCCGAAACGAGGCATGATACAGCGCACCTCGAAACCATTGTCATTCGACTTGATCGCCAGCCGGTTCACGATCTCAGAAAACTCTGTCAGCTCCAGGTAAGGCGACATTTCGTTGGCAATGAATAAAATTCTTTTCTTTGTTGACATTTTATCGGTTACAATTAGTGAATAGTGTACTGATTTTTCGGTCAATAAGTGTGCAAAGGTAATATATTTTAGCGTAAAATCAGGTTCTAACCAAGCTGTCAACAGCCTAAATCCCCCTTTCATGATCTTAATCAAACGGGCATCAGACCTTCACAAGCACATCGCTTCCGGAAGAAAACAGGCTGGCAATGTGGGATTTGTCCCTACCATGGGAGCATTGCATGAAGGCCACCTGTCCCTGATCGAGGCCTCACAAAAGGAAAACGGGCTCACCGTTTGCAGCATTTTTGTCAATCCTACCCAGTTTAATGACCCGAAAGACTATGAAAAGTACCCGGTAACGATGGACAAGGACATTGCCTTACTGGAGGAACAGGGGGTAGATATACTTTTTTATCCTTATGTGGAAGAAATCTACCCCAACGGGTTGAAGGACCTGGGGCATTATGACCTGGGCTACCTGGAAACCATCCTTGAAGGCAAGTACAGGCCCGGGCACTTCCAGGGGGTTTGCCAGGTGGTTCACCGGCTGCTGGAGATAGTTCAACCCAACAACCTGTACATGGGCCAGAAGGACTACCAGCAATGCATGGTGGTAAAAAGGTTACTGGAGTTAACTGGACTACCCATAGAACTGCACACCTGTCCCACCCTGCGGGAACCGGATGGCCTTGCGATGAGCAGCAGGAATATGCGCCTACATCCGGAGGAAAGGCAAAGGGCGGTGGAAATATCCAGGACATTAGCTGCCATAGGCAAGGAGGTTATTCCCGGGGACCTTGTTAAACTTTCCTTATGGGCCGAACAAGAACTATCACGGAAAGGTTTTAAGGTGGATTATGTAGCCATCGCCTCAGCCCTGGACCTCAGGCTTGTGGATAACTGGGACGGCAAGGAGCCTTTGGTAACGCTGGCAGCTGCCTTCCTCAATGAAGTAAGGTTAATTGACAATATGCTGGTGCCGTTGCGTAATGAATGATAATTCCTACCTTGCGGCCCGTTTATAAACATTCAGAATTCCGATCCATGCAAATTGAAATATTAAAATCGAAGGTGCACCGCGCAGTGATCACTGAAGCCAACCTACATTATGTTGGAAGCCTCACCCTCGATGAGGACCTGATGGATGCCGCCAATATGATCGAACATGAAAAGATCCAGGTAGTGAATGTAAACAATGGTTCCCGCATCGAAACCTACCTGATCAAAGGCAAGAGGGGTTCCGGTGTATGCTGCCTGAATGGGCCTGCCGCACGCCAGGGTGCTGTTGGGGATGTTGTCATCATCATTTCCTATGCCACCATGGATTTTGAGGAAGCCAAGACCTTCAAACCTTCCATCGTATTCCCTAAAGAAGGGAACAAGTTGTAATACGGTATAATCCTCTCCTGATTATCTTTATAGGGTAAACCCACCCACCATGAACAAAAAGCTAAGCAGTCTTTTGCAATATGTTTTTTTCCTGGGGCTGGGTATTTTTTTGGTATGGTGGAGCATTGGCAAGATCGAGGCAAAGGACTGGAATGAGATGAAAGACGCACTGCGCAATGCCCGCTATTGGCTGGTACTGCCAGTTGCACTGGCCTTGCTGGTGAGCCACTACAGCAGGGCCATCCGCTGGAAGATCCTGATGGAGCCAATGGGATATCGCCCATCCACCCTCAACACCTATTTCGCCGTACTGATCGGTTATATGGCCAACCTCGCCGTACCTCGTTTAGGCGAAGTATTGAAATGCACTATACTTGCCCGTTATGAGAAGGTGCCGGCGGATAAACTGGTGGGAACGATCGTAGCGGAACGCGCATTCGACCTGATCTGCCTTGTTATTGTATTCTTCATCACCATATTTTCCCAGATCGATATCATTGGCCAGTTCGCAGGTGAAATACTGGAAAAACTACTGGGTGGCTCGAAGGGTCAATTCCAGCCAATGAGGATCGGGATCTTCTTGTTGACCATTGCAGCATTGTTTTTTATTGCCCGTTACCTACTCAAAAGATTATCCCATATTGGATTCATCCAAAAGCTAAAGGCCATATTCCGTGGTATTCTTGAAGGCCTGACCAGCGTCCGGTATGTTAAGAAAAAGGGCTGGTTCTTCTTCCATACCCTATTGATATGGTTCCTTTACCTTGCCAGTATCAGGATAGGGTTTTATGCCATGGAACCCACCAGTGGTTACGGATGGCTGCCTTCCTTTTCCGTGCTGGCCCTTGGCAGTGTGGGGATGATCGTAACCCAGGGAGGTATCGGCGCCTATCCCATCCTCGTGCAGGAAACCATGCTGCTGTATGGACTGAATGAGAATATCGGTAAGGCATTTGGCTGGCTGCTCTGGCTGGTCCAGTTCTTCCTTGTCATGATCGCCGGAGGTGCCGCTCTACTGTTGCTTCCCATCATTAACCGCAAAACTGTAAAAGGAACTACCCCTCAATCATGAAAAACGCCGCATTCATAGCAACCAAAATCTATACTTTGCCAGAACTACAAAGGGAAGTGACCCGCTGGAAATTCCTGGGTAAAAAAATCGCCTTTACCAATGGCGTTTTTGATATCATCCACCGGGGACATATTTTTTCCCTTTCGCAAGCTGCCCAGGAAGGCGATGTGCTGATTGTTGGGGTGAATGCGGACGCATCAGTGAAGCGGCTGAATAAAGGCCCTGAACGTCCTATCAATGACCAGGACAGCCGTGCGTTGGTATTGGCCTCCATGGTGATGGTAGATGCTGTGGTCATTTTCGAAGAAGACACGCCATTGGAATTGATCAAGGCCATCCTCCCGGATGTTATCGTAAAAGGTGGGGACTATACCGTTGACCAGGTTGCAGGCGCGAAAGAAGTGATCGCTAATGGTGGGAAGGTTGTTATCAATCCCATTGTAGAAGGATTCTCCACAACAGGCATCGTAAAAAAAATGCGGGAAGGTTAATGACTTCGGTGTCATTCCTTTTGCGCAATCATTAGGCACAGATTGACCCCTTCCCATGACCGATCATGATCAATACTTCAATTCCAAACTTGCTTAGGAATTCTTTTCATACCTCTCCACCAATTGCAGCAATGCCCCGGGAATATTTCCTTCCAGTGATCCGCCATGGTAACAAATGATCTTTTGGGAAGGTAGGGCAGCCAATTGCCTGACGGACCTAACCGCTTCAGGCAGGTCAAGGGTAAAGGCTGGATTGGCAATTTCAGGCATACCATCCTCCAGTACTACTGCATCTGCTGCAATAATGGTCCCCGAAGCTTCATGGTAAAGGGAAACATGACCGGGCATGTGACCTGGTGTGGCCAACACTTTAAAGCCGGGAAGGATGTCTTCACCCGGTTGAACAACAACATCTACCTCACAGGTCTTCATGGACTTTAGCATCTCCTGGAATCCAAGTGCCCATTCCCGATGCTCTGGCGGCATCTGTTCAAACAACTCTTCCGCCTGTTGCAGCCGCAGGGATTTAGCCTTACCACTGATATAGGAAACTTCCTTTTCAGGAGCGAACACTTTAATGGAGGGGAAAATTGATTTCAACTCAAACAATGCTCCCATATGGTCAATATCATGATGGGTGATAAAAACACCCGTCAGGTCTTTCAATGACAATCCATGGCCGCCCAACGCTTCCTCCAGTAAAGGAAGAAAGCCTTCATAACCGCAGTCCAACAGTATCCTATCCTCACCCGCAACCAGGATCACCGGGTAAAGCCTATCCTCCTTCCCTGCATTCTGGAAGGGGATTGACAAAATATGAATGGTATTCATGATGCAATAGTAGCGGAATTGGGGAAATTGTTGAAACCGGTGGTATAATAAATCATGTGGAAACCCAGCCTGTGCAAAAGCTGCGGCGGGAGAGGCATGGAGTTGGAACGCTTTCGCCAACCAGTAAAAATAAATGCATTGTATGCCCCATAGGGGACTCCCGGAGGGACTTTGATGTAATTATTTCAGATGATAGTGGTATCAATTAGCACCCATTCGAGGTTATAACCACCTGCTGATCATAAGAAGTAAACTGAGTTAAGGAGAAGGCATCCCCTTTTATTGAGAAAGTAACGCAAAGTCCACAAAGAATACGCAAAGAACGCAAAGCATTGGCATTGTCAATAGAATTCCTTCTAATATTTAACACCTTTGAGGATTTTCAGTAACAGCCCATCCTTTTACAATTTCTGATTACCTACCCACTGGTTGCTGAAGAATCACATGTCCACATTTCCACATTTTCACATTTCCACATCCCCTACCTATACATCTTCTCCACTTCCAGTACGATCAGCTCGATCTCACGGTCTTCATTATGCACATCATAAGGTTGTTTGAGGCTGCTGCCAAAGAAGAATGCTACGGTCTGCCAGAAGCGGGCAGTAAAGCCTCCCTTGTATTCCTTTACCAGTTCATAACAATTGTTACCGGTCTGGCGATTGATCAGTTTCATGAGGACCCTGCCCTGGTAAACGGACAACTTGGTGAGGGGTTCGGTGAATTCCTTTTTCAATTCCTTCTCCCGGCTCAACAGGTATTGTTTCCTGGCACGCTCATTAGGAAGCGTTGCTAACCTGGCGTTAATCTCATTGATAATGGCTCCTGCCCTTCTAGCATAAGGATAAGTAACATAAACGGCGTTCCTCAACCGGGTCCATTTGGCGTAACGCTTCCTCATGGCTTCCGGCATAGGGGCTGTCACGTACACATATTCCAAAGTCCTTGCCGGCAAGGTCTCCCCGTTGTAAACGAAGGCCGGGACGATGAGGGTATCGTTGGGACCATACACCTGGCCCGGTGGTGGCGGTGGTGCAGGCGTTTGCGCCAACAGGCCCGATCCCGTAAGGATGGACATGAACAACAATACCAAACCCAATATGGTGGAATTTCTTGTCGCCTTCATGGCAATGCCTGCTTGTTAACTTAATGCCTTCTAAGACATGAAAGTCACCCAAATAGCTGTTAGTACTTTGCTAAATTTCAAAGGAAGCTGGAATTAATGGCCAACTGCCTTCAGCCTGCCCTGGCGACTACGATAGACCATACTCATACCAAACCCAATGATCATCAGGATGGTACCCAGCCAAAGGATATTGATATGGGGGAACTCGTAAACCTTCAGGGCTACGAATGGCACCATACGGTTACTTTCCTTTACCTGCAATTCTATCTGCTGGTTCTCCATTACCTTGCTGAAACCAATGGCCATGTTCTGTGCAAACACGGTATCGACTGCAAAGCGGGCTTCATTCCCCTTCACATAGAATACCGGCCTGGCCTTATAGCTGGTACCTTCTTTTGAGAATACCGTGATATCAGCCATCAGGGCTGTGTCATTGGCAGTGAACTGGTATTTTTCATTGACGGGGTTAGGTACTACCTCGTTCAGGATAAAGAAGCCGTTCGAATAATAAGCCGTATCCTTCACTTTCATGGTGAGTGAACGGAACTGTGCAGTATCCTCAGAACGGTCCATGTTATCAGCATAGGTAATGTAGCTGAAGATATCCTTGTTCCAGTAATGGCGGGAATCCGGGTTATTGGAAAAACCCTCCTGCCCTTTCGTATTGCGGATCAGGTTGGGGAACAGGGTAAAGGCTTCACTGCTGTCCTTACGGGTCATCTCAATGCGGTAATGCATGATACTGCCACCATTGGAAGCGCTGTCATTATCGCGGTAAACAGCCCAGTAATCACCCATATCTGTCGGTACGCCCTTGATCAGGGTAAGGTTTTCCAGTGGCTTTTCCTTGGAACGGGGATCGAACTGGAGATTTATACCTGTCGTATTATAGGAAAGAACTTTCTTGTTGGAAGAGGAGATCAGGATACCTGCCAGCATCAGGCCAAAACCTACATGCGCTACTGATGCACCGGCAGCCTTGAGTTTACCATTCAGTCCAGCCCAGATATAGCCTGCATTGGCGATAACGGAATAAACGCTGGCAAAGAAAGCCAAATAAATAGCGGCAAGGAAACCCGGACCTTTCTTATCGTAATCCAATCCACTCAGAACGAAAAAGGCGATGGTCACTCCCGCTGTCAGGATGGTTGGCCAAAGGATCTTCTTCACGACGCCATCACGGGTGCTGCGCTTATACTTCAAATATTGTGTAAAGGCTGTCAGCAATGCAATGACAATGGCTACAAAGATCTGGATCTTATTATAGGAGAATTCAACGTCTTCGGGTGCTGCGGTGGATTTACCGGTAATCTTGTTGAAGATCGGGTTGAAAGAGGTTTGCCAGGTGATCACTGCTGCACTAAGGAACAATACGAGGGAGCCAATGAACATCCAGAATTCCCTTGATGAGGTCTCTTCCTCTTTTGCGATATGAGGTATGGACTTATACCTCGCAAAGAAAAGTACAAAGGCAGGTATAAAGAAGATCAACAGGAAGAGCAACAGTTGGGTGTTCATACCCAGGTCGGTAAAGGAATGTACGGAGCTATCGCCCAACACACCACTCCTGGTCAGGAATGTGGAATACAACACCAAAACAAACCCGAGGATGAAGAATACGAAGGTTGCCCTGAGTGAATGCCCGGTGGCATTAAAGATCACCTGGGTATGAATACCGGCTACCAAAACCAACCAGGGTACAAGGGAAGCATTCTCTACCGGGTCCCAGGCCCAATAGCCGCCGAATGTGAGTGATTCATATGCCCAAGCTGCCCCCATCATGATCCCCAGCCCAAGTATCCCGGCTGAGAACAGGCTCCAGGGTAATGCGGGCTTGGTCCATCCGCCAAAATCCTTTTTCCATAACCCTGCGATGGCGTAGGCAAAAGGGATGATAGAAGAAGCAAAGCCAAGAAAGAGAACGGGAGGATGGATCACCATCCAGTAGTTCTGCAACAACTGGTTAAGCCCCTGGCCATCCTGCATTTGAGGGAGACTGAGGTAATCGGCACGGCTAAAAACGGGCGCATCCTGGAACATTTCCCTCACCAGCAAAAATGGGTTACTGCCGATCTTGGCCCCGCCAACGTACACACCAAGGATCATCGTGGCCAGGCAGAACTGGGCAAAGCTCACCACGCTCATAACAGGGGCCTCCCATTTACCACCCTTGCGGATGAAGATCATACCCAGCACGGCGTGCCAGAGGGTCCAAAGCAGGAAGCTACCTTCCTGGCCTTCCCAGATACAACTGAGCAGGTATTTTACATTCAGCGATTTGCTGCTGTGGTTCCAGGCATAGTAATATTCAAAAAGATGGGAAGAGATAATGTAATAGAGGATGCCAAATACCATGAAAACAGAAAGGAAATCTAACCCAAAAGCAATGCGGGCGATCTTCTTCCAGCTTTGTTCCTCATTGGGATCTACGGCATTGGCTGATTTTATAAATGCTACCGTGGCAACAAGCGACGCTACTAAAGCCAGCACCACAAAAAAATGGCCCAGTTGCCCGGGCAACAAATGTTCACCGATATAATTCATGTCAGGGGCGATTAATTAGCACTCAGATTATTCCTGTTGGCGTTAGGGTCATCCTTGTATTTACTAGGACATTTCATCAGCATTTCCTTGCATTCGAAGGTGCCGTCTTTCATGGTGCCCTTCAATACCAGGCGCTCACTTTTTTCGAAATCAGTGGGCTTTGCGTTATGGTAAATGACAGGCGTGGAATTACCAAGGGTATCCACAGCAACGAAGCGCATATAGTTGGGATTCTTCACTGCATCGTACTCCACCGGCTGGCTCTTATCCAATTTGGCGATCAGGTGGACGAACTTGCCTTCCTTCTCACGAGCCGAGGCCACCGTATCATAGGTGGTCAGGTCACCCATGAAACTGATGAGGACTGCAATCGCTATCGCAATGAAAATCAAGATGATAATGTGGGTCTTTTTCATGATTTAAATGCTTCCGGCGCAAAGTTAGGTCAAAATAGCATCCACCTTCCAAATGTTTAAACCTGCAACCCCCACCAAATATTTTGCATCTAGGGAAGGGTGCACTAACTTGCGGCCGTTTTATTCTTCAGTTATAATCTTCTACTATGGACCTCTCACAATATGACCCGAACGGTGTGGGTAACCCCAATAACAATATTTTCGGACTGCCATCCACAGAGGAAAATGCCCGTCTGGTAATCATTCCGGTACCCTGGGAAGTAACGGTTAGCTATAGTGCAGGAACTGCCCGCGCTGCCGATAATATCATGAAGGCCAGCATGCAGGTTGACCTCTACGACGCCGACTACCACAATGTTTGGAAGCAGGGTTATTACCTTCAGGAGGTTGATAAAAAGATTTTGTTAAAAAGTGATTACCTGCGCAAAGAGGCCGAGCTATACATCGACTACATTTCTAACGGGGAGATCCTGGAGAAGAATAACTTCATGTGTAAATCGCTTCGTGAGATCAATGAAGGAAGCAAGTTCCTGAACAATTGGGTTTACCTGCAGGCTTCTGAGCTCCTGGGCAAGGGAAAGTTGGTGGCGCTGCTGGGGGGCGACCATAGTACACCATTTGGCTTCATCAAGGCTTTGGCCGAGAAATATGCATCTTTCGGGATCCTGCAGATCGATGCCCATTGCGACTTGCGCAAGGCCTATGAAGGATTCACCTATTCCCATGCCAGTATCATGTATAATGTCCTGAACGAAATACCCCAGGTTTCCAAACTGGTTCAGGTTGGCATCCGCGACTATTGTGATGAGGAAGTGGATTACATCAATGATTCCAATGGACGGGTGGTTACCTTCTTCGACCAGCGCCTGAAAGAAGAACAATACGAAGGTTCCATTTGGAAGCAGCAGGTAGACAGGATCATTGCAGAACTTCCTGAATTGGTTTACATTAGCTATGATATAGATGGACTGGACCCCAAACTCTGCCCCAATACCGGAACCCCCGTACAGGGAGGATTTGAGGCAGAAGCTGTGAATTACCTGTTCCGGAAAGTACATGAATCCGGCAGGAAGATCATCGGCTTCGACCTCAACGAGGTTGGCGTGGGCGATTCAGAATGGGATGCCAACGTAGGCGCAAGGGTTCTTTATAACCTCTGTAACCTGTTCACTGCCAACAACCTTTAGGCATATGGAAAATCCTGCTATAGGGCAAGCCACCCAACAGCCGCGGTCAGGGGAAATGATCTACCAGTATGTGGTTACCATTCAAAACAGGGGAGCCAGACTGATCGACCGTTTTAGTTTCCTGCTTTCCGGGATATCGGTCATCTTCTTCCTGTATGCCTATCTTACCTCAACTGAACGCCAATACATCCAGTTGGCCGGGGGCTTGATCAGTGCAGTCCTTATTGCCATCAACCTTTTTAACCAGTACAGGAATGGGAAAAAGGTTCAATACAAATACATCTTCCTCTTGATTGGCCTGACCTGGGTCTCCATGCCTTATTATCCCTGGATAAGCGTTTTGTTCATCCTGCTTGGGTTGGTGGAAACACAGGCTAAAAAGGACCTTGAGATCGGGTTTGCGGATGACAGGATCGTTTTCAATACCCTTCCCCGTAAAACCTACCAATGGAGCGACCTGAACAATGTAGTACTGAGGGGTAACCTCCTCACCCTCGACTTTACCAATAACCGCCTCTTCCAAAGGGAAACTGTAGATGAAGAAGGCGATGCTGATGAAGACGAATTCAACCACTATTGCGAGGAACAACTCCGGAAGTATCCCGTAAAAATTTCCTGACCTTCTTATGCAATTTCCTTTACCCTGCATCTTAAAGGTAGGCAACAGCAACCTTTCAGCCGGGAATACTTTACATCCCTTATGGTGTTTGCCTGGAAAGTGATGAGGAAAATTGATCAATGGCCAATGGTGAACTGGTTGCCGTAAACACTCATGTAGAACAAAAACGGCTGCTATGAACGGACTAGCCATTTACATCACCCACCCGGATTTTGAAAAGGTAAAACAGGCAGGTCGCTGGTTGCATTTATTGGCGGCAACCCTGATCCTCACCCATGCTTTGTCTAATTACCATTCGCCGGATACCGAAAAGCTCTACTCCTGGTGCCAGATATTCCTGGGCATAGATATCCTGGTGGTCATTGCCCTCAATAAGGAGCTGGTCAAGGAGCAACCCCGCACCAACCGCCTCCTCCGACTCATCGAGATCATCATGTTCCTGGCCACTGCCTTAATCCTTGCCTTCCACCAGAACTGGTTGACAGCAACAGGATTCTTCCTCTTTACCCTTCTATTCTCCTACCAGTTCTTCTGCGAGGGAAAGGCCAGTGAGCCCGAATACATTGCCATCCACCACACCGGCATTACCATATCCGGCCTGCCCGAAAGCCGATTCCTGAAATGGAGCGAAGTCAATGCGCTGGAGTTGGATGACACGCAAATAAGCATTGCAACAACTGAAGGGAAACTGTTGCG
Source organism: Flavihumibacter rivuli (assembly GCF_018595685.2). Classification (NCBI taxonomy): domain Bacteria; kingdom Pseudomonadati; phylum Bacteroidota; class Chitinophagia; order Chitinophagales; family Chitinophagaceae; genus Flavihumibacter; species Flavihumibacter rivuli. Next base: position 1,435,770 of record NZ_CP092334.1, read on the forward strand.
GTTCAGTTTAAGCAGGGTTGTAGAGGAAGCTGAAAAGGAACAGGTAGCCAATTTCAACCATTACTACCTGAAGCAATAAGTCCATGTGCATGGCTGTACCTTCTCCGTTATACCCGTGTTATCCTGACCGAAAAATCCGCAACAGGCTTCCTATGACAGGCAAAAAAGTCGTTTTCCTACCACCTCAATTCCATAAATATGAAGTAAATTCATAAGGTGATTGCTGCGTTGAATTTGGTACAATAGCCCCTTTTTCAAACCATTAAACCTTATGTTATGGGCACCTCTATCAAGCCGATTCTGGCAGTGCTATTGGTCAGCACGACACTTATCTTCAGTTGCAACAAGGAAGACGATGAAAGGGAATTCCCCACTCCCCAAAACAAGGCCCCCATCGCTGATGCAGGCAAGGATACATCACTAGTGATGGGACCGGTTGAAATCTTTATTAATTCCTCCAATGACCAATGCCAGTACCAACCCATGGTAGCCATACTGGATGGAAATGCTTCAAGTGATCCCGATGGCACAATTCTTTCGTATGAATGGAACATTATTGCTAAACCCGACGGCAATAGTTACCCCTATATCGCGGAAATGAGAAAGAGTTACACTGAGGTCTATTTCAAAGACCCCGGAGAATACACATTTATCCTGAAGGTAGTAGACAATTTCAATAGGATGGATATAGATACCGTGAAGGTAATGATAAACGCTACTGCACTTCCAACAGACAGGCAATTATCCTTTTCAGAAAGGAATATATTTTTCCATAGGCTTGCATCTAACATGCAGCTTGTGCAGTATAACAATGAATTTTTTCTATTGGATGAGATGTATGGAATTGATGGTGAATATGATTTTCCGGGAAGTATTACGAGGATCAATCCCCTTTCTGGAGATACGAATAGTATTGCCACTCCCGAACCCAGGTTCGGCATGAGCCTCAGCCAAACTGATGGTCAGTTGATCCTGGCCGGAGGCATCCTATCAAACAAAGCGGTAACCAATAGCATTAACATATATGACCTGAATAGCAAGACATGGAAAGAAAGCAAAATGGAAAGAAGGCAGTATGGGGCTACATCTTTTGCTGCAGCTAACCAGGTATTGGTTACAGGGGGAATGAGGGATGAATACTCATACGGTATTAAAACGGATACTGTAGAGATACTTGACCTCAAGACCATGAAATGGACCATAGCAAAAATGACCCAAAAAAGGTTTCGGCCAATAATCGTTCACGATGGCAGTAAGGTAATTATCCTTGGTGGAACCGATCAGGCCACCGAGGCTTCAAAAGCAACTGTTGACATTTATGATCTTGAAAACCGGTCCTGGAGTCATGTTGATCTTAAAGGTGAGAAAGACTACCAATCAGCCGTGGCCATCCATGGAAAGCTTTACCTATCTGCCTATACTAAAACCTTTGATATGGAAGGCTACTATACTTCAAATTATTTTGTTGAAGTATTGGACCTGAATTCTCAGGATCTGAGAAGGCTTTGTATAGAAGTCCCTATCCTGCATCTCCAAAATTACCGGGATAAACTGCTGATGGTACCGTTTTCAACAACCGAGCGATTCCGTAACATGATACTCTTTGATCCTGCCAATGGTCATTGGAAACTCGGTAACAATAGCACGGATCTTGTTTATACCCTATTCAGTACGGGTGGCCCAAACAGTAAAATGTATGGGATTATTGAAGACAAGAGCAGGCAGTTTAACTCCTGGTTGACCCCCTTTAAACTAGTGGAATACAGCTTTTAGGCCAATGGGTCAACAGGGGCTGATATTCGACTCCCGATTGCTTACCTTTGCAGGATGATCAAGCAATCTCCCTATATCCTGTATTCAGACGGGCAAGGAAATATTTTTGAGGATACCAGTTTATACACCCCTGGCCGTGCCGGCTGGGATGTGTACCCTATCGAAGTGGAGGACTGGATAGAATTGCCCAGTGGTGGCAACCTTTATGAACTTCCCGGAAGGAAAGGGATCGGGATTGATGTGGAAACCGGTGAAATGCGTTTGTGTGAAAAAGGCTGGGCAGTAGCGGCATTCATCCCGCCAGCCCATACAGGTTTATTCCTGGCAGCCTATGAGACCATGCCTGATGCTCCTACCCTTCCACTGTTTTGCTATACGGCTGTTGGCTGGCTCGATGGAAAATTCTATGTACCTGCTGTCAGGATCGAACAGGATATCCGCCAGGAATGTGAAGGCTATGACGACAAAGTGATCCAAACCGGTGTTAAGCAATTCCTGCAGGCATTTCCCCATAACCGCCTGGTGAAGCACCTTGCGGACAATTGCTGCAATACCTACCATTGCCCCGCGGCGCGCAATTACTTTATGGGAAGGTGGGAATGCCCTGTGCCTTCTTCCCCCGCCTGTAATGCCAATTGCGTGGGCTGTATATCCCTACAGCCTGACGAGGAACCGATCGTTTCCACCCAGGACCGCCTGAACTTCAAACCCACTGCTGAGGAGATCGTGGAGTTCACTGTTCCACACCTGGAATCCGCTCCCTATCCGTTGATCAGCTTCGGCCAGGGTTGTGAGGGAGAACCCCTGCTGATGTGGGAAACCATCCGCGATGCCATTATCGAGATCCGCAAGCATACCCCCAAGGGAAGTATCAATATCAATACCAATGGCTCCAGGCCGGATGCCGTGAAAGCGCTCTGCGAAGCGGGACTCAACAGCATCAGGGTTAGCACCAACAGTGCCCGGAGGGAGGTTTACATGCCCTATTACCGCCCCAACAACTACGATTTCAATGACATCATCGAAAGCCTCAAGGTGATGCGCAGTTATGGTGGCTGGACCTCTATCAATTATTTTGTGTTCCCTGGGATGACCGATAGTGTAGAAGAGTATGAAGCACTGCGCAAACTAATCATTGACACCGACCTCTGCATGATCCAATGGCGCAATTTCAATATCGATCCGGACTGGTACCTGGGTAAGATCGGTGTTGCCGAAACCGGTGAATGCATGGGTGTGAAACAAATGATGGAACTGCTGAAGGAAGAATTCCCCAAGCTGAAATTCGGTTATTATAATCCACCGATAGAAAGGATCAAAGGCAACTACGAACTGGATTTCGCACATTAAACCAGGCTGGCAACAGCCATTCAGGGATATGTCCACCCAAACCAAGCAACATCTACTGGTTGGAGCCGGATTAGCGGTAATAGCTACCATTATCTGGAGCGGAAATTTCATTGTGGCAAGGGGGGTGATCCGGGATATCCCACCGATTGCCCTGGCCTTCTATCGCTGGCTGACTGCATCCATCCTGATGGTACCCATTGCATGGACTTCCTTCCGTCAGGATTGGCCGCTGGCTCGAAAGGAATGGAAATATTTCCTGCTGACAGCCCTTACAGGCGTTAGCCTTTTCAACACTTTTGTTTACATCGCCGGCCATTACTCACCGGCCATCAACATGGCGCTGATCGGGACCACTTCCTCCCCTATCATGGCCATCATCATGGCAAGGATTTTCCTTAAGGAAGCATTGACCTGGCAAAGGATACTGGGCTTATCCCTTTGCGTAATGGGAATACTCTACCTGTTAGCGCGCGGCAATTGGGAAAACCTGCTGGCCCTTCATTTTGGAAAAGGGGATGCATTGATCTTATTGGGAGCACTTGCCTTTTCTATTTACACCATCCTGGTAAGGAGAAAACCAGCTGCCATAAGCCCGGTCAGTTTCCTTTTTATCATCTTTTCTTTGGGGACCATCTTACTGCTTCCCGCCTATCTTTTAGAAACCAGGTCAGCCGCCCCCATTCAATGGAATGGCTACCTGTTGGGTGTAATCCTTTACCTGGGCCTGGGCGCTTCTGTAATTTCCTTTCTTTGCTGGAATGCCGCCATTGCCAGGCTGGGTGCCGCAAGAACAGCCTTGTTCGGCAACCTGATACCGGTCTTCAGCGCTGTAGAAGCCCTGTGGTTACTTAAGGAGAAAATAACGTTCATGCATATCCTAAGTGGTGTCCTGGTCATGAGCGGACTCCTGATCGCCAACCTCCCTGCCCGGTCCAGGGCTTCTGGTTAGATGAGCCTATACCTGCTGCCATATTTAACATTTTCACCAAAGACTAATAAGGGCCTAATTACCCCTTTCTATCCAAACAATTGTACATTTACATAGATCAATCCGGTATTGAACACTATGACCAACGAATTCGAGGTAAAGAAGAATATCCAGGCCGGCGGGTATACCGCTGCAGTGGTGGCCACCCTATTGATCATTTTCTTCATGGTGAAATGGTCCCTGCCAACTGTCCCTGAGCCATTATTGGAAGATGGAATTGAAGTCAACCTGGGTAATAGCGACCAGGGCCTGGGCGATGACCAGCCCATGTCACCCGAAAGCCCCGCCCCTGCAGAACAGCCGCAATACACCCCGCCACAAACACAAGCCATAGCAGCAAATGATGCAAGGGATGTGGAGACCGATGATAGTGAAGAGGACGCACCCGTGGTAAAAAAGCCGGACCTGTCCAAACCCAACGCCACCAGGATCCCGGAAAAGGAGGTGGCCAACAAACCCAAAACCACTTCCACCAATACACCGGTTACCAATCCAACACCTACCCCACCCAAGCCTAAAGCGGTGTTCAAGGGTGTTTCAGGTAATGGAACAGGGGGTAATGAGGCTGATTCCTACAAGAAGGGAGGCAACCAGGGTATTGCTGGAGGTTATGGCGACCAGGGAAAGCCTGGAGGCGACCCCAATTCCACCAACTATGAAGGCAATGGAGGATCAGGTAAGTCAGGGGTTTCTATCGCACGGGGGCTTACCGGAAGGAAATTGGTAGGGCTGCCCAGTTTTGAAGATGACTTCAATGAAAATGCAAAAGTTGCAGTGGATATCCGGGTCGATGGAAATGGCAAAGTGATCTCTGCTGTATACCAACCCAGGGGATCTACCACTTCCAACTCCAATATGAAAGCCATTGCCATCCGGAAGGCAATGCAGGTAAAGTTCAATGCTACAGGCGAAGAACAGATCGGCACCATCCTCTTCAACTTCAGGTTGAAAAACTAGCCGCCTTTCTTGTCATCCATCACTTCAGCAATCAATGATTCAACCTTTGATTTCTTCCTGGGTATTATACAAAGGAAAATCTTATGACCTCCTTTTGTAGCTTTGTCCAATGACCTACCAGGAGACGATCGATTATCTCTATAGCCAACTGCCCATGTTCAGCAAGCAGGGGGCATTGGCCATCAAGAAAGACCTGCACAATACCATTGCCCTTTGTGAGGCATTGGGCAATCCGCACCAACAGTTCAAGTCCATCCATATTGCCGGGACCAATGGCAAGGGTTCCAGCAGCCATATGCTGGCAGCGGTACTACAGTCTGCCGGGTATTCAACCGGTTTATACACTTCTCCTCACCTGCAGGATTTCCGGGAACGAATCAAGATAAATGGGAGAATGGTGGAGGAATCTTTTGTAGTGGCATTCACCGAAAAAGTAAAACCCCTTATTGCCAGCATCCAGCCTTCCTTCTTCGAGATCACCGTCGCCATGGCCTTTTCCTGGTTTGCAGAAAATCGGGTAGATATAGCCGTTATTGAGACCGGACTGGGCGGAAGGCTCGACAGCACCAATATCATTAATCCTGAGCTTTCGCTGGTCACTAACATTGGCTGGGACCATATGAACCTATTGGGTAATACCCTGGACCAGATCGCCTTCGAAAAGGCCGGGATCATTAAGAAAGGCATCCCCGTTGTGATCAGCGAGGTCCTGCCGGAAACCCTGCCTGTTTTCAAAAAAGCGGCTCATGATCGGGAAGCCCCCCTTTACCTGGCCCAGGAAACACAACAGCTCCTTAATTGGGAATATCGTGACCATAAACTTTTCGTACAGGTAAGGTCGGGCCATCACCAGGATGCCCAGACCTACCAGCTGGACCTGCCCGGAGCCTACCAGGCCAGGAATATCCGCGGGGTATTACAGGCCATCCATATACTGCAGGAAAAAGGCTGGAACATCCCGGAAAAAGCCATTCACCAGGGACTGGCTTCAGCAAGGAAGATAACCGGTTTACATGGTCGTTGGGAAGTGGTGGGGCATCATCCCACCATGGTTCTTGATGTAGGCCATAATGAAGATGGCGTCCGTGCTATCCTTAACCAGTTGGAACTTTGTACCTATACCCGGTTGCATATCGTAATCGGGATGGTGAAGGATAAGGAGATTGATAAAGTATTGTCACTGCTACCCAAAAGGGCACATTATTATTTCACCCAGGCTTCCATTCCGAGGGCTTTACCCGCCAGTGACCTACAGGAGAAAGCCCGTTTGGCCGGTCTCGAAGGACAGGCCTACCCAAAGGTCATGGATGCAGTGAAGGCCGCAAGGGAAGCAGCTTCCGGCGAGGACATGATTTTGGTTTGTGGAAGTGTATTCGTAGTAGGGGAAGCAACGGTATAGCTTAAGCGAAGATCAGCTTCTCCACTCCAGCATACCCATTTTCAATAAGGCATAGAACACACAATTGGCATGAAGGGATTGCTTGATCTCGTTATTCACGAGCATTTCCTTTAACTCCTGGATCGAAATGGCCACGATCTCGATCTCTTCATTGTGATCCAGCGCCTGTTCCTGTGCCTTCACCCCTCCTTTTGCCAGGTAGAGTTCAGTATAGTTATTCAGGACGCCAGGATTGGCTGCTACCCTTCCCAGGTATTCAATCTCCTGGAAGGAATACCCGGTCTCTTCCAATAGTTCACGCTTCATACCAGTGGCAAAATCCTCCCCCGGATCAATAAACCCACCCGGGGTTTCCAGTATCACCTCCCCGATCGGGTGGCGGTACTGCTTTACCATCAATACCTTATTGTCCTCGGTCAAAGCCAGGGCGGTAGCCGATGTCGGCAGTTCTACCACGAAGTAGGGATCGATAATGGCCCCGTCTTCCCTCTGACACTTGTCCCTTCTCGCAGTAAAATAGATATGGTCGCTGATATAGGTTGATTCCAGGGTCTTCCAATGCATGGATGGTAACAATTTCGTTTATGGATTATCGTTAGCAGGCCGTTTTACCAGTTCCTGTTTTCCCTGAGGGTGGTGATATGGGCCACATGGTGTTTGCCATGCCATACATACATACCCAACAAGTCCCACAAGGTGATAGTAAGCTTACTGGCAGGATGGTAGATCGTCCTTTCCAGCCATTGTTCTTCGGTAAGGGCTTTCAGGGTATGGTAAAGGCGGTTGTGCATAGCATGCAGCAGGGTAAGGGACACATTGATGGGAACGACCTCCACATCAGGCAATTCAGCCCAGGCCTCCTCATCATAGGGCTTGATGGTCGGGTTATCCTCTGTAAGCCCCAATTTAAACCTGGTATAGGCGTTCATATGGCTATCGGCAACATGGTGCACTACTTGTTTGAGTGTCCAGCCCCCTTCCCTATAGGGAGTATTGAGTTGTGCTTCATCAAGGTTAAGGATGGCATTCTCCAGCAATTGGGGCAGGAACTTGATATCGATCAGGCGCTCTTCCAGGAGGGTAGCTGAAAATGGCTGTGGCTCGTACTTTCCGATGGGATAACGGGGATCCATATTATTGGTTAAATGAATGATTTATTAATAGTTTCTGTCATCCAAATGAAAGGATTTTATTTCATCAATCAGCACCAGGCCACCAATGATTGCGACTGGCCCTATCCTATACTATCCTATCCTTCCCTTAGCTCATGACCGGTCATTTCAATGAATACATCTTCCAGGTTGGCCTTCTTCACTGCAGTCTTCCGCTCAAAACCGGTAGCGATCAGGTCATCGATCAACTTAGCAGGGGAATCCACTGCTATGATCCTTCCGGAATCAATGATGGCCACACGGTCGCACAGGAACTCTGCCTCGTCCATATAATGGGTGGTGATGATGACCGTTGTCCCCTGCTTCCTGATATCGGCGATCAGTTCCCACAAATTCCTTCTGGCTTGCGGGTCCAGGCCGGTAGTAGGCTCATCAAGGAAAATGATCCTGGGGTGGTTGATCAGGGTAGTGGCAATGGAAAAACGTTGTTTCTGACCGCCACTCAGGTCCTTATACTTTGCCTTTGCCTTGTCCTGCAGGTTAACTTTTGCCAATAGATCCATTGGCTTTACCTCCCGGTTGTAGAGCCCGGCAAAGAGTTCTATCAATTCTGTAAGGTTCAGTCCGGGATAATAGCCTGCAGCCTGGAGCTGTACGCCAATGATCTTTTTAATGGCCTCAGGTGACTTGTCAAGGTCATGTCCATCCACCACTACCTTTCCGCCGGATTTTGTACGCAGGGTTTCGATGATTTCAAGGGTGGTGGACTTGCCGGCTCCATTGGGTCCCAATAGCCCGAAGATCTCACCCTCCTTCACATCGAAGCTGATGCCTTTTACTGCTTCAAAATTGCCGTACTGCTTTCGCAGGTCAGTAACTGAAATGATGGTCCTGGATTCCATAGGCAGGCAAGTTACTGAATCATGGCCAACAGCAGGGTCATGGTTTCAATGAAAAGATCATGGTATAGTAAATGATCCCCTTGCCATTCCTTGAAACCCCAATCCCTGCGAGGTTGAAATTGCCTTCAATATTGCGCTTATGGCCGGGGCTCTGCAGCCATTCCTGCACCACCTGCCTGGCGGAAAATTTTCCATACGCCACATTTTCGGCGGATTGTTTCAGGTAACCGATCCGCTTCTCTACCCTGGCGATCCTGCCGTCAAAACCATTGTGGCCAAAAGGGGTCTTGCCGCTGGCCATCCGTTGGCTATGTACCGCAGCTTCAGTATCCATCACACTATTGGACCTCAGGGTTGGTTTGCCTTTTGACCTGCGGTATCGGTTAACTTCCTCCAGGATATCTGTCTCCAGCGTCGAATAGGCAATGGAAGAGCCAGATGACTTTTTAACCGGGCTGGAACCAGATTTGGCTGCCGGTTTGGTGGTACATGCCGCCAGGAAAATGAACAGGGAAAGAATAAGGATGCAATATTTACGGACCATAAAAAAAGCCATAGGGTTATATTCCCTATGGCCTTGCAATATCTATACCATAAAAGTTATCAGAGGCAGGATTCCAGTTCTTCCATCATACCCTTGCTGCCAATAAAGAGCGGGGTACGCTGGTGCAGGTCATGCGGCTGGATGTCCAGGATCCTTTGCTGGCCATTGGTGGCCTTACCTCCGGCTACTTCAACAATAAAGGCAAACGGGTTGCATTCATATAACAACCTCAATTTACCCTTGGGCTTATCAATAGTGCCGGGATACATGAAAATGCCCCCTTTGATCAGGTTACGATGCACATCGCTTACCATTGAACCAATATAGCGCTGCGTATAGGGTCCACAGTTATCCTTTGTTTTTTGCTGGCAATTATTGATATACTTCCTCACCCCTTCATCATACTGGAAGAAATTGCCATGGTTCACCGAATAGATCTTGCCGAACTCGGGACATTTGATATCGGGATGGCTCAGGCAGAACTCACCAATGGAAGGGTCAAGGGTGAAGCCGTTAACTCCCCTCCTGGTGGCATACACCAGCATGGTACTGCTGCCATAAATCACGTATCCTGCTGCCACCTGGCGATGCCCGGGCTGCAGGAAATCCTCCCTGGTACAAGGCTTCCCGAGTTCAGATACCCTCCTGTACACGCTGAAGATCGTACCGATCGACACATTCACGTCAATATTTCCGCTACCATCCAACGGGTCGAACATGACCACATACTTGGATTGGTTACTTACCTCATCATCGAAGATCACTATATCATCCAGTTCCTCACTGCCAATACCGGCACAACTGATACCATGACGGAGCACCCCTACCATCTGGTTGTTGGCAAACACATCCAGCTTCTTAACTTCTTCCCCCTGCACATTCACACTACCCGCATCACCCAGGATATCAACCAACCCGGCCTTGTTAACTTCTACATTGATTCGTTTGGAGGCCAGGCCAATATCCCTTAGCAGGCTACTCAATTCACCGGTGGCATGGGGAAACATGCGCAACTGCTGGATCGTGAATTCATCCAGGGTAAGGACTTTTCTGTTGATTAAACTCATATTGCGATCGTTTTATGGAGTGCGGCAAATGTAGAAGGAAAACTACGGAGCTCATAATGATTGTGTAGTCCGGACACGTTAAAACGGGGAAATTCAAAATTCAGGCCGTCCAACAATAAGGTTCAATCGCAAAAATCCCCAATTTTACAGCTCCAAATTCTTCGCATGAAAGTATTCAAGTTCGGCGGCGCCAGCGTTAATAGCATAGAAAGGATCCAGCAGGTAGCCAATATCCTCCGGTTGTATGAAGGTGAAAAAATGCTGATCGTGATCTCGGCCATGGGCAAGACCACCAATGCCCTGGAAAAAGTTGCCGAAGCTTTTTTTGCGGGAAAGAAAGAGGAATCACTGCAGTTATTCGAACAGGTAAAGCAGCAACACCTGACCACTGCCAAATACCTATTGGTTCAGCACTACCTTGCCTGCGAACAGGAACTGGTCAACTTCTTTACCGAAGTGGAATGGCTGCTCCACGATGAGCCAGTTCGGGACTATGACTATTACTACGACCAGATCGTTTGTATCGGTGAATTGCTATCCACCACCATTGTAAGCGCCTACCTGAATGAATCCGGTGTTGCGAACAAATGGATCGATGTTAGGGATATCTTCCGAACGGATGAGACTTTCAGGGATGCCAATATTGACTGGGATTTTACCCGGAAGCAAGTGAATGAACAGGTAAAGCCATTATTCTCTTCCACCAACAGGGTGATCACCCAGGGCTTCATTGGTGCCACTGATGAAAATGAAAGCACTACCCTTGGACGGGAAGGAAGTGATTATACTGCTGCGGTCTTCGCCAATATGCTGGATGCTGAAAGCCAGACCATCTGGAAAGATGTGGAAGGGGTAATGAGCGCAGACCCCAAGAAATTCCCGGAAGCCACCCTGATGCCGGAACTCAACTACAGCGAAGTGATCGAAATGGCCTATTACGGTGCCCAGGTGATCCACCCCAAGACCATCAAGCCCCTGCAGAACAAGGGCATTCCCCTGCTGGTAAAATGTTTCCTGGAACCCTCCCTGCCTGGAACCACCATCCATAACAACCCCATCAAGGGCCTTCCCCCCATCATCGTAGTAAAGGAACAACAGGCTTTATTGGAACTCAGCTCAAGGGATTTCTCTTTTGTGGGCGAAAAGGCTGTTGGGCAACTTTACCACCTGTTTGAGAACCTGAATATCAAGCCAAACCTCACCCAGAATGGCGCCATCAGTTTCCTTTGTGCACTGGATGATAAGGCAGATAAGATCGAACAACTGGCCCTGTCTGCATCGGGATTCCTTGATGTAAATGTGGAGAAAGGCTTGAGCCTTTTGACCATCAGGCATTATACCCCTGACTTGTTACAAAAGATGACGGCAGGCCGCACCCTGGTACTGCAACAACAGACACCGGACACCGTACAAGTATTGCTGCGTTAAGCCGCAGGCCTTGATTCAATAAGGATGGTTTGCTTGAGTTTCATTGGAACAGCCTGCTGCTGCTTTACGGCAGGATTCCACTTGGGCATTGTTTCCAACGCATCCAGCAGGTGTTCGTTCAGGCGGTCATTACCCCCTTTCAGGATACGCGGGTTAATGATATTACCCGCTTTGTCCACGATGAACTCTACCAATACGTAGGCGGTATGCTGGTCTTCGCTGAGGTAACAGGACAAATCCTTATTCAGCCCATTCAGGTAGGTTTTGAAAGCATTACTGCCTCCGGGGAATTCAGGCAACCTGGTAACTGTTGTGGGTATCTCATTTTCATTGAAAGGAACTTTTACCCTTTCCTTTTTTACAACAGGTTCTGCAGGGGCAACCAGTTTTTCCACCTTGTTGGGAACTGCCTTGGCCACGTCCTCATCCACAACATAATTCCCCTTGGTATTCACCATGATCACTGGTAACTGCTTGTTCTGTTCGAAGTAATAGAATACTTCTTTCAATCGTTTGGCCAGGGGGCCATAGTCCGCAAAATCACGAAGGTATTTGGACAGGTAATCTACACTGCGCTGGTTGTTGAAATTAACGGGGAAGATATGTACAGGGATAAAATCCTGCCCTTGTGCCTTGGCATAAGCCGCCAGCACGTATAACTCCTCAATCTGGACATCAGTAATGGGGATACAGCCCGTGGTCACACAACTGCCGTGGATGTAAATATCCCCACCCGGCTGCTCCAAATCACTCAGGTAACGATCGGATGCATTGGGATAGTTCAACCCCAATGATAAATGATAGGTACTCTTCGGGTTGAATTCATTGATATAGTAGAATCCTTCCGGAACCTGGTAATCGCCCTGCATGCGCTTGGGACCAAGGGTACCCGCCATCGCACAGACCTTATAGGTTTTGAAAAGTTTGTATGGGGCATTCCTTTCATTCTTTACCCATACTTCCAGTTGGCTATCATATTTGAATGAACGGATGTAGAGATACCTTGCTGGCCATTCCAAGCCTTTCGCTATGAATTGCTTCATTAGCGTATCTTCTTTCTTGCGCAAGGCTTCGCTGGTCCTGGGGAAGCTCTTTTGGTAATCGATAAAATTAGGCTTGTACGCGTTCTGGCCGTAGGTCAAAACCGTTACGAGGAGGCATGCTAAAAGAATACTCTTCTTCATAGTTTCTCAGGTACCGCAGCTACTGGTAACGCAGCACGATCATGGGTTAGTTCACTATAAAAATAATACAAAGCTTTGGTAAGAAGAAAGAATTGTCCCCATGGTTGGCTGTTAATCCCGATTTAACAAAAATGCTGATTGAAAATGAAGCAAGTAAGCCTTACCCTCCTAAAAAAAGTTGGTGGAACCGGCTATTAATGCCCATCTTCCACCAACTACCTTACAAAACAGGAAAGCCTTTTGGTAATAAGGAACTATCCATTACAAGTTACCGCGAACTTCCTGTTCCCTTTCTATAGCTTCAAACAAGGCTTTGAAATTTCCCTTTCCAAAACTCTTGGCTCCCTTACGCTGGATGATCTCGAAGAAAAGGGTTGGCCTGTCTTCAACCGGCTTGGTGAAGATCTGCAGCAGGTATCCTTCCTCATCACGGTCCACCAGGATTCCCAGTTCCTTCAGCGGTTCAATATCCTCATCGATCTTTCCTACCCTGTCCAACAGGTCGTCATAGTAGGTGGTGGGAACTTTCAGGAATTCCACTCCCCTGTCGCGAAGTGCTGTAACGGTTTCAACAATATTATTGGTAGCCAGTGCCACGTGCTGGCAACCTTCCCCATCATAGAATTCGAGGTATTCTTCCACCTGGCTCTTCTTCTTTCCTTCGGCTGGCTCATTGATCGGGAACTTCACATAACCATTACCGTTACTCATCACCTTGCTCATCAGGGCGGAGTATTCGGTAGAGATATCCTTGTCATCGAAGCTCAGGATATTCCTGAATCCCATCACTTCCTGGTAGAAGTCGACCCATTTGTTCATCTGGTTCCATCCTACATTACCCACACAATGGTCTACATACAGCAATCCGGTTGGGGTAGGGTTATAATGGCTCACCCATGGCTGGTAACCGGGAAGGAAGGCCCCGGTATAGTTCTTCCTTTCAATGAACAGGTGAACGGTATCACCATAGGTATGGATCCCGCTCATCACCAGCTCTCCATGGTTATCGGAGTACCTGGTAGGTTCCATATAGGAATGCCCTCCACGGGAAGTGGTTTCCTGCCAGGCCTTCCTAGCATCATCCACCCTAAGGGCCAAAACCTTCACCCCGTCACCATGTTTGTAGATATGGTCTGCTATCGGGTTATTCGCCCTCAAAGGGGTAGTGAACACAAAGGTCAGTTTGTTCTGCCGTACAGCATAGCTGGCACGGTCCTTTACCCCGGTTTCGGGGCCCGCATAGGCCAGGCTCTGGAATCCAAATGCTGTTTTATAGAAATGGGCGGCCTGCTTGGCGTTGCCTACATAGAACTCCACATAATCGGTTCCTTCTAGTGGAAGGAAATCTGTGGCAGCATGCTTTTTCAGTTCGTTGGCAATGATCGTTGACATGGTCAAAAAATGAATGGTTAAAATATGTTGCAAATCCCCATGACGGTTGTCTATAGGGTCTTAACAATTACAATAAAAATGGGAGGATCGGGACCTGGGGGACCCGGGAAAGAATGCATTAATGTCCCGCATCCATGGCGAGTGATTCCATCAGCAGGGCGTAGTTAAGACGCCTGTCTGCAAAAAGTTTATGGGGATAATCGGGAACCATGCCACAAAGATAGCAGGATTGGTGGAATTAGGAAGGGGCGGTAGAATGCCCGGTTGGGATTTACGGCTGTCAATTTCCTTTTCCCTGCCTATTTTTGCCGCTCAATCCCAGTGCATGAAAAAAGTTGGCATCTTAGGTGGCGGGCAGTTGGGCCGCATGTTATTACAGGAAGCAGCAAATTACCCGGTTGAGACATGGATCATGGAAAACGACCCGGAATGCTCGGCTGCACATTTGTGCCATCATTTTGTGAAGGGGGATATCAAGGACTTCGATGCCGTATACCAGTTCGGCAAGGGCCTTGATGCCATTACCATTGAAATCGAAGCAGTGAATGTTGATGCCCTCGAAAAGCTGGAGGCGGAAGGTGTAAAAGTGATCCCCAGCCCGGCATCACTGCGCATCATTAAAAATAAGATCAGGCAGAAAGCTTTTTACAAAGAGAACAATATCCCGACAGCGGATTTTGCCATCGTACAGAACAAACAAGAGATCGAGTCCTATCTTCAGTTCCTGCCGGCAGCCCAGAAACTGGGCGAAGGTGGTTATGATGGTAAAGGTGTTCAATTGCTTCATGGGCCAGACGAATTGGCGCTGGCCTTCGATGCGCCTTCCGTATTGGAGAAAAAAGTGGATATTGACAAGGAAGTGGCAGTGATCGTTGCCGTAAATGATAAAGGCGAAACAGCGCTCTACCCTCCTGTAGAGATGGTGTTCGACCCCTACCTCAACCTGCTCGATTACCAGATCGCCCCTGCTGATTTGCAGGAAAAGACCCTATGGCGGATCGAAGCCATTGCCCGTACCCTGGCCAAGGCCCTGAATTCACCCGGTCTGTTTGCGGTAGAATTATTCATCGACAAGAAAGGGGAAGTATTGGTGAATGAAACGGCACCCAGGGTTCACAACAGCGGCCACCATACCATTGAAGCACATTATTCCTCTCAATACGACATGCTTTGGAGGCTTTTGCTGGGCTATCCACTCGGCAATACTGCAGCCATCCTTCCATCCTCACTGGTCAACCTGATCGGCGAAAAAGATTTTAGTGGCGAGGTGGTATACCAGGGACTCGATGAAGTATTGGCCATGGAAGACACTTATGTCCACTTGTATGGTAAAAAACAAACCAAACCGGGTAGAAAAATGGGACATGTGACCATTATTGGAAAAGACCGTCATGACCTGGTCCGCAAAGCCCATCTGGTAAAGAGGACCCTGAAGGTTATTGCATAATTGATTTTCATCACCGATCCCCTCCATTCATACGCCAGGTTAGCCATTCATCTAGTTAATCAGGCGTTTCCGCATATTCATAGGTTTTTACCATAATCCT
This sequence comes from Flavihumibacter rivuli, assembly GCF_018595685.2. Taxonomy (NCBI): domain Bacteria; kingdom Pseudomonadati; phylum Bacteroidota; class Chitinophagia; order Chitinophagales; family Chitinophagaceae; genus Flavihumibacter; species Flavihumibacter rivuli. Next base: position 1,451,413 of record NZ_CP092334.1, read on the forward strand.
GAAAAACATAGCTGGTTTAAATCTGTTAATTTTACCATTGTTCCAACCTTAAACAAGCAGCATTCACATGCGATCAACTATTATAACCCGTACATTTTTATTTATGCTCTGTGGGACCATTGGCCTGGTATCCTGCAAGTCGAAAGAAGAAAAGAAGATTGCCCCGCCTTCAGGAGCTGGAGGCCCAGGTAAAGGCAATAATATGCCCATCAGGGTTGAAGGTTTCCTGGTACAACCCCGCACCGTTAGTGAAAAATTAGAGGTCCCAGGAAGCATCATCGCATTTGAAGCTACTGAACTCAGGCCGGAAGTGTCCGGCAGGGTAACGCAGATCAATATCAGGGAAGGCCAGTCTGTTGCAAAAGGTGCCCTTTTGGTAAAACTGTATGATGGTGACCTCCAGGCCCAATTACAAAAGCTGAAAGTGCAATTGGAGATCTATGAAAAGACTGCCCAGCGTCAGGCTGAACTCCTTAAGATCGATGGTATCAGTAAACAGGAGTATGACCTGAGCGTATTGCAGGTCAATAATATCAAGGCCGATATGGAATTGATCAAGACTTCCATCGCAAAAACAGAGATCAGGGCACCCTTCAACGGTCGCCTTGGCCTTCGCAATATCAGCATGGGAGCCTATGTTACCCCTGCTACGCTCATCACCAATATCCGCCAGGAAGACCAGTTGAAACTGGAATTCACTGTGCCGGAAAAGTACAGCAGCAAGATGGCTGCGGGAAAGAATGTTTCCTTTACCCTTGAAGGATTGAAGAACAGGATGTCCGCTAAAGTGATCGCTACGGAAGAAGCGGTAACGGAAGAAACCAGGAGCCTTAAGGTAAGGGCCGTGGTGCAAGGAAGGTCCCCCCAACTCATTCCGGGGGCATTTGCTAAAGTGGAAGTTGATTTCGGCCAGGACAATAATGCCCTGCTGATCCCGACCCAGGCAGTGATTCCACAGGCCAGGTTCAAGAAGGTAATAGTATACCGTGGGGGCATTGCCCAATTTGAAACCGTTACCACTGGCATCCGGGATTCAACCTTTGTCCAGATCACATCGGGCCTGAACGCCGGCGACACTATTGTGACCACCGGCCTGCTCTCCATTAAGCCCGAGTCAAAATTGCAAATCACCAAACTGAACTAAGCAGAAGATGAACATATCTGAACTGAGTTTAAGGCGCCCGGTATTAGCCATTGTAATGAACATTATCATCATAGTGTTCGGTGTGATCGGCTACAAGTTCCTGGGCGTCCGCGATTACCCTGCCATCGATCCCCCGATCGTCAACGTAAGGACCTCCTATCCCGGTGCCAATGCCGATATCATTGAATCGCAGATCACCGAGGTGTTGGAGAAATCGATCAATGGTATTGCGGGTGTAAAGAATATCAGTTCCCTGAGCAGCCAGGGAAACAGCAGCATCACAGTTGAATTCGACCTGAATATCGACCTGGAAGCCGCTGCCAATGATGTACGTGATAAGGTATCGCAGGCTGTTCGTTCACTGCCTTCTGACCTGGACGCCCCTCCGGTGGTATCCAAGGCAGATGCCAGTTCGGACTTTATCCTGTCGATGACCGTTCAGAGCAATACCCGCAACCAGTTGGAGATGACGGAGTATGCTACCAATAACCTGCTTGAACGCTTGCAGACCATCCCCGGTGTAAGTAGCATCCAGATATGGGGGGAAAAGAAATATGCCATGCGCATATGGTTCGATCCCGCCAAGCTCTCTGCCTATGGCCTTACCCCTGCAGATGTGCAGGCAGCCCTTCGGGCCCAGAATGTGGAATTACCCTCCGGAAAGATCTCCGGTAATGCAACCGAACTCTCCGTCCGGACCTTCGGTTTGCTGAATACAGAGGAAGACTTCAATAATATCATTGTAAAAACAGTGAATGGAGCCGATATCAGGCTCAAGGATGTGGGCGAGGCGGTATTAGGACCCGAGAACGAAGAATCCATACTCAAGGAAAGTGGCATCCCGATGATCGCCCTGGCCATCATTCCGCAGCCCGGCTCCAACTATGTGGCCATCAGCGATGAGTTTTACAAGCGCTATGAGCAGATCAAGAAAGAAGTACCTGATGATATCTCCCTGGATATTGCACTCGACCAAACCAAGTTCATCAAGCGTTCTATTACCGAGGTAGAAGAAACATTGATCATTTCCTTCATCCTGGTGGTACTGATCATTTACCTCTTCTTCCGCGACTGGATCATTGCGATCCGCCCATTAATAGATATCCCGGTTTCCCTGATTGGCGCCTTCTTCATCATGTACCTGTTCGGCTTTACGATCAACGTACTGACCCTGCTGGCGATCGTTTTGGCCACGGGCCTGGTGGTGGATGACGGTATCGTTGTGACAGAGAATATCTTCAAGAAAATGGAGCAGGGCATGGGTAAGTGGCAGGCTGCCAAGGAAGGCTCCAAAGAGATCTACTTCGCGGTAATCGCCACCTCTATCACCCTTGCGGTGGTATTCCTACCCATTGTGTTCCTGCAAGGCTTCGTAGGCCGCCTTTTCCGTGAATTCGGAATTGTTGTGGCCGGTGCGGTACTGATCTCGGCCTTTGTATCCCTTACCCTCACCCCGGTACTGAACGTAAAGCTGACCAGGAAGGTGCACAAACACTCCTGGTTCTACAATAAGACCGAACCCTTCTTCCGTGCTTTGGAGAACGGCTACCGCAGTTCGTTAACTGCGTTTATGCGTGTACGTTGGATCGCCCTCGTATTGATCGCAGTGTGTTTTGCCGTGATCTTTTTCATAGGGCGGCAGCTGCAATCCGAATTGGCGCCACTGGAAGACAGGAGCCAGTTCAGGCTTTCGATCACCGCTCCGGAAGGAACATCCTTCGATTACATGGATGCTTATATCGACAGGCTCGGGAAGATGGTAATGGATTCCACTCCGGAGAAAAAAGTAATGATCACCGTTACAGCCCCTGGCTTCACCGGTTCGGGTTCTGTAAATACGGGATTCCTGCGTATGTTGTTGGTTGACCCCGAAGAGAGGCAACGCAGCCAGCAGGAGATCGTTGACATGGTGAACCGGAACCTGCCGAAGTTCAATGAAGGAAGGGCATTCGCCATCCAGGAGCAGACCATTTCGGTTAACCGAAGGGGTGGTTTACCGGTGCAATTCGTCATCCAGAACGTAAACTTTGATAAACTCCGTGAAGTATTGCCCAAGTTCCTGGAGGAGGCCAATAAGAATCCAGTTTTCCAGGGGGTTGATGCAGACCTGAAGTTCAACAAGCCAGAATTAAGGGTGAATGTTGACCGTCTTAAGGCCAGCCAATTGGGCGTGAGCATTGAAGATGTCTCCTCTACCCTCCAACTGGCATTGAGTAACAGAAGGCTGGGTTATTTTACCAAGGATGGAAAGCAGTACCAGGTAATTGGACAGTTGGCCAGGAGCGATCGCGACGAACCTACTGACCTCAAATCAGTATATGTTCGCAGCAACCGCGGCGAGATCATTTCACTGGACAACCTGGTGACTTTTACAGAAGAAACCACCCCGCCTACCATCTACCACTTTAACCGATATAAGTCAGCGACCATTTCCGCAGGACTTGCACCGGGCAAGACCATTGGCGATGGTATCAAGGAGATGGAAAAGATCGCGGACAAATTACTGGATGATACCTTTACCACTTCATTGTCCGGAAACTCCCGCGACTTCGCGGAAAGTTCCAGCAATACCAGCTTTGCCTTCCTGTTGGCATTAGGACTTATCTTCCTGATCCTGGCAGCCCAGTTCGAGAGCTTTATTGATCCGCTCATTATCATGATCACGGTGCCCCTGGCCCTTGCCGGCGCCATCCTGTCGCTCTGGGCCTTCGACCAAACCCTTAATATCTTCTCACAGATCGGTATGATCATGCTTATCGGCCTGGTAACGAAGAACGGTATCCTGATCGTGGAATTTGCCAACCATAAACGGATGGAAGGAATGGGTAAATCAGCATCCGCCATTGATGCCGCTGTGATGCGCCTGCGCCCTATCCTGATGACCAGCCTGGCCATGTCACTGGGCGCCCTGCCATTGGCGCTTTCACTGGGTGCTGCTTCCACCAGCCGTATACCGCTGGGTATCGTGATCGTGGGTGGTATCATGTTCTCATTGGTGCTCACCCTTTACATCATCCCGGCCATGTATTCTTATTTGTCAACAAGCAAGAAAGCCAAAAGCGAACTGGACGAAGCTGTAACAGTACCAGTATCCGCTTAAACCAATCAATATGAGAACCATCAGAGGAATTATTATCATTAGCCTGGTCAGCCTGGCACAGGTGTCAAAAGCCCAGGAACTGCTGACCCTGGAACAAGCCATTGGAACAGCTTTACAGAATAACTATAATATCCGCCTGAGCAGGAACGACTCAGCTTCATTTGCTTTGGATAACAGCTATGCCTATGCGGGATTCCTTCCCAGGTTGAATGCCACTGTTACCAAGGTATGGAATGTGAACGCCCAGAAGCAGGAACTCGCCAATGGAACCAAGCGTGACACATCAGGATTGAAGTCCAACAATATCCAGGCATCCATCAACCTCAACTGGACCCTGTTCGATGGTTTGAGGATGTTTGCCACCAGGGATAAACTGGCAGAATTGGAACGTTTAGGTGGACTGGGGGTTAAGGAACAGGTGATCAACACTGTTGCCCTGGTAGTTGCCAACTATTATGGCATCGTGCGCCAAAAACAGCAACTCAAGGCCATCGTTGAACAGAAGAGCATCAGTGAGGAAAGGGTAAAACTTGCAGATAAAAAACTTTCAGTGGGATTAGGGGCCAAACCAGAGCTGTTGCAGGCGAAGGTTGACCTGAATGCCTTTATTGCTGCACAATACCAGCAAAATACCCTGATCGCGCAATTGAAAGAACAGCTTAACCAGTTGATGGGTGTTGAAAAGGAAGCCACCTATGAGGTGATGGATACTATTCCCATCAACCAGGACCTTACCCTTGATGAGGTAAGGAATAAGCTTGAACTGACCAACCCTACCCTGCTCATTACGCGCAAGAATATTGATATTGCCAAACTTACCCTCAAAGAGCGTAAAGGCGACAGGTGGCCGGTACTCAATTTCAACTCTGCCTATAACTTCAACAGACTGGTGAACAATACGGTGATCAACAACTTCACCCCCCTGTTCAACCGCAACCTAGGTTTCAACTACGGATTCAGCCTGAACGTACCGATCCTGAACTTCTTTAATGCCAAGCGCCTCCAGGAACAGGCAGAACTTGATATCAGGTTCCAGCAAATATTACTGGACAACCAACGCACCCAGATCAATACGCAGGTAAACAATGCATTCAAGGATTATGAATTGCAGAAACGCAACCTGGTGCTGGAAGAAGAGAATGTAAAACTGGCCCAGGAAAACGTAATGATCGCGCTGGAAAGGTTCAAGCAAGGTGTGTCTACCTTCATTGAATTGCGGGAAGCCCAATTCAGCCTTGCCGAAGCAACCAACAGGCTGATCGCCGCACGCTATAATTCCAAGCTGGCAGAAATTGAACTCATGCGCCTGAAGGGAGAAATTGTACGATAACACTCATTCACTATATCACACACATCATGACAGCACCGGTCCACGACCGGTGCTTTGTTTTTTATGTAGAAGGACGGATTCATAAAAATTCTGTTTTTTTGCAGGATTCTATCTCCCAGTTTAAAAGCAAACTACATGAGTACAGCAACAGGCAATACTGCAACTTCCGGACAGGCATTGGTAGGGATCATTATGGGGTCAGATTCAGACCTTCCCATTATGCAGGCTGCAGCAGATATGCTGAAGGAATTCGGGATCGCCTATGAACTCACAGTAGTTTCTGCACACCGCACGCCCCTAAGGATGGTGGAATATGCTACAAAGGCCAGGCAAAGGGGACTGAAGGTGATCATTGCCGGAGCCGGAGGGGCTGCCCACTTGCCGGGCATGGTGGCGTCCCTGACCCCATTACCGGTGATCGGCGTTCCGGTCAAGTCCTCCAATTCCATAGACGGCTGGGATTCTGTGCTTTCCATCTTGCAAATGCCTAATGGAATCCCGGTTGCCACCGTTGCCCTGAATGCTGCAAAAAATGCTGGCATCCTGGCTGCTTCCATAATCGGGGCATTCGATAGCAGCATTGGTGATGCAGTGGCCAATTACAAACAAAAACTGGAACAGGAAGTCCTGGCAAAAGTGGACAAACTGAAAATAGGAGGCCAGCCTAACCAATTCGATTAAGGTCAATTTCCGTTAAAGGAATAGTATTGCTTTTCGCTGTATCACGGTTACCCAATAACCATCACCTGGAACTCCTGCTCCAGTGAGAAGGAATGCTGGTAAACCGCATCGATGAAAGCATTGCCATATTTTGCATAATAGGGCATGAAATTCTCCACCCTTTCCTGGAGGTTGCCATTGGGGAAAAGCGCCTGCCTGATGGTCAGGATCTGCCTAGATTGGTCAGTGAACTTCCTTTTCTCTGCCCGGAGCAATTTCTTTTCCAACCCTTCCAACTGCTTAACCATTTTCGATTCCATGGCACCAACATGTGCATTAAGCGTGGCATCAATGGTTCCGGCGACCTTACGGAGATGATCATAGAAGGCCCTGGTATCCCTTATTTCATTGGTTAGGTGGACCTGCGCCGCACTGTCCCTCTTGACCATTTCATCCAGCAGGGATTGTTCATTACGGAAGAAGTCCTTCAGGTCAAAGCCCAGCTTAGTTATCTTCTCCACCCACTTCTGTTCCACCACCAGGAAGGAATTTCGCAGGACCTGCAAGGGGTAAGGCACCCCATAATGCAGAAAAAGGTCTTTCAACTCCAGCCAATAAGCCAGTTCTCCCCCACCGCCAACAAAGGCAATATTGGGAAGGATGGTTTCCTGGAATAGCCCCCTCAGGATCACGTTTGGACTGAAACGTTCAGGATGTTGTTCCAATTCATTGATCATTTCTTCCTCACTGAACCGGATCGGGGTATCTACCACTACAAAACCTGTTTCTGTCTTTTCGATCCGGTTACGGATATTATCCTCCAGATAGAAAAGGTTGATCTCCCTTGGATTGGCCTGAACCTTATAGCCGGCTGCTAATTTATCAATGGTGCCAGCCACTACATTGGATGGTGTATGGTTGAATAAGTCTTCCCTGAACACCTGCTTCATCTGTGCTTTTAAAGCCGGATGGTCTGCTATCAAAACAACCAGCCCGAACCTTGCGAAAAGCTTATGTAATAGCTTAAAAGTTGCCGTCTGGATATCAGGACTTTCCAGGTAGGACTCTTTCAGTAGGGTAACCAGCTCCTTGCCAAATGGCTGCACGCTCAATTCCCCTTCGATCCTGTGGATGAGTTTCTCCAGTCCTTTGGTTGCCATCCTGCCAACAGCACCGGTCTGGTTGGTTTCCCAAACCAGTTTGTCGCCACTCAGGAACACCTTACCCAGTTCATCCAGATCGGCATCCTCGCTTCCCATATAGTACAAAGGGACAAATTGCTTGTCCGGGAATATTGAATTGAAATGAGCAGCCAGCTTAATCGCATGCAGGACCTTATAAATGAAATAGAGATACCCTGTAAAGATATTAGGCTGATGTGCGGTTACAACAGTGAATGTATTGGGCAGGAGCAAGGCCCGGATATTGGCAGCAACTTTAGGATCCGCTACTACCTGGGTATATTGTTCCTCCAATACCCTTACCAGGGTAGCGCGATCTGTCAGGAACTGCTCACGGGAATGTATAGCCGACGCAACACCTTCCAGGTTAACTGGGTGTTCATAGAATGCCTGTAAGCCAGGAGACGCTTCAACATAATCGGTCACAATCGTATTGAAACAATTCGTTTGCCCGTAGGTCAGGCAACTACAATGGGTTTCAAGGTCCTTCGCATCCCCGGTCATAGTACTAGTATTTGCTGCGGCTGTTTCCTGTGCCATAATTTCTTGGATTAAATCGACATACAGGGATTCCCAAACCTGTCTATTATCCCTACCCTGTTTAACAATTATTCAGGTTTAAAGTTATGAAACCCTCCTCCCTACAAAAACCTAAAAATGAAGACCGGTTCAGGGATTTAGTTGTATCTCTCGGGATCAAATGGCCGAAGGTCAATGGATGTGGCTTGTTCATTGGCCAATTCCGCCACCAGTTTTCCGGTACCGGCACCAAGGCTAAGGCCAATCATCGCGTGACCAGTGGCCATAATAAGGTTGTCCACCTTCCTGCTCCTGCCAACATAGGGAAGCCCATCTGCAGAACAGGGCCTGTACCCATACCAAACCTGGCCGATGGGAGGAAGGGGTATATCGAACTCCGGCAGGTACCTTTTTACGGCATCCAATATCCCTTTTACCCGGTTGATCCTTGGGGGTTCCTTGGTGGAAGTGATCTCCATGGTCCCGCCAAACCTTATCTTGTTTCCGTCCATTGGCGTTATGGCTACCCTTCCTTCCATCAGGATAGCTGGATGATTAAGTCGGTAGGCCGTATCTTCCATCGTGATCGAATAGCCCCTGCCACCAACCAATGGTAACGAAATATTCAATGAGGCGGCAAGTTCCCTGCTCCAGGCGCCACTGGCCAGCACCACGATATCTGCATGATGCCCACCTTTTGCAGTTACCACCCTGGTGATCCTGCTCCCCTGCCGTTCAAAACCTTTTACCGCTTCATTTGACAACAGTTCTACCCCCATGGACCTTAGCTTTGACAACAAGGAGTGCATCATCCGTGCCGGATACATATGGGCATCGCACTTGAAGAACAAAGCGCCTTTCACATTGACCCTGGTATGGGGTTCCATGGCCTGCACTTGCCCTGCAGTCAATATTTCGGCCTCCAGTCCAAGTTTCACTGCATCCTCACAAAAATGATGGGCATGGTCTTCCTTCTCTGCAGTCTGGAAATACTCTAATATCCCTTTGTGTTCATAGGCCATTTCAATACCCTGTGATTTCCAGTCAACATAACATTGCTGGCTCAGTAAACCGAAATCACGGAGAGGGATAGCCGCAGCTTTAACCCGCTCAGGGGTAGCCGCTTTCATGAACTTGAATCCCCAGTCTATCAAAGGCCAGCTTAAACGGGGTTGAACATAGAATGGGCTTTCTGGATTCAGCATCCATTTCAGTCCCTGCTTCACTATCCCGGGTGTGGCCAGGGGAACAAAATGGGAAGGGCTAACATAACCGGCATTGCCATAACTACAGTTGTTCTGCATATCATCCTTATCCACCACCACTACCTCCCAGCCACTTTGCCTGAGGTAGAGGGCTGCACTTAAGCCTACAATCCCGCCGCCGATCACGATCGCTTTCATGAATACTTTTGATTTTTGGAGTGGACGCAATATACTCAATAAGGCTTAGCCCAAAAGGCAGGCAGGAAACCAAAATGGAAACAGGATAAAGAAGCATCCATTTTATTCTTTATCGAATCATTCGAATACCTGTCAAAACCCAAGACCATCTAGTCCTGCTACTGCCTTGATCATGGTCAAAGAATAGTTTCAGAACCCTTCCAATTTACCGTCCGGTGGGTTAAAAATGTATATTTAACCATCAATTGTTGCACGCCATATGGAAACCTACGGTAAGATTCTGTTGATTGCCATGCCAGCCTTCCTGGCACTGGTCCTGCTTGAAAAATGGTATGGGTGGAGAAAGGGATTCGACACTGTCCGCACCATGGACATGATCTCCAGCCTTAGCTCGGGCATCACCAATGTTACCAAGGATGTACTTGGCCTGAGTATTGCCATCATCAGTTATGGATGGCTGGTGAAGCATTTGGCCATTATGCAGGTGCCATCCGGCCCGCTAACCTATTTCGTTGCTTTCTTGGCACTTGATTTTGCAGGTTACTGGACACACCGCATCGCGCATGAATACAATTTGTTCTGGAACAACCATATCATCCACCATAGCAGTGAGGAGTTCAACCTGGCCTGTGCGCTCAGGCAAAGCATTTCCCAGATCGTCAAGATCTTTGCCGTTTTCCTGGTTCCGGCAGCTATATTGGGTGTGCCGGAAAAAGTGATCGCCATTGTGGCCCCCTTGCATTTGTTCGCACAATTCTGGTACCATACCCGGCACATCAACAGGATGGGTTTCCTGGAAAAGATCATCGTAACCCCATCGCACCATCGGGTACACCATGCCATTAACCCACAATATCTCGACAAGAACTATTCACAGATCTTTATATTCTGGGATAAACTCTTCGGCACCTACCAGGAAGAGCTTCCGGATGTTCCGCCCGTTTATGGAATTACCCGTCCAGTCGCCACCTGGAACCCGATCAAGATCAATTTCCAACATCTCTGGTTATTGATCAGGGATGCCTGGCGCACCAGGAATATTAAGGATAAGTTCCGCATCTGGTTGATGCCCACTGGTTGGCGGCCCGCAGATGTTGCCGAAAAATACCCTGTTTTCAAGATCAATGATGTTTACCATTTTGAAAAATACGATCCCAAGGCTTCCCCGGCCTTACAAGCCTGGAGCTGGATACAGATCGGCCTCTGCCTGCTTTTCATCAGCTATCTTTTCGGGAATATTGCCACTATCGGCACTCCCCTAATGTTCTATTACGGGGCTTATGTTTTCCTGATGGTATATGCTTATACTGAACTGATGGACCGTAGTCCATACGCCTGGGTCTGGGAGACCTTAAAGAATTGTTTTGGCCTTTACCTGTTGATGCAACAAGGTGACTGGTTCGGGGCTTCTGCACTCATTCCTTTCATTAAGCCAATGCTGGTAGCGTACTTTATTGGTTCTACCCTCGTAGTGCTGTGGTTTGTAAAGGAAAACGCCAGGGAAGACAAAGCATCCCTGGCGCAAGCATGATCATGGGTGTGTAGCGTATAATTGAGTATTCTTTTGGACCTTACTCCTTTGCATCATAATCCATGAACTTTTTCCGGCCGGGAGGCGGGTAATGGAAATCCGGATCATCCAGTACCAGCACCCAATCCTGTCCGACCCCGGTAACAGGCGGTGTGAAGGTCATGGTATCATTGCGATAACTAGACCTTGCACTGCGCATCATTCCTGACTTAGGATCGTACCACCAGGCCATTACATTGGAATTTTTCATGAACCGCATATCCACTTTAATGGTGGTGCCCACCGGCATATAGATCATGGCATAGCTATTGTCCTGTCCACGGAAGGGGGTGATCAACCTGCCACCACTTCCCTGCCCTTCCACTATCATCAGGGGGTCATACACCCTGCCCACAAAAGGCCTGCTTTCGATCAGGTTCCTCAGGTAACCCATCTGGAAGGCGCCAGGACGATCCATGGCCTCCTGGTAGGGCCTGTCAACATGGTTAATAGGCACCTGGCGGGTATCATAGAATTGCCAAACCGCATGATGGCCATAGGTTACCCCGCAAGCCCCTGCAAAGACAGATCGATAGGTTTGCTTGCGCACATCATAATCATCGAAATAACCATTCTTGGGATCCCATTTTGGCCATGGATTTACCGGGTGGTCTTCGTAGTTAGGCTCCAGGTCTATGGTTGGCTTGGGAGAAGGCATTTTATAGTCGCGGCGAACCCAATCCCAAACCGGCACATCGTGACCGCCACCATGACCGCTTTGTATGGAATTCATGTTCAGCCAGGCTTCTTCATGGATCATCTGGGAAGTGCTTTTTTCGCCTCCCCAGGTATGGTAGGTAATGAACGCATTGTATCCCGATCCTTCCTGGATACCCCTGGCCATTTCCCTCCAGATTGGTCGCCAATCTTCATTATCCTTCATCGGGGGCCTGTCGCCACCTAACACCCAAAGGATATTGGTATGGTGGCGATAGCGGGTTCCCAACCATTTTCCGTACGTATAGGCCTTCTTCTTGTCGAATACCACCGGGCCGAGTCCCCAATTGGGGGTCACTTTATCCCCCCAGGTAGGTAATAAGGCCATATACATTTCCTTCTCTGCTGCGTATTGGACAGTAGCATCAATGAGTTCAAAATACCTTTCATTGGGTTTATCCGGATCGAGGTCCTTGAAAGGAACAACTGAATATCGGTTCATCTTTCGCAGGCCATCATGCTCCGTAAGCACTACTGCCTGGATCACGTTAAAACCTTTCTGCTGCCTGTTCTTGATGTATTCCTTTATCTCCTCAAAAGTGAGGCGGTGGAACAGTTCCCAACCGGTATCCCCTAACCAGAAGAAAGGCTGGCCATTTTCTTTTACCAGGCTATGGGCATCAGCTCCCACCCTGATCCTGGATAATCGACCGGATTGTGCGTGACTGTTGATGGCAGTAAAGGCAACTGCCAGATAGAGAAAGAAGCGGTTTAGTTTCATCAGTATAGGATTTATCAGGGTTTCTGCAGGAAAGTTAAAACAATCCCACTAGTCACCGAAGATACAAAAAGGTTAATTTGCCCATTCAAGGAATACCATGCCTGCAACAAAAAAGCTATTGGCGGAACTGAACAAGGAGATGAGGTCGCATGCCCATCCCGGGCAGGCAAAGGCAATGGCGGCTTACATGAAGGATCATTTCCCCTTCCTTGGGATCAAGCAACCGACCAGGAAAGAAATTTCCAAACCATTTATCAAGGCTTCCCGGGAATGGGAAGGAATGCAGGTCATTGAACTGGCCAGGTCGCTTTGGGGCATGCCGGAAAGGGAGTTCCATTATGTCGCCATGGATTTGCTCGAAGCCAACAGAAAAAAATGGGATACGCAGTTCTTCGATTGCTTCCTTTACCTGGCTGGAAAAAACCAGTGGTGGGATTCGATAGACACTATCGCATCCAGGTTGATCGGAAAATACCTTTATAGCCATCCTGGTAAGAAACTGGTGCGTCAATGGACAGCAAGTGAGGATATCTGGATGAACAGGATCGCCCTGCTCTATCAACTTAACTATAAAGAGAAGACAGATACCAAAACATTGTTCACTACTATCCTTAAGGTTAAGCATAAAAAGGATTTCTTTATCCAGAAGGCTGTCGGCTGGAGCCTCCGGCAATTGTACAGGACAGATCCGGGGACTGTGAAAACCTTTCTGGAATCAGTTGAACTATCCCCTCTGGCAAAGAGGGAAGCATTGAAGCACGACATGGCATTTGGCCAGTAATCCAACCTTTCATCAAAGAACATCGACCAGCCATCAAGTTCCACCCATTTACCCTGTTTTTGTCGTAAATTCCCTGTCTAGAAATCATTTGCCTATGCCTTCTTATCAACTATCCATCAATGGCAAGAAATACCAGGTGGAAGCAGAACCCAATATGCCATTATTATGGGTGATCCGCGACCTGGTGCAACTGACCGGGACAAAGTTTGGTTGCGGTATTGCCCAATGTGGAGCTTGCACGGTACACCTGAATGGTAACCCTATACGCTCCTGCTCAACACCAGTCTCTGCGGTGGCCAACAAGCCCATCACCACCATCGAAGGATTGAGTTCCGACAACTCCCATCCGGTGCAACAGGCATGGATAGCAGAACAGGTGCCGCAATGTGGCTATTGCCAGAGCGGGCAGATCATGGCAGCCACTGCATTATTGAGTAAAAAGCCCAATCCAACCGATGCAGATATTGATGCTGCCATGCAGGGACATATCTGCCGTTGCGGAACCTACCCAAGGATCAGGAAAGCCATTAAAACCGCTGCTGCAATGATGGCGGAAAACACCAAATAAAAAATAAGGATCAATGGAAAAAGCTAACAAACAGTTATCCCGCAGGAACTTCCTGAGGCTAAGCAGCCTTACCGGTGCATCACTGACCATCGGTTTTTATTTTCCGGCTGTTGCGAAAGATGCCGCCACCATCCTTACAGCAGATGGCGCCCTTGAGAAAGGTATTGAATTAACGGCATGGATTTCCATTGACAAGAAAGGCCTGGTGACCCTGCTCAGCCATCGTGCTGAAATGGGACAGGGTGCCTTCCAGGCGGTGCCGCAGATGATCGCAGAAGAACTGGAAGTTGACCTCAATAAGGTAAGGATAGAATTCGCACCCGGCGACCAGGGTAAATATGGCAGCCAGATCACCGGCGGTAGTTCCTCTGTCCGTAATGGCTACAAGATGCTGCTCAAAACCGGGGCTACAGCAAGGGAAATGCTGGTTGCCGCTGCAGCAGCAAAATGGCAGGCCAGTGCAGCAGATTGCTATGCAGAAGACGGCCATGTCATCCATCGCCCCAGTGGAAAGAAACTGAACTATGGTGAGTTGGTGGAAGATGCGGCCAAACTTACACCACCATCCAATGTAAAGCTCAAGGAGCGTAAGCAATATAAAGTTATCGGCAAGGCTTTGGCCAGGCAGGACAATCCAGTTAAGGTGAACGGCAAGGCAGAATTTGGCATTGACAAGCGGGTTCCCGGCATGCTCTTCGCTTCGGTAGAACGCAGCCCCAAGTTCCATGGCAAGGTGAAAAGCTTTGATGACAGGGCAGCACGTGCGGTGAAAGGGGTTAAGGATGTATTCAAGGTAGAAATGCCTGTATTCTCCTTTACCCGTGAAGGCATTGCCGTGGTGGCAGAATCTACCTGGGCTGCCATGCAGGCAAGAAAGCTCCTTAAAATAGAATGGGACAACTCAGCATTCGAACACCTTGATACAACGACCTTGTATAACCGAATGAAGGAGGACCTGAACAAACCAGGCAATGCCCAGCGCGCACTGGGAAATGCTGCCGCAGCCATTGCGAAGGCAGACAAGAAAGTAGAAGCTGTGTACGAAACTCCCTACGAATCACATAGCGCCATGGAACCGCTCAACTGTACCGCCTGGTTCCAGGATGATAAGGTTGAGGTTTGGGGTCCCATCCAGGCTCCCGACTGGATCCAGTCTGACCTGTCGACCAGGCTGAATATGCCGGCCGAGAAGGTGAGGGTGAATATGACCTTCCTGGGTGGTGGTTTTGGCCGTAAGGCATTTACAGACTATACCTACGAAGCTGTTGCCATTTCAAAGGTGATAAAGGCGCCTGTTCAGGTGGTATGGACCAGGGAGGATGATATGACCCAGGGGCCGTTCCGCCCGGGAATCGTTTACGGCTGCAGTGCAGGCCTGGACAAGGGTGGGCATATCAGGGGATTCAATATCAAGCTGGCAGGCCAGAACATGGACCTCCAGAACTCTCCCAATCCTGATAAGACAGATTACAACCGCAGTACAACGGAAGGGCTTGTAGAAAAATATCTGGAGACCATTCCCCATTATCATTTTTCCGATATACCTACCACCTCACCTATTCCGGTAATGTGGTGGAGGTCGGTTTATTCCTCTACCAATGTATTCGCTTTCGAAAGCTTTATGGATGAACTGGCACAAACTGTTGGCAAGGACCCCATCCAGTTCAGGATGGAACACTTGCCCTGGGAGGAAGAGCGGGTAAAGACCCTGCTGAATACGCTTAAGGAAAAGACAGGCTGGGATAAGCGTGGTAAGAACGAAGGCTGGGGTATGGCCGTATCTGATTGCTTCGCAAGTTTAACAGCACAGGCCGTAAAGGTTTCCAGGAGGGAAGATGGAGGGGTAAAGATCGACAAGGTGA
Source organism: Flavihumibacter rivuli (assembly GCF_018595685.2). Classification (NCBI taxonomy): domain Bacteria; kingdom Pseudomonadati; phylum Bacteroidota; class Chitinophagia; order Chitinophagales; family Chitinophagaceae; genus Flavihumibacter; species Flavihumibacter rivuli. The sequence continues at coordinate 1,466,969 of NZ_CP092334.1, forward strand.
TCACCGTGATCGATTGTGGCTGGTATGTGAACCCCGATATCATCAGGGCTCAGGTAGAAGGTGCTATTGTCATGGGACTTGGCGCAGCTGTAACCCACGAAACAACTTTCAGGGATGGCCAGGCAGTGGAGACCAACTTCCATCAGTACCGCATGCCCAGGATCAATGAGATGCCCGTTTTGGAGACCCATATCATGGAGAACGACGAGAAACCCGGTGGTGTTGGGGAACCAGGATTACCCGGTGTGGCACCTGCACTTTGCAATGCCATCTTCGACCTAACAGGGAAGCGTATCCGAAAACTTCCCTTCAAACTGAATGAGGTATAAATTTTAAAACCCCTACCTGGCCAGGTAGGGGTTTTAAAATTTTATTCAACAGTATGTTTTCTTCTCTCCTTCACTTCTTCCGGCTTGATGGCCGATTTCCATTTATTGCCCCAGGAATTGGAGATATAGTTGACTACATCAGCGATCTCTGTATCCGATAAATAGGACTGTTCCGGCATCATCACACTATATTTCTTCCCATTCACCATAATCTCTTCATTCTGTCCACGCAGAATGATATCTACTGCCTTTTTAGGATTCTTCATCAGGTAATCTGACTTGGCCAGTGGCGGATTCAGTCCTTCCACCCCTTCACCGTTCTCAAGGTGGCAGCTCTGGCAATTATTGGCATAGACTTCCTTGCCCCGCTTGATGCTTTGGGTCTTGGGATCGGCCTGGGATTGTGCTGTCCAAACAGCTATGGCCAATACAGCAACAAATAGTGTCCGGATGATCTTCATGTCAGGTATTTTACAGTAAGTTACAAAATTATCGCTTACCATTCCCAGGGCATGCCATCCCTTTCCCTATAGACTATTCGCCTATAAAAGTATGTTCTTGCTATTCATGCTCCGCCAGGATTGGGCATAACTACATTAAAAAAATGCCCTCCCTGACTAAAAGGGAAGGCATATTCAATTAAACTATTCCTTCAAGGAAGAATCATTATTTATTGACCAGCGCTTCGTACAACACCTCTACCGGGTGCAAGGCCTTCTTTCCTGTACCGTCCTTGATCTGGTGGCGGCAACTGGTTCCGGGCGCTGCAATGATCACTTCTTCCGGCTGCCTGCGTACAGTTGGGAACAACACCAACTCCCCGATCTTCATCGACAGGTCATAGTGTTCCGCTTCGTAACCAAAGGATCCGGCCATACCGCAACACCCTGATGGGATGGTTGTCACATTGTAATTCTCAGGGAAGGAAAGCAGGGTTACCGATGGCGCTACTGATGACATGGCCTTCTGCTGGCAATGACCATGCAACTGGATGGAACGCTTCTCCCTGGTGAAGAGGTCCTTACTGATCTTCCCTTCAGCCATCTCCTTCGCCAGGAATTCATCTACCATGAAAGACCGTTTTGCCAGCCGCCTAGCCGCTTCGAGAAGGTCATCGCTGGCCAGGTCAACATATTCATCCCTGAAGGTCAGGATAGCTGAAGGCTCAACGCCTAACAGGGGTGACTCATCTGTAATGATATCCTTCAACAGTGCAATATTCTTATTGGCGATCTGCTGCGCATCCCTGAGCAACCCCTTTGACAGCCAGGCACGACCACTTTCCTCATGCTTCGGGATCACCACCTCATAACCCAGTTTCTCCAAAAGCATCACTGCTTTGCTGCCGATCTCCGCGTCATTGAAGTTGGTGAACTCATCGCAGAACAGGTATACTTTCCTTCCACTCCCGGGTGCAGCATTCTTGCGCCTGTAATTGGCAAACCATTTTTCAAGGGTTGTGGGCGATAAGGTTGGCATGGACCTTTCCGGGGCAAAGCCAACGGTTTTTTTCACCATCCTGCTGATCACCGGGTTGGTCATCATAAAATTATACATACCCGGGGCGATGGCACCCAATTTTGCCGAACGGCTGAAACCCGCGATCAGCCTGGATCTAATGGGAACGCCATTGGCATCATAATAATGCTGCAGGAACTCTGCCTTCAGTTTGGCCATATCCACATTACTCGGGCATTCGCTCTTACAACCCTTACAACTCAGGCAGAGATCCATCACTTCATAGATCTCCTTATGGTCAAAACGGTTCAGTTTGTCGGAATGTGTCAGGAACTCACGAAGGATATTGGCCCTTGCACGGGTAGTATCCTTTTCATTACGGGTAGCCATATATGAAGGACACATGGTGCCCCCCGACAAATGTGTTTTGCGGCAATCACCCGATCCATTGCATTGCTCTGCATGCTGGAGGATATCCTGGTTATGAAAACGAAAGACCGTTTTGAAGGCTGGCGTTTGCTGGCCAGGGGTATACCGCAACATGGTGTTCATGGGCGGCGTATCAACGATCTTGTTGGGGTTGAAGATATGATGGGGGTCCCAGGCATTCTTGACCTGCTTCAGCAACTGGTAATTCTTCTCTCCCACCATCTGCCTGATGAATTCACCCCTCAGCCTGCCATCACCATGCTCACCACTCAAAGACCCCTGGTATTTCTTGACCAGGGTGGCGATCTCTTCCGCTATCACCCTGAACAGGCGATTGCCTTCTTCTGTCTTCAAGTTGATGATGGGCCTGAGGTGTAACTCTCCTGAGCCGGCATGGGCATAATGTACGGAGTACAATCCATGCTTCTGCAGTATCTCATTGAAATCCCTGATATAGGCAGGCAGGTCCCGCACATCAACTGCAGTATCTTCAATAACAGGTACGGCCTTTTCATCACCGGGAAGGTTGCCAAGCAAACCCAGGCCGGCCTTTCTCAGGGTCCATATCTTCTTGGTATCTGGGCCAAACAATAAGGGGAAATGATAACCCAAGCCTTCCTCCCGCATTTCAGCCTCCACCATTTTGGCGATCGACTCGATCTCTTCCCTGCTTTCACGGGTAAACTCCACCACCAGGATGGCACCCGGATCGCCCTGTACAAAGAAGCGGTTCTTCCGTTGTTCAATATTGTCCTTGGTACATTCAAGGATATAGTGGTCGATCAGTTCACTTGCACTGGGGCCATACTTCAACGCAATGAGGTTGGCACGCAGGGATTCGTCGATGGTATTGAAATGAACGCAAAGCAAACCCACTTCCTTTGGAGGAAGGGGAACTACGTTCAGTTTGATCTCAGTTATGAAGGCCAGTGTTCCTTCGGAACCGGCGATCAGTGAACAGAAATTGAAATCTGGCCCACCTGCTGTGAATGGCGCCATCTCGATCAACAGGTCAACTGCATAACCAGTATTCCTTCTTTCTATGCTGGGCTTGGGAAACTCGCGCCTGATCTCTGCCTGGGTTTCGTAATTGCCCAGGAGGCTCCTGACTGTACGGTAAATATTGGCTTCGAGGGTATCCCCTTCGCATTTGGCATGGAAACTATCCAGGTCAACGGCTCCGAAGGTGGCTTCAGAACCATCACTCAATAAAGCTTTCACTTCGAGCAGGTGCTCCCTTGTACTCCTGTACACGACAGAGTTGGACCCACAGGAATTATTACCCACCATCCCGCCGATCATAGCGCGATTGGCTGTGGAGGTCTCAGGCCCGAAATACAACCCGTGAGGCTTGAGGAACATATTCAGTTCGTCACGGATCACACCAGGCTGCACCCTCACCCATTTTTCCTCCGTATTCAATTCGAGTATCCCGGTGAAGTGCTTGGACACATCCACTACAATACCATCCCCTACCACCTGTCCTGCCAGCGAAGTGCCCGCAGTCCTGGGGATCAGTGAGGTTTTATGCTCAAGTGCAAAGGCAATTAACTTCTTAATATCTGCTGTTGTGCGGGGAATGGCAACGGCCAGTGGCATCTCCCTGTATGCAGAGGCATCCGTCGCATATAGGGTCCTAATGGTGGTATCAAAAAATAAATCACCCTCGAGGGTATCGGCCAGTTGCTGCAACAGTTCCTTCATGTTGGTGGACGTTATGGTCTAATGATCCGGTGAGCAGTAAAATTAACTGTTTTTGACCACTTCGCCTTCCAGGTCATAGTCATAGGCCTTAGTGATCTTAACGTTCACAAACTCTCCTACTTTCAATTTATCTGCAGTGTTGATCACGACTTCGTTGTCCACTTCAACACTATCGAATTCGGTTCGGCCAAGGTAACGGCCTGCTTCTTTCTTATCTACGATCACCTTAAAGGTCTTGCCGATCTTCTCCTGGTTCTTTTCGTAAGAGATCTCCTGCTGGAGTTCCATGATCTCCTGGGCCCTTGCTTCCTTCTCCGCCTGGGGAATATTGTCTTCCAGGTCATAGGCAGAAGTGTTCTCTTCATGCGAATAGGAGAAGATACCCACCCTGTCGAAGCGCATCCGCTGCAGGAAGTCTTTCAGCTCTTCTACATCATCCCTTGTTTCACCAGGGAAACCAGCGATCAATGTTGTTCTCAGGCAAATACCCGGCACTTTCTCCCGCGCGGCTGCAACCAGGTCCTCCATTTCCTCCCTGGTGATCTGGCGCTTCATGGCCTTCAGCATATTATTGGAAGCATGCTGGAGCGGCATGTCGAGGTAATTACAGATATTAGGCCTTTCCCGCATCACATCCAGGATATCGAGGGGGAATTTGGAAGGATAGGCATAATGCAACCTGATCCATTCCAGGCCTTTCACATCGGCCAACCTGTTCATCAGTTCAGCCAACTGGCGCTTCTTATAAAGGTCAAGTCCATAATAGGTCAACTCCTGGGCAATCAGCATCACTTCCTTCACGCCCTTCTGCACCAGTCCTTCTGCTTCACGAACCAGGTCATCAATGGGCCTGCTCACGTGTCCACCACGCATCAGGGGGATAGCGCAAAAAGAACAGGTACGGTTGCAGCCTTCCGATATCTTCATGTAGGCATAATGCTTCGGTGTGGCCAGCATTCTTTCGCCCAGCAACTCTGCTTTATAATCGGCCTGCAGTTCCTTCAGGATCAGGGGTAATTCCATGGTACCAAACCATGCGTCCACTTCAGGGATCTCTTTCTCCAAATCATCTCGGTAACGCTGGCTCAGGCAGCCGGTAACATATACCTTGTCCAACCTGCCTTTTTGTTTCAGGGCAACCTGGTCAAGGATGGTATTAATGGATTCTTCCTTGGCCTTATCGATAAAACCACAGGTATTCACCACCACAATATTGTGATCGAGTTTGGCATTCTCATGTACCACCGCAATATCATTGGCTTGCAACTGGCCACTGAGGACCTCACTGTCCACCATATTCTTGCTGCACCCCAGGGTAATGATATTGACCTTATTTTCCTTTAGTGTTCTTGCTTTCATGGCCTAAAAATGAGGGTGCAAAGGTACGGCATTCTGCCCTCTGAAACTGAAACCTCCTCACCTTCGCCATTCCCGGGATATTGAATTGTCCCAAAGCTTCCTGTAACCCAGTGATTTTGAAAGAATTATTCTGAAAATCAACTGTTTGGCACAGTTTTTAGGGGATGGAGGCAAAATCTTCATAGTATGAAAAGATCGATGATGGCGCTGGCCCTGATCCTGAGTGTGGCGCTAACCCTTGAAACCAAAGCCCAATCCCTGGGATCTGATTACCGTACTGCACTTGGTGTGAAATTCTATCCCGGCGGTATTACAGTTAAACATTTCATCAAAGACAACGCAGCCCTGGAAGGAATTGCTTATTTCTGGAACCACGGTTTCCGTTTCACAGGTCTCTATGAATTCCATGGGGATATCAACGGTGCCCCCGGGTTGAAATGGTATGTTGGTCCTGGTGCACATATGGGTTTTTACAACAAGGATTGGAATAGAAACGACCATTATTATGAGGATGGTGACTTTTCATTTGGACTGGATGGTGTATTAGGTTTGGATTACAAGATCAAGGGAGCACCGCTCAACCTGAGCCTTGACGTACAACCCTACCTGGAATTGGCCAACGGGACCTATATGGATGCCTGGGGCGGATTTGCCATCAGGTTTACTTTCTAATATTGAACTGAAAGGAAAAATAAAAGCGCCGTTTTGGCGCTTTTATTTTTTATGCATCTTCCTGCCTGAAGCAACCTCACTTGCTCTCGAGGCTGAACAAACTATCCACAAATTCGTGCTTATCGAACACCAAAAGGTCTTCCATCTTCTCACCTACCCCAATGAACTTCACAGGGATCTTGAATTGGTTGGCTATGGCCAATACCACGCCACCCTTTGCCGTACCATCAAGCTTGGTGATGGCCAGCGCACTTACCTCAGTTGCCGCTGTAAAGTGTTTCGCTTGTTCCAATGCGTTCTGGCCGGTAGAGCCATCCAACACCAATAACACTTCATGGGGGGCATTGGGAATAACCTTCTGAACCACCCTCCTGATCTTGCTGAGTTCATCCATCAGGTGCGCCTTGTTGTGCAAACGACCTGCAGTATCGATGATGATCACATCTGCGCCCCTTGCCACACCACTTTGAACGGTATCAAAAGCAACAGCTGCAGGGTCTGATCCCATATCCTGCTTGACAATGGGAACGCCCACCCTTTCGCTCCAGATGGTCAGCTGGTCAACAGCCGCTGCCCTGAAGGTATCGGCAGCACCCAGTAAAACATCCTTACCAGCCTTCTTGAAATTATAGGCCAGCTTGCCAATGGTGGTGGTCTTACCCACACCATTCACGCCTACTACCAGGATCACATAGGGTTTGGCCGGTAATTCGCTGGTAAAGGCATAAGTATTGGATTCAGGGGCATCCACCAATACCCCTTCGATCTCCTCCTGCAACAGGCGGTTCAGTTCACCTGAGCTAAGGTATTTATCGCGGGCTACCCGCTTTTCAATGCGTTCAATGATCTGTACGGTGGTTTCAATACCCACATCCGCACTGACCAAAGCTTCTTCCAGGTCATCCAATAATTCATCGTCCACAGTGCTCTTTCCTGCAACTGCCTTGGTGATCTTGGTCAGGAAACTTTCCTTGGTCTTTTGCAGACCCTGGTCAAGTGATTCCTTTTCTTTCTTTCCAAAAAGTTTGTCGAAAAAACCCATGTATTAGCCGGTGATTAACAGGTTATGCAATGACGGAAAACTATCCGCTCCGTTCGAATGGCCAAAAATACAAAAAGCTGTTCCGGAATTCACAGAACAGCTTACTGAGTACTTACCATTACCCAATTATTTTTCGGACAAATAATCCTTGATCTTGTCTTTGTGCACGATAGCTTCCTTGAAGGTGTAAGCACCTGTCTTGGGGCTGCGTACAGCCTTGATCACTTTGGTCCAGTTCTTAGCTTCTGCGGCTGCCTTCTGGTCCTTGGTCTTGATCGCCGTTTTTGCTGCTTTTGCCATTGTATAACAAATTAGTTAGTTAGTAAATCAGGTTAACGCGCCTTACTTGATCTCCTTGTGAACAGTTACCTTCTTCAGGATGGGATTGAACTTCTTCAACTCCAGGCGCTCCGGAGTGTTCTTCTTGTTCTTGGTGGTAATGTAACGGCTTGTACCTGGCTGACCGCTGGTCTTGTGCTCAGTACATTCCAGAATCACCTGAACTCTGTTACCTTTCTTTGCCATTGTTAAATCTTTTTATTGTTTGCTCCCGTTTAGGCGGGACTGAAGGGTAATTTAGATTTTGTCTCCTTTAGCACGCAGCTCTTTCACTACAGCATACAGACCTCTCTTGTTGATGGTCCTCAGACCTTCAGCAGAAATCTTCAAAGTAATCCACTTGTCCTCTTCGGCCAGGTAGAATTTCTTTGTAAGCAAGTTCGGAAGGAACCTGCGCTTGGTCTTAATATTGGAGTGTGATACGTGGTGACCAGTGATCGGCGTTTTACCCGTAACCTGACATACTCTTGCCATGACTGTCAAAATTTAGGACGGCAAAGGTAGGAAAAAGGAAGATAACAGCAAGAAAAAAAACCAAAAAAGTTTAGCAAAGTCCTGAAATAGTTTTGGAAAGCCTCACTATTACCTCAATCCTGCCCATAAAAACTGTCCGATTGGTAAAGTTAAGCTATTTGCCCATCAGCCCTCCCGCCTTCATTTCCGGGAACCTGGCCCACCGGGAATCCCGCAGGAAATCCCAAATTATTCATTAACAATTACTTAATTTCATGTACAGGCCCCTATGCTGCATTTTTAAGGCAAAATGGGGTGAAAATGGACCATATGGACGGAAAACGCAAGACCATTGCAAGGGATATCAGTTGGTTATCTTTCAATGCCAGGGTGCTGCAGGAGGCTGCTGACCCTACGGTACCACTCCGGGAACGCATCAAATTCCTCGGCATTTTCTCCAATAACACAGATGAGTTCTTCCGGGTCAGGGTAGCCACCCTGAAAAGGATGATCGAACTGGTGGGCAAGAAGGCCAAACTCAATATGCACCTGGAACAATCACCGGAAAAAATCCTGGACCAGATCCAGATGACGGTCCTGCGCCAGCAAAATGAATTCAACCGCATCTGGGAGCAGATCAGGAAGGAAATGGAAAAGGAAAAGATCTTCCTGATCAATGAAAAGCAATTGTCAAAAGAGCAGAAAAACTTTGTCAAGCAATATTTCGAGGAAGAGGTCAGGGTCAACACCATCCCCCTGATGATCGAGCAGATCCCCCAGTTTCCTTACCTGAGGGACAAATCCATTTACCTGGCCGTACTCATGACCCGGAAGAATACCGCCTACGAACAGAAGTATGCCCTGATTGAAGTACCCAGTAAGGCATTGGGGAGGTTTGTGCAATTGCCATCCCCCCATGGTGAACGGCACATCATTTTACTGGAAGATATCATCCGCTTCAACCTGCCTTCCATTTTTTCCTTCTTTGGCTACGAGAAATTCGAATCATGGGTCTTCAAAGTAACCAAGGATGCCGAGATCGATATTGACAATGACGTTTCCACCACTATTATCCAAAAGATCGAAAAAGGGGTAAAGAACCGAAGGAAAGGAAAACCCGTCCGCTTTGTTTACGATAAGGAAATGGACCCAAGCCTGCTGGAATACCTGATGCGGAGGTTGAACCTCACCCGGAAGGATAACCTTATACCTGGTGGCCGCATCCACAACTTCAGGCATTTTATGGACTTTCCCGATTGCTTCCCCAGGAAATCACAAAGGAAAAAGCCCTTCATGCATCCCCTCCTGGTGAATGTAAACCGGGTAACCGATGTAGTGTTGCAACAGGATGTGATGCTGAATTTTCCCTACCATTCCTTTAACCCGGTGATCGACCTGCTGAGGGAAGCGGCGATAGACCCCGATGTAGTGTCTATCAAGGTAACTGCCTACCGGCTTGCTTCCAATTCAAAGGTGGTCAACGCCCTGATCAACGCCGTGCGCAATGGAAAACAGGTGACCGTTATGATGGAACTGAGGGCAAGGTTTGAGGAAGAAGCCAATATGGAATGGAAAGAAAAGCTGGAAGAAGAAGGTGTTAAGGTGCTGATCGGCATTCCTAACATGAAGGTACATGCGAAATTATGCATCATCCGCAAACGCGTAAACAACCGGACCATTCAATATGGGTTTGTCAGTACCGGCAACCTGAATGAGAGTACCGCAAAACTCTACGGTGACCATTGCCTGCTCACGGCCAACAGGATGATCATGGCCGATATCAACAGGGTATTTCTTTATGTAGAAAAATACAAGACCAATCCGGACATCCTGAAAGGATGCAAGACCCTTCTCCCCTGCCCGGGCATACTCCGGAGGGAATTGCTCAGGATGATCAATACCGAAATAAGGGCCGCCAGGAAAAATAAGCCGGCAGCCATTCTGGTGAAGGTCAATTCCCTATCGGATGAACAACTGGTAGAGAAACTCTATGATGCAGCGAAAGCAGGTGTAAAGGTTGAATTGATCGTCAGGGGTATCTTCTGCATGCTTTCGGAAAGCAAGAAATTCAAGGTTCCCGTAAAGGCCATCAGCATCGTGGATGAATACCTGGAGCATGCAAGGGTATTCATTTTCCACAATGGAGGCAAAGAGAAAGTTTATATATCTTCGGCCGACTGGATGGTCCGCAACCTTGATCACCGGGTGGAGATCACCTGCCCGATCCTGGATGAAGACCTCCAGAAAGTTTTAAAGAATATCCTGGCCATCCAGTTGAATGATAATGTGAAAGCAAGGAGACTGGACAATGAACTGAGCAATGCTTATATCCGCACCGGTTCAAAGAAAGTAAGGTCGCAGGTGGATATCTACAACTACCTGCAATCGAAGAAGGGCAATCAACCCAGGGAAGTAGCCATTACAGAAACCCATCTGTCAGAAAACATTAATACCGCAGCGAGTTGAGGTTGGCAGCTATCGATATCGGAAGTAACGCAGCAAGACTGCTGATCACTGAAGTGGTGCAGGAACCTAATGGCAGCACCCGGTTCAATAAACTCAATCTGGTCAGGGTTCCGCTCAGGCTGGGCTTCGATGTTTTTGAGACCCTCACCATCTCTGAGAAAAAGGTCGACCATATTGTCAGTACCCTGAAAGCCTACCGCTTACTGATGGATGTGTATGGGGTGGAACATTTCATGGCATGTGCTACTTCGGCCATGCGCGATGCATCCAATTCCAACGCCATTATTGAAAAGGTAAAGGCAGAAACCGGGATCACCATTTCGGTGATCAGTGGCGACCAGGAAGCTTCTTTCATTTATGAGAACCATATAGCAGAGAACCTGGATAAGGACCACTCCTACCTGTATATTGATGTGGGTGGCGGCAGTACGGAGCTGACCTTCTTCAATGACAACCAATTGATCTTTAAAGAATCCTTTAATATCGGCACTATCCGCCTCCTCAAAAAACAAGTGCCTGATACCAGGTGGGATGAAATGAAGGAATTTGTGAAGAACAAGACCAAAGGGTTTAAGGAGATCACCTGCATTGGTTCCGGTGGTAATATCAACAAAGTCTTCTCCCTGTCCAAGAAAAAGGATGGGAAACCCCTGCCCTTCGAACTACTGAAGGATTACCACAAGGAACTCAGCAGTTTCAGTGTTGAGGAAAGAATGAAGCTTTATAACCTTCGTGAAGACCGGGCTGATGTTATTGTACCGGCGCTTAGTATATACGTTTCCGTTATGCGTTGGTCTGACTCAAAGGAGATCTATGTGCCCAAGATAGGTCTTGCGGACGGCCTGATCCATATCCTTCATGAAAAGGTGAAGGGTCGTCGGGCAAAACAATGACCCACCAAAACATTTTAATGATGGCTTTTTTATTTTGGTGGCGGTTATTTCCGACTTTTGGTTTTGCCAATGCCATTATATCCAATCACCCAAACAATAAATTTCCATGTCTATCCATAAGGAAGTAAAAAAGGTGACGACCAATACCCTGCAGAAAATGAAGCTGGCAGGAGAAAAGATATCGATGCTCACCGCTTACGACTATTCCTTCGCCAGGCTCTTTGATGAAGCAGGGATCGATGTGATATTGGTGGGGGATTCGGCCAGTAATGTAATGGCAGGTCATGATACCACTGTCCCCATTACCCTTGACCACATGATCTACCATGCCCAATGCGTAGTGCGGGGAATCGACCGTTGCCTGGTGGTGGTGGACCTCCCCTTCGGTTCCTACCAATCCAACTCCGATATAGCCCTGGCATCTGCCATCCGCATCATGAAGGAAACCGGTGGCCACAGTATCAAACTGGAAGGTGGCGAGGAAGTGGTGGAAAGTATCCGCAGGATCGTTTCTGCAGGGATACCGGTGATGGGTCACCTGGGACTCACCCCTCAATCCATATACAAGTTCGGCACCTATACAGTAAGGGCAAAGGAAGAGGCCGAGGCTGAAAAACTGAAAAAGGATGCCCTTATGTTACAGGAGGCAGGCTGCTTTGCCATTGTCCTGGAAAAAATACCGGCCCAACTGGCAAAGGAGGTATCAGAAAGTCTCCATATCCCAACCATCGGCATTGGTGCCGGGAAATACTGCGACGGACAAGTATTGGTAATGCATGATATGTTAGGCATTAATAATGACTTCAATCCCCGTTTCCTTCGCAAATACCTGAACCTGCACGAACAGATCACTTCGGCGGTACGCCATTACATTGACGATGTAAGGACCCAGGACTTCCCCAATGAACAGGAACAGTATTGATGCAGGAATACGGCCATCAATTTTGCAGGTGTATTGGTAATTCAATTCCCTGACCCATTGTTTTACCACTGGTGGGGCTGGCCTGAAATGCACTGATTCCAAGGCAATAAGCACCTATCAATTAACAATTCCTGGACCATTTTTGTCTAAGGAAGCCGTACATTTGACAGCTAAAAATTAAGCTTGTCATGGAATTTCTGAAAGCCCTGGGCATCCAACAGCACAATTCCGGAACTTCAACCGGTTCCCAATGGTATGAAACGAAAGGAGAAACGATTGCTTCTTATTCTCCGGTAGACGGACAACTGATCGGCACCATCCAATCGACCGATAAAGCACATTATGAGAAAGTAGTGGAAACAGCTGCAAAGGCCTTTGCAGAATGGCGTCTCTGGCCCGCTCCCAGGAGGGGTGAGATCGTTCGCCAGATCGGCGAAGCATTGAGGGCCAAAAAGCAGGAGCTCGGCCAATTGGTTTCCTATGAAATGGGTAAGAGCCTTCAGGAAGGCCTGGGTGAGGTTCAGGAAATGATCGATATCTGTGATTTTGCAGTAGGCCTGTCGCGCCAGCTCCATGGCCTGACCATGCATAGTGAGCGCCCCGGGCACCGCATGTATGAACAGTGGCATCCCCTTGGTATTGTGGGCATCATTTCCGCTTTTAATTTCCCGGTTGCGGTATGGAGCTGGAACACCATGCTGGCATGGGTTTGCGGTGACGTTTGCATCTGGAAGCCATCTGAAAAGACACCTCTTTGCTCTGTGGCCTGCCAGAATATCATCAATGAAGTATTTGCCAGCAACAATGTACCGGAAGGCGTAAGCTGTGTGATCAATGGCGGTCGCGAAACCGGCGAATGGCTTTCAACAGATACCCGTGTTCCATTGATATCCGCGACCGGTTCCACCCGCATGGGTAAGGCCGTTGGTGCAGCTGTAGGTGCGCGCCTTGGCAGGACCATCCTGGAACTGGGCGGTAACAATGCCATCATCATTTCGAAGGATGCAGACCTGGATATGTCCCTTATCGGTTGTGTATTTGGTGCAGTTGGTACTGCAGGACAGCGTTGTACCACCACCAGGAGGCTTATCATCCATGAATCAGTATATGAGGCCTTTACCACCAAACTGGTGAATGCATATAAGCAATTGAGGATTGGTAACCCGCTCGACCAGAACAACCACGTTGGACCCCTGATCGATAAGGATGCCGTTAGGATGTACCTGGAATCCATCGAAAAATGCAAGGCAGAGGGCGGCCGCTTCCTGGTGGAAGGCGGCGTACTGGAAGGCCCCGGTTATGAAAGCGGTTGCTATGTAAAGCCCTGCATTGCAGAAGCCCAGAACCATTATTCCATTGTACAGCATGAAACATTTGCTCCCATCCTTTATGTGATGAAATATTCAACCATTGAAGAGGCAATTGCGTTACAGAATGGTGTACCCCAGGGCCTCTCCTCTGCCATCATGACCCTCAACCTCAGGGAAGCCGAAGCCTTCCTGTCGCATGCAGGTAGTGATTGCGGTATTGCCAATGTGAACATAGGAACCAGCGGGGCAGAGATTGGCGGTGCCTTTGGCGGTGAAAAAGAGACCGGTGGCGGAAGGGAAAGTGGCAGTGATGCTTGGAAGGCCTATATGCGCAGGCAAACCAATACCATCAATTATACCACCAAATTGCCTTTGGCCCAGGGAATTAAATTTGATCTCTAATTCGTTAAAATTTATACGGGCGGTAAACGTTATACCAATATTTACCGTCATTTTGGATACCACAAATTATTTGCGCATGAAGCATTCAATGATCCTGCCCGGTAGTCTGTTGCTGGCCATATTAAGCGTAGGGACCACCTTTGGTCAAGGTACTGCAGTTAGCAATAAAGAGCTGGCAAAAGGCTGGCACCTGGGCGACAGGGAGAAGGATGGCGTTTACGGCATCAGTCTCGACAAAGCCTATGAATTCGTAAAAGGCAAGAAAAGCAAGACCATAGTAGTTGCCGTGATCGACTCAGGCATCGACACCTTGCACGAAGACCTCAAGAACATCCTTTGGAGGAACCCCAAGGAAATACCCGGCAATGGCATTGATGATGACAAGAATGGCTATGTTGATGACATCAACGGCTGGAACTTTCTTGGCGGCAAGGATGGCAAGAATGTGAAGCAGGACAGCTATGAAGCGGCCAGGGTCTACCATCGGCTGAAGGCCAAATTTGCAGCCCCGGGATTCGACCCCTCCATACTGACCGGTGAGGAAGCTGACCAGTATGCCATGTGGGCCAAGGCCAAGGATAAGGTGGAAGGAGATGCCGGTGGTGGCGGTGCTGACCTGGTCTTTATGAAGAAGGCGCTGGAAAACACCATCAAGAACGACAGCATCCTTCGCCAGGCCATGGGTAAGGAAGTTTTTACAGGCAAGGACCTGGAGGCCTACGCCCCTACTACCTCAGAAGCCCAGAAAGCGAAAGCGGGTCTCCTCTACCTGTTCAAAGCCAATAATATGCTCGATATGAGCAACAAGGAATTCGTTGATGGATTCTCAGAATATGTTGGCGGCGAAGAAAGGAAACAGGAAGCAGCCCAAAAAGCCCCGAAAGATTATCGCGGTGAGATCGTAGGCGACAACTATTACGATTTCAACGACCGCTATTATGGTAACAATGATGTAATGGCCAATACCCCCTTCCACGGAACCCATGTGGCGGGTATCATTGCCGCTGAGCGCAGCAATGGAAAGGGAATGGACGGCGTGGCCGATAATGTGAGGATCATGGCCATCCGTGCGGTACCCGATGGCGATGAGCACGACAAGGATATTGCCCTCGCCATCCGTTATGCGGTAGACAATGGCGCCAAAGTGGTGAACATGAGCTTCGGTAAAGGTTTCTCCCCCGAAAAGAAATGGGTGGATGAGGCCGTTAAGTATGCAGAATCCAAGGGTGTATTACTGGTGCATGCAGCAGGCAACGATGCCCAGAATGTGGATTCTGTTGATAATTTCCCCAATGCATCCCTAACTACCCTGAAAGCCAGGGCAAGCAACTGGATCACCGTTGGGGCCAGCAGTGATCCCAAGGCAGAGCCGGGCTTCAAGAGCCTGACCGCTTCCTTCTCCAACTATGGCAGGAAAGAAGTGGATGTATTTGCACCAGGCACGAAGATCTACTCTACCATTCCCGGTGGTAATACCTATGGCAATGCGCAGGGCACCAGTATGGCATCTCCTGTGGTGGCCGGTATCGCAGCTTTCCTGTTGAGCTACTACCCCAACCTCACTCCCCAGGAAGTGAAAATGGCTATTGAAAAATCAGCTGTTGCACCCAGCGAAAAGGTGAAAAAGCCCGGCTCGGATGATGAGCTGGTAGACCTGACCGAACTTTGCCAGTCTGGTGGTTTCGTGAACGCTTATGAAGCAGCCAAGGTTGCTGATATCCTGAGCAAGAAAAAAGTTCCGGTAAAGCAACAACCAAAATCAACCTTGCAAAAAGGAAAGAAAGGATGATCCATTCATCATAATCATTTAAAAGACCCCGCCAATAGCGGGGTTTTTTAATAGCTTTAGGCCCTAAACTTTTTTTCCATGGAACATGAATACAACCTCGTTTACGCGGATTATTATAAAAATTATATCCAGCTGGCTCTTGATGGCGACCTGAAAAAGGCGCTGAAGAAGAATTCCAAATCATTCCTGGAGTTCCTGGAGTCTATTCCTGCCCAAAAGATCGACTATGCCTATGCAGAAGGCAAATGGACGATCAAGCAACTTTTACAGCACATCATTGATGCAGAGCGGGTATTTGCTTACAGGGCATTGAGGATAGCCCGCTTCGACGAAACCGCACTGCCTGGCTTCGATGAGAATACCTGGGCGGAAAAGGCAGATGTATCAGCAAGGGGCTGGCAGGATATGGTGAAAGAGTTCAAGGCCCTTCGCAAGAGCAATCGCGCCATGATCAATGATTTTACGAAAGAACAGCTAAGTGCAACCGGAACAGCCAGTGGCAACCCCATCAGTTGTGCTGCCATCTGCTTTATCCTGGTAGGGCATGTGGAACACCATATGAACATCATCAGGGAAAGGTACCTGTCCTGATCACGCTAAAAGAAGATTATAATATCAGAATATTCATTTGGGGAATGATCCAAATGGATAGAAAAGCAAAAGCCCCTTTCGGGGCTTTCGTTTTAGTTCTTGTTTCCCAATGCAAGGTTGCGTTGGAAAACCATATCGTTGATCACATTCACTGCTTCGTCCAGATAAATATCGGTACGCAGGTTCTTCTTCCATTGCTTGTACCTTTCCAGTTTATCCTTATCTACGGCAAACTTGTCCTCATCACCCGGAATGGAAGCTACTTCCAGCTCCTTCGGTAATTTATTTAATGTTTCCAATTGCTTAACTGTAGCATTGATCTTCTTCTTTGACTCCCGGAACTTGTCGATATTCAAAGAATACACTTTGTCGTTTTGCTCACTCAACCAATCAGTATTGGTCTTGATGAGGTTGAAGGCTTCATTATTGGCTACCCTTGCCTGGCTGTTCTTCCTTACAAGGTTCAGGTCAAAAGGCGACCTCCAGGCTGTGTAGGGAGCTTTCTGGATCTCATCCCAGGGAAGGGCATCAGGATCATCCTTTTCCCTGAACTTGGCGTTCTCATAAATATCGGGCAATACCACATCAGAAGAAACCCCTTTCAGCTGCGTAGATCCGCCATTGATGCGATAGAACTTTTGCAGGGTCAGTTTAATGGTGCCCAATTCGCTGTTGGCAACGAACATACCGGTTTCCTTATCCAATCCAATATTACGCTGAACTGTTCCCTTGCCATAGGTGGTTGTGCTTCCCAGCACCACACCCCTTCCATAATCCTGAATAGCGGCAGCAAAGATCTCTGACGCAGAGGCACTGAACTCATTCACCATAACGGCCAAAGGCCCATCATACAAAACCGTCTTATCCCTGTCGCGAAGCACACTTGGCCTGCCTTCCCTGTCTTTCACCTGTACAATGGGACCTTCTTCAATGAAGAGGCCAGCCATTTGCACCACATCATAAAGGGAACCACCGCCATTGTTGCGCAGGTCGATCACAATTCCATCTACCTTTTGTTCCTTCAGCTTGATCACTTCACGGGCTACATCCACCGCGCAACGATTGCCTTTCGGGTTATCGAAATCGGCATAGAACTCGGGCAGGAAGATATAACCTACCTTGCCTTTGCCGTTATCCACAATAGCGCTACGAGCAAAGGTTTCATCCTGTACGATCTCATCACGGATAATGCTTACCACCTTTACACTGCCATCTGCTTTCCTTAGGGTGAGTCTTACTTCGGTACCTTTCTTGCCCCGGATGAGCTTCACCGCATCTTCTACAGCAAAACCAGCCAGGTCGGTTGGTTCTTCGCCACCCTGGGCCACTTTCAGGATCACATCACCAACAGTGAATTCACCAGATTTCCAGGCCGGGCTGCCTGTCAATAAGGAAGCGATCTTGATATTGCCTTCTTCCTCACGCAGGGAAGCCCCGATCCCAAAAAACCTTCCACTCATCTGCTCATCGAAATAGCGCTTGTCTACCGGCGGGAAGAAAGTGGTATGCGGATCCATGGCATTGGTAATGGTATTCACATACTGGTTGAACCTGTCATCGTCATTGTATTTCAACTTCAGGCGATCGAACATCCTGGTGTTCACTTTAGCGACCCTTTCACGGGCTTCTTTTTCCAGTTCCTGCGGGGTCTTCATTACAAAGCCTTCCTTGCCTTTATTCTTTTCCTGGTTATCAAGCAGCTCAACATAACGTTCCAGCACCTGGTACTTAATGCGCTTTCTCCAGCGCTCCTTCAGGTCGGAAGAATTCTTGGCAAACTCCAGTTTCTCGGGGTCCAGCACCACGTCTTCATTTGAGGTAAAGTCGAATGGCTTGGCCAGCATTTCCTTCGCAATGGCCTCTGCTTCCAGGATCCGTTTCTTGTAGATGGTGGAAACTGCAGGTACAAATTCTACCAATCCGCCTTTGATCTCATCATCAAGGGTGGTTTCATATTTCTTCAGGGCCAGGAGGTCGGCCTGCTGGAAGATCACTTTCTCCTGGTCAACATTGGCCAGGTATTTCTTGAATATTTCCTTTGAAAATGCATCATTGATATCCTTTGGACTATAATGCACCTGCTGGAGAATATCCCCTACATTATGCAATATTTTCTCATATTTCCCTGGGGGCTGTGAACCATCCGTTCCCATGGAGCGGAATCCGATGAAAAGGGCACAGACCAGGACCAGGACCAACACAGGTAAGCTTCTCTTGCTGAACATATAGTCTAACAGTTTTTGCATTGTATCAAAAATAACGATAAAACATCACGGCTTGTTGTTGTAAAAGCTCAATTAACAAGTGATTGTGATGAGCGGGAGACGAGATTTTTTTTAGTGAAAATTTCGTTTTTCAAATTTAGTGTGTATTTTTGCCGCCCCTTAGAAACAGTAATGCTTCCAAAGGGATACGGAGGTTGTAGCTCAGTTGGTTAGAGCGTCAGATTGTGGCTCTGAAGGCCGGGGGTTCGAATCCCCTCAATCTCCCCAGGATCCCTCACCTCGGTGAGGGATTTTTACTTTAATCAATTCGCTCATGAACTATTGGCTTTTCCTGATCCCCCTGATCTCTGCATTTATTGGCTGGTTCACCAATTGGATCGCTATCAAGATGCTTTTCCACCCGAGGGAGCCAAAACGTATCCTGGGAATCACCATACAGGGGATATTTCCAAAAAGGCAGGCACAGTTCGCTGAAAAACTCGGCAAACTGGTAAGCGATGAATTGCTCTCTTTCAAGGATATCGCCCACAAGATCTCCAACCCGGAGAACCTGGACCAACTCCTCCCCTTTATTGATGCCCATATCGACCGGTTCCTGAAAGAAAAACTAAAGGAGTCCATGCCCATGATCAGTATGTTCATTGGGGAGAAGACCATCAACCAGCTGAAGTCTGTCTTTCTTGAAGAGCTCCGCGATTTGTTCCCGACGCTGATGGAACAGTATATGACAAGGCTCCAGGACCAACTAGACCTGGAAAAGATCGTGGTGGAGAAGGTGAAAGGCTTTTCCAGTGACAAACTGGAAGATATCCTCCAGAATATCATGGCCCGGGAATTCCGCTTCGTAGAGATCATTGGTGGTGTACTGGGCTTCCTGATCGGGCTGGTCCAGATCGCCATTACCTATTTAACCGCCTGACCGGCCACCCCAAAGGCCCCGGACTACCATTTATAAAGGCATTCTTCCTTCTATCCGAAGCATTAAACCGAAGGGCCCGGCCATTTGTCTTATACCATTCATCACATTGTCAGCAAATTGTCATGATCCTTTGCTGAATTTTGCGCCACTCAGAGAAAACATAGAAGAATGCTTAAGAACCTTTTACTAGCCTTATTCGTGCTGATGAACACCAGCCTGATTGCCCAGATGCCTGCCGGGGTTTCCGGAAGGGCCGGTGCGATGGGTGGTGGCAACATGAACATCGGCCGATTCTACGGAAAGATCGTTGACGGAAAGACCAACAAGGGCATTGAAGCTGCCTCCGTACAATTGATCCAAAGCAAGTTCGACACTCTTACCAAGAAGAGGAAGGATACCATTGTTGCCGGTATGCTCACCGATAAAAGGGGTGAATTTGCCTTCGAAAGCCTTGCCATTGCAGCCTCCTACAAACTAAAAGTTACCGCCATTGGTTTTAAGGCCATTGAACAAAAAGTGGCTTTTGAGATGAAGATGGGCGGCGGTGATATGTCCAGGGCACTGGCCGGTGTAGACAAGGACCTCGGTAATATTGCCATGGAAGCAGACGCACAGGTATTGGAAGGGGTAACCGTAACGGCCAACAAGCCCTTGTATAGTGCCAGTATCGACAGGAAAGTGTTCAATGTTGAAAAGAACCTTAACTCTGCCGGTGGAACCGCTGTGGATGTCATGAAAAATGTGCCTTCCGTGCAGGTAGACCTCGATGGTAATGTAACCCTCAGGAATGCCAGCCCGCAGATATTTGTGGATGGCCGTCCTACTACCCTGACCCTCGAACAAATCCCTGCCGATGCGATCGCTTCCATTGAAGTGATCACCAACCCTTCTGCCAAGTATGATGCATCCGGTGGTACCTCAGGCATCCTGAACATCGTATTAAAGAAGAATAAGAAAGTTGGCTATAGCGGAAACCTTCGTGCAGGCATTGATATGCGCGCCAGGCCAAACCTGGGTGGTGATTTTAACGTCCGCCAGGGCAAGGTGAACCTCTTTGCGAATGCCAACTACGGTATGCGTAAATCCATCTCAAATGGAGAAACAGAACGTACTTCCCTGTTCGATAATCCCAATACCTTCCTCAAACAATATGACGAAAGTGTGAGCAAGGGCTTTTTCTCCTTTGGAAGGCTTGGGGCGGATTATTTCATTGACAACCGCAATACCCTGTCAGGATCCATCAACCTGGTAAGGGGTGAATTCAAGCCCTATACCACCAGTGATATCTTCGTTGATACCCTTGCCAGCTCGGGTACAGCTACCTCTAACAGTATCAGGAACTCCAACACCGTTGGTAGTTTCCGTAACCTGGGAACCACCCTTGGCTTCAAACACAACTTTGCCAAACCGGGTAAGGAACTGACTGCTGACCTGAACTTCAACCAAAGCAAGAACGAGAACAACAACAAGATCGTTAACGATATTTATCCGAAATTGGGTTCTGATGAGGGTTACCGCCAGTTTATCCAGTTGTTGAACGGTGCGGGCACCAACAAGTTCTTCACGGTTCAAACCGATTTCGTTAACCCCTTGTCTGAGAATGCCAAGATCGAAATGGGTCTGCGCGCCCAGTTCCGTTCTGTTGACAGCCGCAACGATATCTTCCAGCAACTTCCCAACGGCACAATTGTTCCCATCCCACAATTGTCTTCCAAGTATGAGAATACCGATAATGTTTATGCGGCTTATACCAGTTTTTCCAATAAGTACAAGAAGTTGGGTTACCAGTTGGGGCTGCGTATAGAGAGTTCGGAATATGAAGGCACGGTGTATTCAACCAAAACAGATGGTAAGGACAGCATCCAAACCTTCAGCAATAATTTCCCAATCAGTCTCTTCCCCAGTGCGTTCTTTACCTATGACCTGGGTAACCAGCAGGATCTCCAGCTGAGCTATACCCGAAGGGTGAACCGGCCCAACTTCTTCCAGCTTTTCCCCTTCACAGATTACTCTGACTCACTAAACCTGAGCCGTGGTAATCCTAACCTGATCCCTGAGTTCACCAGCTCATTTGAATTGGGTTACCAGAAGATCACGGAAAAGAACAACAGTTTCCTGGCTACCTATTACCTCAAATACACGGAGAACCTGATCACCAGGGTTCAACAAAAGGAAAACAATCCGGTTACAGGAGACGAAGTACTGGTGAATACTTATACCAATGCCAACAGTAGTATTGTTACAGGCCTGGAACTAACCAGTAAGTTCGCAGTGAAAAAGTGGTGGGACCTGACCGGTAACCTGAACCTGTTCACGTCAAAGATCAATATTGATGATCCCAGTGTAACCGAACAGGATAATATTTACAGCTACTTCATCAAACTGAACAATACTTTCAAATTACCCAAGAACTTCACGGTTCAATTGAGTGGTGAATATACGTCCAAGACCATCCTCCCTCCCGGCGGAAGCGGTGGTGGTGGTGGCCGTTTTGGTGGTGGTGGTATGATGTGGGGTGGTCCCGGAAATACTGCACAAGGTTATGTACGCCCGAACTATTTCGTGGACCTGTCTGTTCGCTATGAGTTCCTCAAGAACAGGGCCGCTTCCATTACCCTGAGTTGGAGCGATATCTTCCGCACCCGTATCAGCGACCAGCATTCCGAATCCCAGTTCTTTATCCAGGATTCAAGGAGGAGAAGGGATCCGCAATTCTTCAGGCTTCAGTTTGCCTGGAGGTTTGGTAAGTTCGACACTTCCATCTTCAAGCGCAAGAACATCAGGGGCGAAATGCAGAACATGCAGAACATGAACGAAGGTGTTCAATTCTAATTGACCCCAAAGACATAAAGAAAGGCCGGCTTGATGCCGGCCTTTTATTTTCTTAGGTAGTCAGATGTCATCTGGCAGACCGTATTTCCATTTGTGGTTTGGTGACAACCCTGTAACACTGGATCCCCGCAGATAACAGAAAAACAATCCCCACCAGTATATTCAGGAATTTTTGTCCTGCATTCATTCTCCTCACCAGCCATTTGCCACCATAAATGAATAGCAACAAGCCTGTCACCGTGCCAATCCCAATACCCAAGGTATAGACATTAAAAGCCAGGGTTGTAGATTGCAATAGGTGGATACTGAAAAGGTAACTGCTCCAAAGGAACCAGAAAGGGATCTGTACAGGGTTGACGGCACTCATGCTTAATCCCAGGAAAAAACGGTTCATCTTGTTATCCAGCAGGATATTCATGCGTTCTCCCGGTGCTGCCATAGCTGCCCGGATGCTGCTGATACCCAGGACCAGGAAAAGGACCACTGTCACCCATTCCAGTATATAAAAGATCCGCTGGTTGGACATGATCCAGTCCACACCTTTGAGCGAAAGACGCACATAAATGATCTCCACCAGGGCTACCCCTGCCGCGAAGGCCAATGCCCTCCTCGTGTTCTCCTGGACAGCGATCTGCATGGCAGAGATATTCAGTGTCCCCAGGGGAAGGCTCCCCAGGAAGCTGATCAGCATTCCTGCACCGAATATCTTGAATAAAGCGATCATATTGGCTATAGCTTGGTTCCCTAACGTTTATCTATAACCGATAATATCAGGGGTACATTTGGGCCACCTTCCGTTCAAACTCCGTATTGTCGCGGAACATCTTTCTCCCTTCCATGAAGGTCAGGTAAGGTACGCCTTTCTTGTGGTTGAGCCGGCTTACCCGGAAAAGGATGAACCAATGCCTGATGATCTCCTTCCAGGCAAAGAACAGGGAGTGCTTAGGATCATACATATGGGTTGGTTCGGATCCGGCCCCATTCAACTCAATGATGGAGAAATCCCTGCCTTCCCTTAAAGAGGTCCAATCCTTATAGCGAATATCCAGCCTGCCATAATAGAACCCGTCGATCCGCTTACAGATGCCATCAATGGTCCGCACAAAGGTTGCATCCACCAGATGGGAATCATCAAGGAATTTTGCCCCACGGGCATGGTTGCCATAAGGCACGAGTTCCTTCTTTTCCCCATTGGGCAATATGGCTTCCAGACCTTCGCCATACATCCTTTCCAGTACAGGCAATTGAAGGATAAACCGTTTATCGAGCAGGAGCAGTTGACGGATCGTGCTTCTACCATCCCCTATCACCCCCAGGAATTCCTTTTGTACAACACCTGTCACATGGCCCATTTCACTTCCCGGATAACGATAATAGAAGATACCTACCTCCCTGGCAAAAGGAACATACTCCTGCACCAGGAAATCAAGTGGTGAACTTGCTGCATAGACCCGCAATTCATTTTCATTCGCCAGTTTCTTCACCCCCCTTCCCCTGCCGCCTACATCAGGCTTGCCGATCAATGGATAGTTGAAGCCTCTTTGCTTTACCTCCTCTACCACGGCTTCGGGTGAGCATGGCAGTGGGAAATAGATGGTCTTCGGATAATATTCTTCAGGAATGATGTCATAGATCGCCTTCTTGGACTCCATCAGGAAACCGCCATAATCAATGGTTGGATTGGAGGCCGAGAAAAAAAAGAAAGACCTCGCCCTGGCGCAGAGCAGGAACCAGACAGGCAGGATAGGTACATAAACAGTATTGAATGACCAATACTCCCAGTTCAATAGTTTGATAAAAAACGGGCGGTGTAAAATCCTTTGGCTCCAATTCATGAGGGTAATTCCGGAACATTTGAGTATTCCAGTCCGGCCTGGTATTTCTTGTTCTCCTGCAGATCGTGATAGATCATCCTTATTGACTGTTCCGTTTTTTCCATGCAGGTAATGCTGACAGTAAGCATTTCCCCATTCCGGTTCATCCGGAGGCCGTTGTACAGATCCCCATTGCCCCCGAATTGGTGAAAATACTGGATGGCATAGGCATCAGGCATGGGATTATTGCCCAGCCACTCATTGAACCAGGCCCTACGCCTGTCGATCACCTCCTGGTCATATAGCGTAACTGATGACCAGATTTGGGGAAGCCACGGATCCAGTTCTGTGATATGCTTCTTCTTTCCATCCCAACGATGTTCCCTTAACAGGCCTTCCTGTAAAAGGATAAGGGTAAAGGGTTCAATATTGTGGAGATCGATACGCTGGTAGGCACCGAACATATCTTCATTGGCTACTACATCCAGGAAGATCATGCCCCTGCTCCTTCTGTATGGATAAACTGGTTCATGCTTTACCAATCCCCCGTTCAATAATACAGCCAGGTGTCCGGCTTCATGCATGGCAACCCAGGTCCCATGGGCATCCGGGTCACGAGGATATACCAGTTTTACCCCATTCACTTCATAAGAAGTGGGAGGAATAGCTATCCCCCTGATCTTTTTCTCATCCCTGTTGGAAGTGAGGAAGACCTTATCCCTGAACGGTAAATAGGTTACTGTGCACATTGCTTACGATGCTTCATGGTAGAGGAAGCCACACCAAAACCTTCGGGCAGCTCAATATCGGAAAGTTCAAGTATGCCTACCTTGATCAGCGCCATATGGTGGATGGTATGCTCAAGGTTATAAGCGATCTCCCGTTCGAAATTGGAATCAATGGTCAGTGCATCATTGGAATCATCATTATAAGATGCCTCCAGTACCAAAGCTTTGTTAGGACGGTTGAGGTCTGTATAGGTGGCATTCAACAGCTGGAGGGCAAATTCCTTGTCCGTCTCGATCCTCACATCCCTCTTCCTTTTCTCATAGTTCACGCTGCCGGTCTCGTAACCACTGAGCAGGCAATGGAACATTTCAATGATGTGACGGGTATGTTGGCCAATAGTAGCCCCTGATAGGTGTTTGGATGGCAGGCAATACTTGCTGTTGTCCAGCAATTGAAGTGTGGCACTCAACTGGCCAAACACATGTTGAACGGCGTTTCGTAATTGCATTACGGATATACTTATGGTTTACTGGCAAGCACAAAAGCACTTAACCATTTTCTAATATAAGGTTTTTCAAAAAACGAAAATCAACAGCCCCGGCCAATCCTTGTTCCAGCCATTATTCCTCAGCAAAAACACTTAGCTGGACCGTCACTTTATCGGCCATGCTTAGGCTCTTTCCTCCAACACCAAAATCGCGCCGATTCAAGTCAAAACCGCCTTCGAACAGCCAGCCACCCGCCTGTTTTCTTGCAAAGAATGGAAAGCGAATCGGCTTACTTACCCCCTTAATGGTCAGCAGGCCTGCGAAAATAAAGGTTCCTTCCTTTGATCCAGCCTGAATGGTGGAGGAACGGAGGATAATTTTCGGGAATTGGTCAACATCAAAATATTCAGCCTTCCGCAAATGGCCATCCCGCATGGTATTGCCTGTATTGATAGTGGAAGGTTCGATCATCGCATTGAAAACAGAATGCTCCGGCCTGCTGGGATCAAAGACAGCCTTGCCAGATAGCCCCTTTATACTGCCATCCACTGTAAACCCAAAATTCCGGATGCTGAAGGCAACCCTGGACCGGTTCTCCACCAAATTGAATTCCTGTGCCAGGGCCATACTTGCCATGCCACAAAGGAGCGCTACCAGTACACAATTCCGGGCAAAAGTCATCCTGCAAAAACTATTTCCCAGAGCAACAGCTAAAGAACTGATTTTGTTGTTGCTGAATCAGGTAAAAGACTATTCTGAATAGTATTTGAGAGAGATGGCAGTGGGTTTATTGGATGCTTTATTGTGGCAATTGCCTGGCCTTATTTTTTACAAACAACCTGAGATGTTGGAGTAACCGGTACAGTTTTTCCCTATCCATGATCAATACTATAAATGCGCAAATAAGGGCAATCAATGCATATATGAACAACCAGGGATCCCCGTCAAAGAAAATACCCAGCCTGGTAAGATGGGCAACCACCGCACCTAACATTAGCCCCGCAACCATCAATGCTCCCCAAATCATAGTACCAGGCACCAATATCAAAACCCCGGCAATCAACTCAAGTATCCCTAGCCCAATCCTACCCCATGGTTCTACCCCTAACAGGGAAAACAGTTTAACCGATTGCGGGTGGGCAGTAAACTTAAAGAATAAGGTCTGGAAAAGGATCAGGGCTGCAATAATCCTTGCCGACCAGTTTACCATTTTAAATTGGAGCTTATTCATAACTTACTTTTCTTGTTGATTATCGAAGTCCAATTGCGTTCAGCCTGGGCTTTTAAACGGGATTCATCCTTATTCCAACTCACCAGTGTATTATTGAAAAACTTATTGTAAAAAAGGTACAATTTTCCATTGATGATCTTGAAAGTCTCCGGGTCTACTGGCACCTTATCCCCGGATTTTCCCATTGCATAAGCACACCATCCCCCGTAGGCAGGAAGGTATTGTTGCGGGGATTTCCTGAATAATTCCAAATTGCCTGTTGAGGAAAAATAATAGGTAGCCCCATTATAAGAGAGTTTTATGGACCCATCTCCCTTTACTGCCCTGTTTTGTTGTTGATAGGCAACAGCATCATAACCATCCAGGGCAATGCCATCGTGGAGGTTCAACAATTGAGGGGAAACAGGCTGGGCGTCTGTTTCTTCCAATACCACCATGAATAAAGCGAAAAGAAGTAATATATGCTTCATGAATCTTGATTATGAAACCAAAGCTATTGATGAAGCATAAGTGCGGATGGTCAGCTAGCTGACATTTGCCAGTTTTTGCAGCTCCTTAACGTTATAAACATGGATGAGCCCCTTTTCTATTCTGATCCATTGCATGGTGGCCCAATCATTTAATAGGGTCGTTACAGTTTGGCGGGAGGACCCGATCAGTTGTGCCATATCCTCGTGGGTCAGGAAATGTTCTATAACCAATTCATTTTCCCCTCCTGGTGATTTTATTGGCATCATCAAAAGGAAATTAGCCAGGCGGGAAGGGACATCCCTGCGTAACAGGTTCAAAAGCCTGTTCTCAACCTGCTTCAGCTGATGTCCGACCTGTTTGGAAAAACGCAAAGCAATATTGGGTTTCTTTTCCAACAACTTTTCAAAGTCGTGGATATTAAAGGCACATAAACTTACATCAGATTTATAGGCTCGTGCGAACTCGCCATTCAGGTTGGTCCTTTCAAGGGTAATCTGTCCAAACACTTCACCCTTATAGATGATCTCCTTCACCACTTCCTTGCCGGAATCATCAATATACCCAAGCTTAATACAGCCTTGTTTCAGGAAATACAATTTATTATGGAAATGGGAATCAAAGTACAAATACTCATCCTTCCTGGCCTCAACAAAGCGATGGATAATGTTCAACTCTTCATATTCCTCATCACTGATATGGGACCAGAGATCATAATTCCGGATCAATAGCAGATGTTGATCAACCGTCATCGAGGCTTTATTTGATTCAATTTACACCATTTGGCAAAATTCTGCAGAAGTCTAACCCCACCTAAATCCCAATAGTTTCGGTCCTGAACGATTTGTTGTGAATTCCACCAATTCTTCTAGATTTACAAAAATTATTGATTGCATGCAGGTACCTACTATGGCTGAACTGATGGCAAGCGGCGAGACCCCTGAAGTACTGTTCTGGGTGGGCTGCGCCGGCAGTTTCGATCAACGTGCCCAAAAAATAACGAAAGCATTTGCCCATATCCTGAATACAGTTGGCGTAAAGTTTGCCATCCTGGGAAAAGAAGAGATGTGTACGGGCGATCCCGTACGCAGGGCAGGGAATGAATTCATGTTCCAAATGATGGCCTACCAGAATATCCAGATCCTGAATGGCTACGGTATCAAGAAGATCGTGACCACCTGTCCCCACTGCTTCAATACCCTTAAGAACGAATACCCTGAATTGGGAGGGACTTATGAAGTTATCCACCACGCCACTTACCTGCAGCAGCTCATTGATGAGGGCCGCATCAAACTCAAGGATGGCGGCAGTTTCAAGGGAAGGAAGATCACCTTCCACGATAGCTGTTACCTGGGAAGGGCCAATAATATTTATGAAGCACCCCGCAAGGTACTGGAAGCCCTGGATGCAGAACTGGTAGAGATGAAGCGCTGCAGGGCCAATGGCCTTTGCTGTGGTGCGGGTGGTGCCCAGATGTTCAAGGAGGAAGAAAAAGGAAGCACCCGTGTGAACTGGGAAAGAACCAATGAGGCCCTGGAAACAGGCGCCAGTGTGGTTGCTTCGGCCTGTCCTTTCTGCAATACCATGATGACCGATGGCATCAAGACCAAAGAGAAGGAAGACAGTGTACAGGTGCTCGATATTGCTGAAATGATCGCCGCGAATCTTTGATCAGTATTCCCCATGTATAAAATAAAAAAGGTCCCACCCGGACCTTTTTTTATTGGAAGCCATCACCGGTTGGCCAGTATTAGGGGACCAGCATCAACTGCAAATAGGTTAAGAAGATCACGACAAGTACCACACCCTGAAGTATGGTGGTCCTGCCTGTACTCAATGACATCACCAATACAAAAAGGGAGAGGATGAACAGGACCATCAATTCTGGTGATATGCCCAAAGACAATGGAAGTCCGGTAAACAGGGAAACAAAGGCAACGGCAGGGATCGTCAGGCCCGTTGTTGCAAGTGCCGACCCAATAGAGAGGTTGAGGCTCTGCTGCAATTGATTGTTTCGTGCAGCCTTGACTGCAGCGATGCCTTCCGGTAATAATATTACCGTTGCAATGATCACACCGGCAAGCTCCCTCGGGGCGCCTACTTCATCAATGAATTTCTCCAACTCAGGTGCCAGTGACTCCGCCAGCAAGACCACTACCAGCAGGTTAACAGGCAATAAGACCAGGCTCCTGATCGCAGTGCGCTTATCGGGACGTTCATGAATTTCCTGGTTTGCATTACCACTTACGAAATCATCGCGGTGCTTGATATTCTGGACAAAAAGGAAAGCTCCATACAATACCAGGGTTATGATGGCTACAAACAACAATTGTTGCCCGTTGTAAAAAGGTCCGGGAATGGATTGCGTGAAATTGGGAAGGATAAAGGTAAGCACAGAAATAGCGACCAATACCGTGAGCGCAGACCGCACCCCTTGCAAGGAAAAGACCTGGTCGCGGTGTTTCCAGCCCCCAACCAAAACAGACAAACCCACCAATCCATTTAAAATGATCATGACAGCGGAGAAAACGGTATCCCTGGCCAATCCGGCCTGGTATTGACCACCTTCGAACATCAGGGAAATAATGATGGACACTTCAATGATGGTCACCGACAAAGCCAGCACCAAAGCACCATAAGGCTCCCCTACCCTTTGCGAAATGATCTCCGCATGATGGACCGCATCCATTACAGCAGCAAGCAATGCCAATACTGCGAGAACAAGCAGTACCGGAGAATGGAAACTTTGATTCAGGAAAAAAATGATCCAGGCCAGTATCGGGATGGCAAAATGCTTGATCATACGATGGGGGATATTTCTGTATGGAAGTAATATTAACAAAATACCACATACAAAATATCCTATCGGACCATTTACTCATTCACCCTTACCCTGCATCAGTTCGCTGACCTGAAGGATCTGGTGGCGACGGCTATGGTATTGGTCCAATTTATCCAGCAGCCGGAAAAGGGTTTGCTGTTCTGAGGGTTGAAGCGCTGCCAGGGCATCTTCCACTTCCGATAAATGCTGGAAGGCTTTCACCAGCTGCTGCCGGCCCTTGGCACTAATGGTAATGTAAGAAGAACGGGCATCATCGGGATTCTTCTTCTCCAGGACGAGGCCATCCCTTTTCATCCGCTTCAGGAGCTCACTCCCGGTAGGGATCTCGATCAGGCATTGTTTCAGGAGTTGGGTCTTGGTAGCCTTAGGGAGGTACAAAAGGGTAGCCAGTACAATGAATTCATCCTCACTCATGCCTGCCGCTTTCATCTGTGGCTTCGACAGTTGGTGCACAAAGCGTTCCAGCCTTCCCAGCATGATGGCGGACCTCACCGACAACCCCATTCCTTCATACCCTGCAGGGTATCCTTGTTCATTGGTCTCAAAAGAAGCTGAGGCCTGCTTGTTCTCCTTTCCAAGCCCGGGCTGTTCCCTGATCAGCCAAACGCCAAAGGCCGTGGCATCAGGGATACCCCCTTCGGCCAGGTAACGCTGCCATATGTGCTCCATTGCTGACATGAGGTAAAAATAGCAATTAATTCAATATTGAAATTTTTTATTTCAATATTGAACTTTATATAACTTTGCCTGTTCCTATGTGTAACAAACCAAATTGCATTATGATCAATCGATTATTGAAAAAATGGATGCTTACCCTGGTCGGGAATATCCTGACCCTGGCACTGGTTGCCCAGACAGGGAGCATAAGTGGGACCGTGATCGACAAGAATACCCTCCAGCCATTGGCAGGGGTAAGCCTTATCCTGCAACCCGGCAATACTGGCCAAACCTCATCCGACAAAGGAACCTTCCGATTCGATGGCATCACACCGGGCACCTATTCCATCGCCCTGACCGCCATCGGCTACCAGTCGAGGACCTTACCCAACCTGGTGATTACCACGGGAAACGAACAAACCCTAACCATAGAACTTGAAGCCAGTGCCTCTACCCTCACAGGCGTGGTGGTCAGTGGCAGGAAAAATACAGCCCGTGCCACCAGCCTGGAAAGTCCATTGAGCATCCAGCGGCTGACCACGGAAGACATCAAGGCCAACCCCGGTGGAAATTTTGACATCAGCAAAGTGATCCAATCCCTTCCCGGCGTTGGCGGTGGTGTTGGCGGCGGCGGCTTCCGCAACGATATCATCATCAGGGGTGGCGCACCCAGCGAGAATGTGTTTTACCTGGATGGTATTGAAGTACCCATTATCAACCACTTCAGCACCCAGGGCAGCGGTGGTGGTCCACAAGGTATCCTGAACGTAAGCTTTATTGAAGATGTAAAGCTGAGCAGTTCGGCTTTTGATGCCCGTTATGATAACGCACTGAGCAGCGTATTCCAGTTCAAACAGAAGAATGGTAACAGCAAGAGGCTACAGGGCAATATCCGCCTGAGTGGTACCGAACTGGCAGCCACCTTTGACGGCCCCATCAGCCCTAAAACCACTTTCCTGGCCAGCGCCAGGAGGTCCTACCTTGATTTCCTCTTCAAAACCCTCGACCTTCCCATCAGGCCCAATTACTGGGATTTCCAGTTCAAGACCACTACGAAACTGAATGATAAAATGACGCTCAACTTCCTGGGCGTGGGGGCTATTGATGAATTCCGTTTTGCCGCACCCAAGGAAGCAACACCGGAAAAGCTCTATGCCATCAATAGCAGCCCGATCATCAACCAGTGGACCTATACCATCGGTGCCTCACTGCGTCGCCTGACCGAAAACGGCTATTGGAACCTTTCACTAAGCAGGAACACCCTTGATAACCAGTCGGACAAGTATGAGGACAATGAGGATCCCAAACCGAGTGAAAGGACCCTGCTGATCAAAAGCCGGGAAACGGAGAACAAATTTCGCTTCGATGTGACCAATAACATTAATGGCTGGAAGCTCAGCTATGGTGCTTCACTCCAGTACATCCAGTTCGATAATGAATTCTTCCAGCGCTTCCGTCCCCAGCTGACCGACGAGAATGGCAATATCATCCAGGAAGCCGAAACCCTGACGAGCCTCACAGATGAATCCTTCCTTCGCTATGGCGCTTTTGTACAGGCCGGCAAAAGGGTATTGAACGATAGGCTGGCCCTGAGTGCAGGGATCCGCGTGGACGCCAACAACCTGGAAAATGGAGAATCCAATCCCTTCCAGCAGTTCAGCCCGCGCATCAGCGCTTCCTATGCCCTTACCGAGAAATGGAATATCAGCGCCAGTTATGGGTTATACTACCGGTTGCCCAGCTATACCCAGCTCTTTTACCAGAACCTGCTCAATAGTTCTATCATCCTGAATCCCGGAGATTATATCCGCAGCAGCCATTGGGTGGCCGGGCTGGAGTTCCTGCCTAGCAGCACTACGAGGTTTACACTGGAAGGCTTCTACAAGAAATACAGCAATTACCCGGTGAGTGTGTTGGATGGCATCAGCCTGGCCAATAAGGGAACAGAGTTTGGGGCGATCGGCAACGAGCCGGTGACGCAGGATGGAAAGGGCCGGGCCTATGGTTTCGAGTTCTTTGCCCAGCAAAAACTTACCAGGCGATTCTTTGGTATCCTAAGCTATACTTTCTATCGTTCTGAATTTACGGATATCAGTGACCGTTATATCAGGTCAAGCTGGGACAACCGTCATTTACTGAGCACCACACTCGGGTATAAATTCAACCGCAACTGGGAATTGGGATTGAAATTCCGCTACCAGGGAGCAGCCCCCTATACCCCCTTCGATATGCCAGCCAGCCAGTTGAATTACCTGACATTGGGCACCGGGGTACTGGATTACACCAATACCAATACGTTGGAGTTGCCTGCCTTTCATGCCAGCGATATCCGCATCGATAAAAAATGGAACCTGAGAAGGTTTACCCTTGACCTCTACCTTGATATCCAGAACTGGTACAATTCACAGAACCCAGGACTACCCCAGTACACCTTCAGGAGAAATGCAGACAATACTGCTTTCGTGACCACAGACGGTCAGCCCATCCAGCAGAACGGGAGCAATGCCATACCAGTGATCCTGCCCAATGATGAATCCAGGGTCCTGCCAACGATCGGCTTTATTATTGAATTCTAGTTGGTAGAAAACGGATTTGAAACAATCTTGAAATGGCCATGATGGACAAGTATGGCACTGATTAAGTAAATTGTCCATCAACTATGGTCCCCCATCTATTCATGAGATATTTCCTGGTTGTCATCTTTTTGATGCTCAACCAGGAAATATTTTCACAGGGGAATCACTACCCGCACTTCTATACACTCAATCCCCGGCAACAAGCTGCATTGGCCATGCTGGAACAATTTGACACCAGTGCCGGGTCAAGGTTTTGGCCAGCAATAAAGCCCGCAGCATTCCTTTCCAACCTTCGAAGGAATATCATCTATCCATCCATGATCAACCAGGGGGAGAACACCAATTTTTGCTCCTATGCTGCCATCACCCATATTCTCATTACTTACCAGCCCGATGTCTACGCTAAAAGTATGATCACGCTATACAGGGAAGGAATAGATACTTTAAATGGGAAGAGGCTTCAGCCAACCAAGAAAGTAAGGGATAATGCAGGTAGTTTAAAACGTAAGGGCGAACTGGATATCCTTCCTGCCAACCAGCTCTGGTTCCTTACCCTTGCAGACGAATACAGGAGTTACCTTAATTTACTTGACCCCTCCTTTGATCCGGGCAACGAAAATGACTTATGGGCCGCCAGCAACTATGGGAAATTCAACAGGATGTTACGCCAGTTAGGCGGCTATCAATTGGAAACCGCAGGATCAGACCTGATCAGGCCATGGAAAAATGAATACCTTAATTACCTGTCCAAACAACTTAAAAAAGGAACCGTCATTTTATATGTGAACAACTCCTACCTGCATGCCAGCAAGTACAGTATTTTCAAACTACGCATGCCCACCCATTTTATTGTCTTATATGATATCCAGCCCGCAGGGGAAATGATCCTGATCAAATACTGGGATTATGGCTTGAAAACGCAACAACTTATTCCACCGAAGCGCTTAAGAAAACTCATCTTCGGCATCACCACCATTCTACAGGAAGAGCCATGAAAATAGCCTATACCATATTATTTGTGGCGTTTTCAATTTCAATGACCATGTCATGTGCTATAGGATCCAAAAGGAAAACAGCCGGGTATTATTTTGAAAACAAGGAGGCTATAACCCAGGTCAGGAGGTATTATGACGCATTGTACAAGATCCAACCTTTTTCCTTTGGCTTTGCCGATAAGAAATTCAAGCATTATACCATTGAAGTTACTACTGATACCATTCGTTATATCTACAATACAGACCAAAGCAGGGATGAAATGTATGCTACCATCCTACAATCTGATTATGACACCATCGTTTTAAAGGACATGGCCGAGCAGATGAAAGCAATCAAATGCCTGTGGGTAGACAAATCCTCCTTCTACCTGGATGGGCAAAAAGAAACCGTTACCTTCCTTTCATTTAAGTCAGTCCTTATTGACAAACCCTTTGTAGAGAATAAGTATTATACATTGGTTTTCTTCGATACGCTCACCACCCACCCGGAGATCAAGGCCAGGGTAAAACGTGGGGAGTTCCACCAAATTGATGACAAGGTTTTCTTCACCATTGGCAATCGCTTCAGGTAATCAGGATTATTGCACGACAAAATATCAGATCATTGCCAGCTCCGCTTCCAGTTTATCGAGGTTCTCTTCATTCTTTTCGGTAACAAAGGAGCGCATGCTGGAACAGGTACTCTCATCGAGGAAGATCATCTGGTATTGCACCAGGGTCTTCTCCGGAGTGATCTCCTCGAGGTCAACCTGCACCTGGAACCTGGGATGGGAATGATGATTCCAGGCGATCCTGTCATAAGGAGCGATATGCACAAACTCACACTCATTCAGGTAGGACTTACCATCCGGGCCATGCATGGTGAATTTCCATTCACCCCCCGGCTTCAGGTCAAAAACCTCGATGGAATTGGTAAATCCCCTGGGCCCCCACCAGTTACCCAGATGCCTCGGATCGGTCCAGGCTTTGTACACCTTATCAATTGGTTTGGTGAAAATCCGTGTAGTTTTTATGGTTTTTGTGGCCACATTAGGTAAAAGCGCAGGAATTAAATGCATATTGGTCAAATTTTGTAGTGATTACTGCTAAAAACAACCCATATAAAATTAAATAATATGACTTAAAACTGGCAATCATTTTTTGGGAAAAATTCATTATCTTAAGTTTCAAGACCCCTCAAAACGATTGCTATGGCTACCATTGCTGCTATTGACCCAGCTGTTCTGCGTCAATGGATGGAACAGAAACTGGATATTGATACCATTCGCGAATCATTGGCATCCTCAGGGCTTGATGAAAGCGCCATAGAAGAACACATCAAGGCCTTTAAAAAAGCCCGGAATTCCCGTCGCCAATTCATCGGATTCATTTTATTGTCGGTTGGCGGATTCCTTGGCTTCATCAGCACGGTCTTTTCCCTGGTCAATCCCATACCGGAGATCTTCAATCTGGTTTTGTACGGGCTCACTTCCATTGCACTGATCATAATTTGTGCGGGATTGTATTACATTTTTGAATAAGCGTTAACCGAAAACATTTCCATCGGGTCCCCTTCGGGAGGCCCTGATGGAGTGAGAGGGTATTGGCGTCGTTCATTGTAGCCATGCAATTATATGCTGCGCCGCTGTTGCGTGTTATCACCAACAGCCCCTAAACATATACAATCAACAATGTTAGCTGATAAGGTGAATTATCTAACCTCATCAGGGTCTCCCGAAGGGGGCCCTTAACCCCAGCGGGGTCTCCCGAAGGGGACCCCGATGTATAAAAGGTGAAATATGTATGCATCCAACAGTTAACCTAACCTTCCAACTAACCGTTGGTCATAAGACACAACGGGGGCGATAGGGAGGTTATTAAATCGTCTCTACTAATAGGGGTTTTCTTCTAAAGTCATCGATGAATTTCTCTCCTACTATTCATCAGGGTCCCCTTCGGGAGACCCTGCTGGGGTGAAGATATAGGTACCATCTAGCCTCTTCGGGAGACCCTGATGGGGTGAAGATATAGGCGCCATGTAGCCCTTTCGGGAGACCCTGCTGGGGTGAGAAAATATTATCTCCTCAGCGGGGTCTCTCGAAGAGGACCCCGATGGAAAAAGAATTCGGAGCTATTCATCAGGGTCCTTTTCAGGAGGCCCTGATGGATGAGAAAGGGGAAATGCAAACTATAACTGTACCACCAGGGCTTCATAGGGCCTGAGGTTCACCCATGAGTTTTGTTTCAGGCTTAAATTAGTGCTATTGTAATTAGACAGGATGATCCTGTAGTTACTTAAATCAATCCCTGCATTGGCCTGTGTATTCTCTTTGCTGAAATTCAACAATACCAGATATCGCTTCCCCTCCCATTCCCGCAGGTAGGCATAGACGTTAGGATTGTCCTTATCCAGCAACCTGTAGCTTCCATAAACCATGGCGGGATGGGTTTTGCGCATGGCGGTGAGCTTCCGGAAAAAATTCAACGTACTATTAGGATCCTTCTCCTGGGCGGCGGCATTGATGGTGGCGGCGTTGGCATTAACCTTGATCCATGGCGTTCCACTGGAGAACCCGGCATTCTTCGAGGCATCCCACTGGAAGGGCGTACGGCCATTGTCCCTGCTTTCAAACGCAATCCGCTTAAGGTAAGCAGCCAGGTCGCCGCCTGTTTGCTGTAAGCGCTTGTACTCGTTCAGGGTCTGGATATCCCTGTATTCCTCAATACGGGTGAAACCGGCATTCGTCATAGCCAGTTCATCGCCATTGTAATAGTAAGGTGTACCGCGCATGGTCATGAGGAAGGTGCTCAGCATCTTGGAAGAAAGGTCCCGGTACTTGGGGTCATCATTCCCGAAGCGGCTCACCAACCGGGCCTGGTCATGGTTAGCCAGGAAGATCGACAACCACCCACGTTCCGCAAAGGCGCTATCCCAGCGACTGAATACTTCCTTGAAATGCTGCAGGCTATAGCCCTCCATTCTGGCAATATCCACCCCTTCAAAGGCATAGGCCATATGCAGTTCCTTCCTCCGGGCGTCCACCAGGTTATGGGCGTCCTCAAAGGAATTACCCGCCCCCTCTGCCACCGACATCACATCATATTTGCTCAACACCTCCTTATACATTTCCTGCAGGTAACCATGGAGGTTACCCTGCATGGCATAATATTTCACGAATTGCTTTTCATAGCCTTTAGGGAATTCCGGCCAGGTGGTGTCCTTCGCAGCGAACTGGAAGGCATCGAGCCGGAACCCATCAATCCCCTTATCCCCCCAGAACTTCATGATATCATATACTTCCTGACGCAGTTTGGGATTCTCCCAGTTCAGGTCGGGCTGCTTACGTGAGAAGTAGTGCAGGTAATAAGAATTGGTCAGCGAATCATACATCCAGGCGTCATGGTTTACATCGAACAGGCTGTAACGGTAAGGGGGTTTACCATCCTCCGCATTCCACCAATGGTAATAGTTGCGAAAGGGATTTGTGCGGGAACTCTTCGCCTGTTTGAACCATTCATGCTCATCACTGCTATGGTTCACCACGATATCCATCACCAGCCTGATGCCGCGATCATGCAATCCCTTAAGCAGCGCATCGAAATCGGCCATCGTCCCAAATTCCTTCATGATATTGCGGTAATCACTCACATCATAGCCATTATCATCGTTAGGGGAAGTATAGATCGGGTTCAGCCAAACCGCATCCACCCCAAGACTCTTGATATAATCCAGGCGGGAAATGATGCCTTTCAGGTCACCGATCCCATCACCATCACTGTCCTGGAAGCTACGAGGATATATCTGGTAAACGATGGCTTCCTTCCACCATTTTTTAGTGGATACTTCTGTTGGCTGGGCATAAGAAAGGTGAAAAGGCAACAGGCAGCTGAGCAGACCGGCAATACGGAACAGTTGTTTCATGTTCTGGCAATGGTTAATAAAGGGAAGTTAAGCAATGCTTATGGCTTCAGGAACCGAATACGGTTGCGGTGGGAAAAAGGCAGCAAATGTCCCTCATTACCTCAAATTCAATCCAAGCCAAGAAATTGAGCAACATTTCTACCCCAAAAAACGTGAACGCCAAACCTAACATAGGTATCCTGCGAAGGAGATCACCATAGGATTCAGGAACCAAGCTCCAGAACTTATGGCCGGATCTACAATACTACTTTGATACCCTTAAGTAAAATCTTGATACCATTATTCCCCTCCTTTTTACGCCATTACAAAACCCGACCGGCTTTTATAACTTCCCTGTAAAAATCAGCACTAAGCTTGGGGATCCGTTGTAAGGTTTTATAGTCCACATAGTACAGCCCAAAACGTGTAGCGTAGCCGGAAACCCATTCAAAATTGTCCATCAGGCTCCAATGGAAATATCCCTTAACCGGAATGCCTTCCTCGATAGCCTGCTGCATATTTAACAGGTAATTGCGTAAAAACATGACCCGGTCTGTATCGCATATTCTTCCTTCCTTATCCTGCTCGTCTGCCGCGCCACAACCATTTTCTGTTATGTAGATTTCCTTAACGCCCCATATTTCCTTCATGTGCCTGGGTCCCCAATACAGGGCCTCCGGACCTACATAGTGCCATGAAGAAGCCATTTTAGGATGAACCTTAGTAAATGGTAGCAATTCGTATCCAGGTTTAGCATCCGATGCCATCACATAATGATTCGGCATGTAGACATTTATCCCTGCAAAATCAACAGGCGTACCAATTGCTTTCATTTCGGCCTCGGTAAACCGTGGGGCATCCTTTCCTTCCTTTTCCAGAAACTCATTGGTGTATTGGCCTTCAAGCATAACGGTCAGGTAACCGGCATTCAATTGCCTTGTCGCTTCCTGTGCCGCCTTGATATGCTCTGGTGTTGCAATGGCCGGTACTGCATTGACCATGTTTTCAGCGGGACCTGCTTTAACACCCGGTGCTGCGGCCTTAATGGCTTGCATGGCCAGTCCATGCGCCAAAACCACATGGTGCCGCACCTGGTTCAGGTCTTTGCGTGAGAGTTTAAGGCCGGGAGCCAGCAATCCGGTTCCATGCCCCCATTCAACAAAGGTGAACATCTCATTCAGGGTGAAAAAATGCTTAACCCGATCTCCCAACTGACTGGCAACATAGCCTGCATAAGCTGCAAAATGTTCCGCAATTGATCTGGATTGCCATCCTTTCTCCCGCGCCTGCAATGCCTGGGGAAGGTCCCAATGATACAGGGTAGCGAAAGGTTGAATACCGTTTTCCAATAAGGTATCCACCAGGCGTTTGTAGAAATCTATCCCTTTCTGGTTGGGGCTACCCTTTCCTTCAGGAAAGATACGCGGCCAACTAATGGAAAAACGATAAGCATTTGTTCCGAGGGCCTTCATCAAACCCACATCTTCCCGATAGCGGTGGTACATATCTACCGCAACATCGGCATTCCAATTGTTCTTGATCTTGCCCGGTGTGTGCGAAAAAATATCCCAGATGGACTTGCCCCTTCCATCCTCATTGACCGCTCCTTCTACCTGGAATGCGGCAGTTGCTGTACCCCAGTAGAATTCTCCAGGAAATGGCCGGCTGGGTTGAGGATCTGCTTCTTTAGGGGATGCTGCAATTGCTTCTGCTGCCTTTACCAGGCCAGACAATCCCAGCCCGGTGGCGCCCAATGCTTTGAGAAGTTTTCTCCTGTTTGATTCCATTTTGATAAGATTTCAGGTAATTAGATGTTGAGTTACCAAAAGGACAAGGACTACATTACATCCTTTGCCTTAAAGGCATCTTCAATGAAATAGTAAAAATGGGAATTTGCCCTAATTGGACTGTACAGCCAACTGTGCTATCATCCTTCAAAGTGTTCCATGAGGGGAACAGCAATAAAGCCAGTGCAATGGATATTACTATCATAAGAAAAGGTTTAATGAATACTGCCAACGAACAGGCCTTACCAAGGAAATGATTTCAGGGGACGGAAATACACTTGATGCCATTGATCTTTTCGACAATAACTGTAATCAATGGAAACTTAAAACTAATATATAATAAAACAATAATACAATTCTATCAGGCCATTTTATTTTAAACTTATTTTTCCTGCATAGACCAGTAAGGAGTTAGCCACTATATCTTCCAACAGCTCCCTTCGAGCGGAATTGAAAAGAATTTGAGTAATAATCAGTTTAGTGAATGATTTGACAAAAGTGTTCATTGCACCCTAAAAAAGCAAAGATGCCTACCCCAACTTATACAGTGAACCTAGACCCCAACCTTTCTAGTGGATAAGCAGTAAAGTAGATTATCGGGAAAGAGTATATTTTTAAGTTAAACTGGCTTTAACGGGTTTGATAGCACTACCAACTTCAGTATTTTCAGTATTGTCACCTTATTTCTTACGATCAAGATTGGTAAACCACACTGATCTACCTTAAACCAAAGGACCTATCCAATGATATCTGAAGAAATTAGCACTAACCTTGGTTATACGATCAATGCAACTGTTTATAAGGCAAGCCCTGGTGATAAAGTATTGATCATTGCTTCAGCTACCGGTGTTAAGCAAGGTTTTTACAAGAAGTTTGCTGATTTTATCTCTTCAAACGGCATTACGGTTATAACATTTGACTATGCAGGAATCGGGAAATCCTTAAAGCAGCCCATCAAAAAAGTTCCCGTCAGTGTGAAGGATTGGGGAATGAATGACCTGGAAGCTGTCATTCGGTTCACAAGAAAAACATATCCTACTGCTCAGCTCAGCCTGCTGGGCCATAGTATTGGTGGGCAACTGGTGGGATTGGCTCAATCTTCATACGAGCTTAATCAACTGATACTGGTTGCAGCACAAAGTGGCTATTGGAAATGGTGGAAGGGAACCGATCGTATGAAAATGTGGCTAAACTGGCATATCCTTTTTCCTGTCCTTATAAATACATTTGGTTATATGCCTTCCAAAAAGATCAGTGGCATGGAAAACCTGCCTAAGCATGTAGCCAGGCAATGGAGTTCCTGGGGGAGAAAGGCCAATTACCTCTTTGATGAAATTCCGGCAGACGCATTGCATTACCATAAGATAACCGCCACTATCCTGGCCATTAGTATTGAGAAAGATTTCTACGCCCCTCAGAAAGCGGTCGACTGGCTATCTGGAAAATACCTTAACGCCCCGGTGAAAAAGCTACATCTAACAGCCGAAGAATATCATTCCAATGAAATTGGGCATTTTGGGATCTTTCGTGAAAATTTTGCTGAATCTATTTGGAAAATGATCCTGAATGAACTGGAAGGCCTGGTTAGCCAACCTATAGATAATAACAACACATAATTTAAAAAATCAGATCCTGTTAAAAATCTGAAAAGTGTAACTCATTATCAGCCCGGATATTGTCACATATATGCCTAATAGTCCCATCATCTTGATATTTCAATACACCTACCACCAATAAGCCTTGCTATCTGACCACAAGAGGGAAACTTTTTTTGAGAATTCACCTGATACCTACCTTTGCCCCATGAACCTCGAATACAAACACCTCTTACCCGCTGATTTTGCGCCGATGAGCCGTGTATGGGTCTACCAGAGCAACCGCATCTTCGGGATGATGGAAGCCCTGGCGCTGGAACCGATGCTGCAGGAATTTGTAGAAGGCTGGAACAGCCATGGGGCAAAAGTGAAGGGTTATGCCAACCTG
The DNA here is from genome assembly GCF_018595685.2 of Flavihumibacter rivuli. Lineage (NCBI taxonomy): Bacteria > Pseudomonadati > Bacteroidota > Chitinophagia > Chitinophagales > Chitinophagaceae > Flavihumibacter > Flavihumibacter rivuli. The sequence goes on from NZ_CP092334.1 coordinate 1,508,553, forward strand.
TTTTTCGGGCAATTCATCGTGATCATGGCCGACGAAACGCATACGGATGTGAGCGGTTGCAGTACGGATAGCTCAGTTCGGCTGATCAAGCAGATCGAACAGCAATTCAATGTGAACCTCTTCGACAGGCAATTGCTGGCTTTTGTGGTGAAGGATAAATTGCAGGTCCTGCCATTGGCCCATGTGAAGCATGCAGTGGAGAATGGATTCATTACTGGTGATACACTTTACTTCAATAACCTGGTGGCAACAAAGGCCGAACTGGAAAACAACTGGATCATCCCGGTAAAGGACAGCTGGCTGAAGAGCAGGCTGGCGATAACAGCTTAATTTTTTGCCACAAAGACACGAAGGCTCGAAGGGACACGAAGGTCATGGAGGCTTCGTGTGTACTTCCTGTCTTAGTGCATTTGTGGCGAAACAAACTAAAACTGCAAACTAAACGCAGTCCCCTCCCCTTCCACACTCTGCACCTGGATAGTACCCTTATGCAGCATCATGATCTGCTTGCATAAGCTCAGGCCAATCCCACTACCGCTTTTCTTCGTACTGAAGAAAGGAATGAAGATCTTATCCAACACCTCTTCCGGCATACCTGCCCCATTATCTGCCACTTTGATCACCGTACGCTTATTGGCATTCTGGAATGCAGACAGCACGATCCTCGGCGTAGGCCGGTCCTTCACCGCATCAATGGCATTGACCAGCAGGTTGATCAGCACCTGGTCTACCAGGTTGGTATCGGCTTCCAGCATCAGCTCAGGATCCTTCAAAACTATCTCCAGCTCAATATTGAGTTGATCCAATTTAGGCTGCATCAGCTGCTGCAGGTTCTGGAAAAGGTCCAGCACATATACTTTCGACAAATTGAGCGAAGTGATCTTATTCAGGCTGCGATAGGTCTCCGCAAAGCGCAATAACCCTTCACTCCTCCGCTTGATGGTCTCGATGCCCACTTCCAGGTCATCAAGTGTGCCGGTATGGTCATTCATTTTATCCATCGATTCATGCAGCCTGTTCTTCAGTGTAGCTGCCAAGGAAGAGATTGGCGCAACAGAGTTCATGATCTCATGGGTCATCACACTGAGCAATCGCTGCCAGGCCTTCGATTCCGTCTCATCCAAAGCCTCATTCACATTCTGGAAGGCAATGAGCTTATAAACTTGTGCTTCGGTCTGGAAGACCGAGCAGGACACCAGCACCTTAAAACTACCCTTCTCCAGATGGGCAGTCGCGATCTTCACTTCACCGGGCTTGATGCCACTGATCGTTTCGGCCAGTTCCGCATCGCGCCTGGCCAGGGAATTAATGGTTTTGAGGTAAGGGATCTGCAGCATCCGCTTCAATGATTCATTCATCCATACCACTTCCCCACTCTTTAGTTCAAAGGAAAGTATCCCGGTATCCACTAATTCAAGGATGCGTTGCAGGTACTGGTACTGGGTCTCCTTCTCCTTACTGATCACCTTGAAAGTAGTATTGATCTCATTGAAACCCTGTCGAAGCGGTTGAAGGTCTGCTGGTGCAGCCTTCACATCAAAATAGCGGGAGAAATCGCGGTAATGCACCGACTCCACAAATTGTTGCAGTTCATTGTGTGCCTTCATCTGGAACCGGTAAAAATCATAGGCCAGCCAGGCCAGAAGGGGGGCCATGATAACAGCATAAATATAATAGCCCTTGATCACCAGCCAGGCAGCAACGCATAGCAGGGCGAACAATGCCAGGATGCGCAGGATGATGCGGCTTTCAAGACGTTTAAATATCATATTTACTGAGTCTGCGGTAAAGGGCTGTCCGGGTCAGGCCCAATTCCCTGGCCGCCCGGGTGATATTGCCATTGTGCTTGTCGATCACTTTCAGGATGGTATTCTTCTCCAATGCACTGAGTTTGGTCTCATCCTGCTCCTCTGTTCCTCCTGCCGGGAATTCTATGGGCGAGAACAAGAGGTCCTTTGCTTCCAGCACATCACCATCGAGCATGATCACCGCCCTTTCAATGGTGTATTGCAATTCCCGCACATTACCCGGGAAGGGATAGGTCTCCAGTTTCTCAATGGCAGTGCGCCCCAGGGAAGGTTCGGGCTTGAGGTATTTATTGCTGTATTGCTTGATGAAATGCCTTGCCAGTAATAGGATATCGCCATCCCGTTTGCGCAAGGGCGGCACCATGATCTCGACCGTATTGATCCGGTAGATCAGGTCGCGACGAAAACGGGTTTCGTTCGCCAGTTCTGCCAGGGGGACGTTGGTGGCACAAACCAACCTGATGTCGATAGGAATGGGAATATTGGATCCCAGCCGCGTCACCTGGCGGTTCTGCAGTACACTCAACAATTTCGCCTGCTGCTGCAGGCTGATATTACCGATCTCATCGAGGAATAAGGTTCCCGCATTGGCCATTTCAAACCGGCCTTCCCTGTCCTCACGGGCATCTGTAAACGCACCTTTCTTATGGCCGAATAATTCACTTTCAAAAAGGCTTTCGGTCAGGGCTCCAACATCCACTTTTACAAATGGCCTTTCTGCCCGCAGGGAATACTGGTGGATGGCCTTGGCGATAAGGTCCTTACCCGTACCATTCTCCCCCAGTATCAGGATATTCGCATCTGTAGGGGCGATCTTCTCGATCTTATAGAGGATATCCTTCATGGCCTCCGATTCACCCAGTAACTCATTACCGATCACGGATGACTTATCACGGCCAGGAATACCCGAAACATTTTCCGTTTTGCGGTTCAACGCTTCCTTGATGGTGGCAAGCAACCTTTCGTTATGCCAGGGCTTTACCACAAAATCAGAAGCACCTTCCTTGAGGGAACGAACGGCCAGGTCAACATCACCATAGGCGGTGATCATGATCACGGCCGCATCTGATTTGAACTCCCGCACTTTACGGAGCCAATAGAGGCCTTCATTACCTGTATTGATGGAACTGTTGAAGTTCATGTCCAGCAATATGAGGTCAAACTTCTTTGCTGCAAGCTGGTTGCGCAGGTTCTCAGGGTTCTTTTCCGTTACTACTTCCCTTGCTTCGGTCTTCAGTAATAAGCGCACTGCGGTGAGTACATCGGTATCATCGTCAATGATAAGTATGGTTGCGTTCTTCAGGTTCATGCCTGTGTAGAGTTGAAGGTTTCGTGTTTAGTTGGTTCGTCGCAAACAGGGAAAGTTGGAAAGGGAAACCTTATGGCAATGATAGGAAATTTTATGTTCTTAAAAGGGGCCACTAAGGCACCAAGGCACCAAGGCTCACAAAGGTCATATGGCCTTCGTGTGTTCTTAGCGCCTTCGTGCCTTGGTGGCCCAGTTATTCCATACAAAACCGAACAATAACTGTATCGAAACCGAACAGTTTTGAACTTGTCTAGAATTCAAAACTAACTGTATTTCAATTGTTTACAATTCTGGCACGGCGTTCCATTACCATTAACTGTTCGCAAACAGAAGAAAAACAAATTACCGTGGACAGAGTCATCGAAAAAAAGAAATGGACAACCAAGAAGATCCTCACCATTACCGGGATCACGGCTGTAGTTGCACTGGTAGCCGGCAGTTTCTATTACACCTCCGGCGCCAGCAAACTGAATGTGGATACCGAAAGGATCACGATCAGTGAAGTGAAGAAAGCTGCTTTCCAGGAATTCATCCCAGTTAATGGCGTGGTACTGCCCGTGACCACCATTTACCTTGATGCCGTAGAGGGCGGCCGGGTGGAAGAGAAATACGTGGAAGATGGTGCCATGATGAAGAAAGGGGAACCCATCCTTAAACTCAGCAATACTGACCTTGAACTAAGCTTATCCAACCAGGAAACACAGGTGTTCAATGTATTGACCCAGATGCAGATCTCGAAGAACAATGCTGACCAGAACACCATTACCCGCCTGAACCAGATGGCCGAAGTTGACAATGCACTGAAGGAAGCAGAGCGCCTCTACAAAGTGAACAGGCGCCTCTACGACCAGAAGGCCATTGGTTCCCAGGAATTCAAATCCTCTGAAAACCTCTACCATTACCAGGAAAGGAGGAAGTCCCTGACCAATGATATCCTCCGTAAGGATTCCATCAGCAGCCGCCAGCAATTAAGCCAAATGGAGCAATCCTACGAAAGGATGCAGAATGCGCTGCAGCTGATGCGCCAGAAAGTTGGGGACCTGGTAGTGCGTGCACCGGTGGACGGCCAGCTCACTTCATTGGATGCCGAGATCGGTCAATCCAAGAACAAGGGTGAACGCCTGGGCCAGATCGATGTCCTGAGCGGATTCAAGGTTCGCGTGGATATTGACGAACACTATATCTCCCGTATCTATAATGGTCTGGTGGGCAGCTTCAATTTTGCCGGTAAGGACTACATCCTTAAGATCAAGAAGGTATACACGCAGGTAAACAATGGGCGCTTCCAGGTAGATATGGAATTCGAAGGCCAGGTACCGGAAGGCATCCGCAGGGGCCAGACCCTCCAGATCAGGCTGGCACTGAGTGAAGAGACGCAGGCGGTGCTGTTGCCTAAAGGTGGCTTCTACCAACAAACCGGTGGCAACTGGATCTTCAAGGTATCGCAGGATGGTAAGACCGCTTACCGCACCGATATCCAGATCGGCCGCCAGAACCCTGAGTATTATGAAGTACTCCAGGGCTTGCAGCCGGGCGACAAAGTGGTAACCAGCAGTTACGACAATTATGGCAACATGCAGGAACTCGTCCTGAAAAACAATTAGATCAAATACTGATAACCTTTAAACCTTGATTATGAAAAAGCAAATACTGATGCTGTTGGTGCTCATCCCGCTTTCCGCGCTGATCTCCTCTGCCAACCAGTTTGGAACAAGCTGCAGCATAAACCCATCGGTATTGGGTGCAAAACAGGCATCGGTTACTGATTCGGCCAATACGCCCGATCAGGAAACCGATGCTGCACCACTCCTTATTCTACACTCATTTTAATCAACCATTACAAATCTTATATATGATCAAGATCACAGAACTGGAAAAGATCTACCGCACCGAAGAAGTAGAAACGGTTGCGCTCAACAAACTTTCGCTGGAAGTAAAGGAAGGCGAATTCGTAGCCGTTATGGGCCCTTCCGGCTGCGGCAAATCTACCCTGTTGAATATCCTGGGACTCCTGGATGATCCCGATAAGGGTAGCTTTATCTTCAATGGTATTGAAGTGGCTAATTTCAATGAACGCCAGCGTGCAGACCTGCGCAAACACAATATCGGCTTCGTTTTCCAAAGCTTTAACCTCATAGATGAGCTTACTGTTTTTGAAAACGTTGAACTGCCGCTGATCTATACCGGTGTAAAACCATCGGAAAGGAAAACCCGTGTGGAAGAAGTGCTGGACAAGATGCAGATCATGCATCGCCGCAACCATTACCCCCAGCAATTGTCAGGTGGACAGCAGCAACGTGTGGCCGTAGCAAGGGCAGTGGTGAACCGTCCTAAATTGATCCTGGCCGATGAACCTACAGGTAACCTCGATTCCAGCAATGGTAATGAGGTAATGGAATTGCTCACTGACCTCAATGAGCAGGGCACCACCATCGTAATGGTAACCCATAGTGAACACGATGCCAAATACAGTCACCGCATCATCAGGATGCTGGATGGCCAGACCGTGCTGGAAAACCTTATGGTATAACCTTTCCCAATTGGTAGTTCCAACGCCTCAGCAATTGTAAAACCATCAAACCTGGTCCCATGATCAAGAATTTCCTGAAGATAGCCTGGCGGAACCTCAAGAAGAACAAGGTTTATAGTCTCATCAATATTGTCGGGCTGGCAATTGGCCTGGTATGCTTCCTGCTGATCGCATTGTATGTGGTGAATGAACTGAGTTATGACCGCTACAATGAAAAGGCAGACCGCATTTACCGTATCCATTCCGATATCCGATTTGGCGGATCGGATATGCGATTGGCTGTAACTGCTGACCCGATGGGGGAAAGCTTGAAAAAGGATTATCCCCAGGTGGAAGAATATGTCAGGTTCTACAATTCGAATGGCAGTAAACACCTCAAAAAAGGGACGACCTATATCAATGAAACTTCTGTAGTACATGCTGACTCCACTTTATTCAATGTTTTCTCCCTGCCGTCAATTGCTGGGGATACAAAGACAGCACTTAACGAGCCCAATACCGTAGTCATCACCAGGACAGCAGCAGAAAAATACTTCGGCAGCACTGATGTCATAGGTAAAACCATTGAATCAGATGAGAATGGAAGCACCCTTTACAAGGTCACTGCTGTAATTGAGGATTTACCCAATACTTCACATTTCCAATTCGATTTCTTCTTCTCAATGGACAATGTGGACTATACGTTCGGCAATTTCCTCAGCCACAATTTCCATACCTACCTGTTGCTGAAACCCGGGGTTGATCCTTCAACTATTGAGAAGAAATTTCCCCAATACCTTGAAAAATATGTCCTGCCCCAAGCCTCGGCATTCATGAACCTGAAGAGCATGAAGGAGTTTGAGCAATCAGGTAATAAGCTCAATTACAGCCTGATGCCATTGACCCGGATCCACCTCTATTCAGACCGCCACCCTGAACTGGGCATAAACGGGAATATCCAGTATGTGTACATCTTCGGGGCAGTAGCCCTTTTTATCCTGATCATTGCCTGTATCAATTTCATGAACCTTACCACGGCTCGTTCCGCCAACCGTGCTAAGGAAGTAGGGATCCGCAAAGTTATGGGCAGCGAGAAAAAGGCACTGATCGGTCAATTCCTGGCCGAATCCATTCTCACGGCATTGCTGGCCTTCCTGCTGGCCATCCTACTGACCACCCTCCTATTACCAGCCTTCAACAACCTGGCTAGCAAGGATATTCAGATCAACGAATTATTGAACTGGAAATGGATGGCCTTCCTGTTCTCCCTCCCCATACTGGTTGGCATCATGGCAGGTTCCTATCCGGCATTCTTCCTGAGTTCCTTCAAACCCATTGCAGTCCTGAAAGGTAGATGGAGCAATAGTGGAAGTAAAAGTTACCTTAGAAGCACATTGGTAGTGATCCAATTTGCCACTTCCATCATCCTGATGATCGGGACAGTGGTGGTATTCCAGCAACTTCATTATATCCGCAATAAGAAACTTGGATTCAACAAGGAACAATTACTGGTCATCAATGGCACTTATGCCCTTGGTGAAGGCTTGAAAGGTTTCAAGGATGAACTACAGGCCATTCCCGGTGTACATAAAGCAACCATCAGCAATTACCTTCCTGTTGGATCCACAGCCAGGAATAGCAACGCCTTCTCTACAGAAGCAGTTATGAAGCAGGATAATGCATTCAACATGCAATCCTGGTTAGTGGACGAAGATTATATTGAGACCATGGGTATGTCGATGGCCAGGGGCAGGAACTTCTCCAAACAATTTGGAAATGATTCACTAAGCATCATCATCAATGAATCGACTGCCAAAATGCTGGGCTATGAAGATCCGATCGGTAAAAAAATATATGCTTCCATTTCCAATAGGGATGCTTCCGTACAGGGTTATACCATTATTGGCATAGTAAAGAATTTCCACTTTGAAAGCCTTCACCAGGAAATCGGTCCACTGGCCCTGGTAATTGGGAAAAGTGACTATAGCATTGTGGTGCGTACTGATAGTAAGAATATTCCCCAGTTGCTGTCGACCATCGAAAGCAAATGGAAAACCAGGGTTCCCTCCATGCCATTCGAATACCAATTCATGGATGAATCCTTTGACAACATGTACCGGGCAGAGGCAAGGGTCAGTAAGATAGCCCTGGTATTTGCCAGCCTTGCCATATTCATTGCCTGCATGGGATTGTTTGGACTGGCTACCTATATGGCCGAACAGCGCACCAAGGAAATTGGCGTCAGGAAAGTACTGGGAGCTTCCGTACAAAATATTGTTGGCCTGCTCTCCAGAGATTTCCTGAAACTGGTTCTGGTGGCCACTGTTATTGCTTTCCCAGTCGGCTATTTGCTGATGCACAGGTGGCTGGAAGATTTTGCTTACCGCATCAATATTGGCTGGTGGATTTTCCTGGCCGTAGGAATACTGGCAGTATTGATAGCCATAGTAACCGTTAGTTTCCAGGCCATAAGGGCAGCCTTGCTTAACCCGGTTAAAAGCCTGAGGACTGAATAAGATAAGATCACTTTCCATAGAACCATTAAACCTTTAACACATGTTTCTCAACTACCTCAAGATAGCGATCAGGAACCTTCAGCGACACAGGTCCCATGCCTTGCTCAACATTGCAGGTTTGGCCATTGCCCTCGCAGCCGGGATCATTATTTTCCTGGTCTTGCAGCATGAATTCAGCTATGATCGTTACCACAAGAATGCGGACAATGTTTACCAGGTAGTGAAGAGAAGTTTCACCCCGGATGATGAAAGTTTTGAGGTAGCCATGCCCTTCCCGGTTAAAAAGGCCCTTGAGGCGGACTATCCGGATATCCTGTTCACGCAGGTATTTACCTCTTTCGGGTCACAGATAACAGTAATTGAAAAGAATAACACCATCGGTAAGAAGTTCCTGGAAGGCAATGGCATCTATTTCTCAGAGTCCAGCCTGCCCAAGGTCTTTGATATGAATTTCCTCGCCGGTTCACCAGCCATCCTGGAAGAGCCGGGAAAAGCGGTGATCAGCCAGGAATGGGCAGAAAAATATTTCGGGACATGGAAAGAGGCATTGGGCAGGAAGCTCAAGTTGAATAATTCCATAGATGTGGAAATAGCAGCCGTCATTGCTAATCCACCCGTGAACAGTGACTTCCAGTTCAGGTTATTGCCTTCTTATAAGACCTTTGTCGCCAATAAGGATAATTACGGATTTACCGATGACCTTGAAAGTTGGGGAGCGTCAACAAGCAACCACCAGGTCTATGCCTTGTTCCCTGAAGGGAAAACAGAAGCAGTCATGAACAAAGCCCTGGCTGCGTTCAGCAAAAGGCATTATGAGCCGGAGGCTATCCATAAGAATGATTATTTCCTTCACCCGCTGAAAAATGTTCATTTTGACACCCGTTTCTCCAATAATGGTGATCACATCAGCAGTAAGGCGTCCCTCTATACCCTTGCCTTTATCGGTATCCTTATCATCCTGATGGCTTGTATCAACTTCATTAACCTCTCCACCGCACTGGCTGTGAAGCGCAGCAAGGAAGTAGGGATCAGGAAGGTGATGGGCAGCAGCAGGGGACAACTGGTAGCCCAGGTCCTGATAGAAACCGGGCTCATCGTTGCAGGAGCGGCCATCCTGGCTATCCTCCTCGCCTGGATCAGCCTGCCCTACCTGAAATACATCACTGATATCCAAAACAACCTTTCCCTCTTCAACAAAGGAAGCATTGCCTTTATCCTATTGATCATCATCGCCACTACCCTTCTTTCCGGGATGTATCCCGCAACAGTACTGGCAAGGTTCCAACCGGTTGAAGCCATTAAAAACAAGATCAACAATACCAGGGTTGCAGGGCTTTCACTGAGGAGGGTCCTGGTGGTCCTGCAGTTCGCCTTTGCCCAATTACTGATCATTGCCACCATCATTGCGGTAAGCCAGATGAATTTCATCCGCAATGCCGACATTGGTTTCAAGAAAGACGCCATTCTATTACTGTATGGCAACAACGATAGTTTGTCACTGGCCAAACACGAAGCATTCAGGAATGACCTGCAAAAACTTCCCCAGGTAAAAAGTGTGGCATTTGGATTTGACGCGCCTTCCAGCCAGAATACCTGGAGCAGCAATTTTGCCTTTGACCACCGGGGTAAAGACGAGCCATTTAACGTCTTCCTTAAGTTCGGGGATGGTCATTACCTGAAGACCTTTGGACTGGAACTACTGGCCGGTGAATTTTACAAGAATGAGGATTCAGCCAGGAAAGTAGTGATCAATGCCACTATGGCCAAAAAATTGGGGTTAAAGAAGCCTGAAGAGGCGGTCGGGAAACAAGTAAGGTTAGGTGGTAACAAATGGATTGACATTGTTGGTGTGGTCAAGGACTTCAAAAACACTACCCTGCGTGATGCCATACAACCAACTATCATCACCCGGAGTTCCCGCTTCATGAGCATGACTGCCATCAAACTCCAAACCAGCCAATTCGGCAAAGCCAATGAAATGGTACAGCAGGTTTGGGAGAAACATTACCCGGAATATGCCTACAATAGTGCATACATGGACGAGACCATCAATAACTTCTACCGCCAGGAAGAACGCCTGAGCAGGTTGTACAAAGTATATGCCCTGCTGGCCATCATCATTTCCTGCCTTGGATTATATGGACTGGTATCCTTCATGGCCGTACAGAAAACCAAGGAAGTGGGCATCAGGAAAGTACTGGGTGCTTCAACGGGTAATATTGTGCTGCTGTTCAGCAAGGAGTTCACCCTGCTCATCCTGCTAGCCTTCCTGCTGGCTGCTCCCATCGGTTGGTGGATGATGAACAACTGGCTGCAAAACTTTGTGTTCCGGATTGAAATATCATGGGTGGTATTTGCACTGGCTATCCTGTCCAGCATCATCATTGCCTGGGTCACTGTTGGTTACAGGGCCATCAGGGCTGGATTGGCCAATCCCATTAAAAGTTTAAGAAACGAATAAGCTTACTGTATGATCAAGAATTATCTCAAAGTTGCCATTCGAAGCCTGGTTCGGTCCAAAGGCTTCTCCCTGCTCAATATCATTGGCTTGGCTGTTGGCATGGCAGCGGCACTCCTGATCCTACTATGGATCCAGGATGAAATGAACTATGAGATGCACCATGAGAAAAAGGACAGGATCTATGAAGCCTGGAACAGAAGGGTTGACCAGGGCAAAACCAGTGCATGGAGTGTAACTCCGAAGGTATTGGCCAAAACCCTGCAACTCGATTTCCCTGAAGTGGAAGCTACGGCCAGGGTATTCTGGCAAAACCAGTTGCTTATCAATTATGGCAATAAGAAATTAATGGCCACAGGAAATCCTGTTGACTCCTCTATCCTGCAGATTTTCAGCTTCCCGCTGAAGATGGGAAATGCCGCCACCGCCCTTAACGAACCCTTTGGTATTGTACTCACAGAAACCCTTGCCAAAAGGATATTTGGCGATGAAAACCCAATGGGCAAGACCATCAGGGTAGACAACAGGGAAGACCTTACGGTTACGGGTGTATTGAAGGACCTTCCCGGTAATTCAAGGTTCGAATTTGAATTCCTCCTGCCATGGGCATACAACAGGAGAACAGGCAATGATGATGAATACTGGGGGAATAATTCCACCAAGACCTATGTGCTGTTGAAACCCAATACCAGCCTGGCCTCCATGGAAAGCAAATTAAATGGATTACGTAAACAATATGATTCCGATAATCCGGAAGGACAATTTTTCCTTTATCCCCTGAAGCGATGGAGGCTTTACTCCAATTTCGAAAATGGAGTGGAGAAAGGATCCATCATGCAGTTTGTAAAGATGTTCAGCATCATTGCGGCCTTTATCCTGCTGATCGCCTGCATCAACTTCATGAACCTGAGTACCGCAAGGAGCGAAAAAAGGGCCAAGGAGGTAGGAATCCGAAAAACAGTAGGCGCCCCAAAAAGCAGTATCATCATCCAGTTCCTGGGGGAATCCATATTGATCACCCTTGTCGCAGGGATACTTTCCCTGATCATTGTCCAGTTAAGTATGAAAGGCTTCAACAGCCTTACAGAAAAGCAGCTATCCCTTCCCGTTAGCAACCTTTCCTTCTGGGCATTCTTCCTGGGATTCATCCTGTTTACCGGTTTATTGGCAGGAAGTTATCCCTCCTTCTTCCTGTCCTCCTTCCAGCCGATCAAGGTTTTGAAGGGCACTTTTGTAAAATCAAATGCTGCTGTCACCCCAAGGAAAGTCCTGGTGGTACTTCAATTCAGTTTTGCCATCATCATGATCATAGCCACCATTGTGGTTCACCGGCAGATACAGCTGGCAAAGGACCGGAATACCGGCTATAACCAGGAACGATTGCTCTTCCATTACCTTACCGGCGACCTGGATAAGAACTACGAACTCGTAAGGAATGAGATGCTTTCATCAGGGGTAGTTACAAATGTTACCAAAACAAGCGCCCCTATGACCCAGAACTGGAGCAATACCTGGGGTATTGAATGGCCAGGCAAGGACCCGAAAGACAGGACCTTATTTGACTCCTTTAGTGCAGACCAGGACCTGGCAGCAACAGTGGGGCTACAAATGGTTCAGGGACGTGATTTCAATATCAAGTCCTTCCCTACCGATTCAACAGCCATTCTGCTGAATGAATCCGCAGTGAAGGCAATGAACCTGAAAAACCCCGTTGGACAGGTATTGCGGGACAATCAACAGAACTGGACAGTGATTGGTGTATTCAAGGATTTCATCCTCAATTCACCCTACGAACCAACCCGACCCATGTTCATCAAAGGTGCCAGCTCATGGTTCAATGTGATCCACTTCAAACTTGCAAAGGATGTTCCCACTGCAAAGGCTATCCAGACCTTAGAGAAGATCTTTACCAAATACAATCCAGCCTTCCCTTTCGACTACAGGTTCATTGATGAGGACTATGCTACCAAATTCAGGACTGAGCAACGCAGTGGTCAACTGGCCGCATTGTTTGCCGGCCTTACCATCCTCATCTCCTGTCTTGGCCTGTTTGGTTTGGCCGCTTATATGGCAGAGAACAGGATCAAGGAGATAGGTATCAGGAAGGTACTGGGCGCTTCTGTTGCAGGCATCACTACGCTTCTGTCAAAGGATTTCCTCATACTCGTGGGAATTGCCCTGGTGGTGGCCACACCCATTGCCTGGTGGTTATTGCATAACTGGTTAGAACAGTTTGAATACCGGATGGAACTGCACTGGTGGTATTTCCTTATCGCGGGAATGATGGCAATGGTCATTGCCTTGCTGACCGTCAGTTTCCAGGCCATCAAGGCAGCTTTGACCAATCCTGTTAAAAGTTTACGTTCAGAATAACACCGATCAACATGTTCAGCAACTACCTCGTCATAGCTTTACGCAATTTGAAGCGGAACAAGTGGTTCTCTCTGATCAACATAGTGGGCCTTAGCCTGGGTCTTGCCACCTGCATGCTGATCTACCTGTACACACTGGATGAAACCAGCTATGACCAGTTCCATGCCGGAAAGGCCAATATTTACCGCATCACATCAACAATCACCAGTCCTGATGGACGCGTCAATTCCTCCGGCATTACAGGCCAGGTACACGGTCCTGCCTTCGCAGCAAAGATCCCTGAGATCAAAACCTATATCCGGTTCCAGGAACAGGGAAGCACCATCAGGCATAATGGGGAAATCATTGACCAATCGGTTTGTTATGTAGAAAAGGATTTCCTGAAGGTCTTCAGTTTCCCCCTTGAAATTGGCGACCCTGCGAAAGCATTGACAGATCCACAATCAGTGGTACTGACCCGATCCATGGCCAAGCGGTTCTTTGGCAAGCAAGACCCGATTGGTAAAACGATCGAGCTGAGGTTTGAAGAAGAGTTCATTCCCTTCCAGGTTACGGCAGTAGCGGAAGACTATCCACAGAATTCCACTATCAAATTCGACCTGTTGCTGCCCATACAATACCTCGTTAAGCGCTATCCCGATGACCAATGGATCAATTTCTTCATGAATACCTTCGTGGTATTGCAACCGGGAGCCGATGTACAGAAGACCGTCCAGAAAATGATGGCAGTCTTCGAGGCAGATGCGGCCAATCAACTGAGTGAGGCAAGGAAGAAATATGATTTCAGGGAAAAAATAGAGTTCGGGCTGCAGCCCCTGACCGATATCCACCTGAGCAAGGAATTCAAGGCTGCCAATGGCCTCAGGGATGCCAGCGATCCCATCTACTCCTATATCCTGGTGGCCATAGCTTCTTTGATCCTGTTGATCGCCTGCATCAATTTCATCAACCTCACTGTTGGAAGATCGCTTAAGCGTGCGCGTGAGATCGGTATCCGCAAAACAGTAGGTGGCCAGCAACAGCAACTGATCTGGCAGTTCCTTGGGGAATCCTTCCTGATCTGCCTCTTCGCCTTCTTACTGGCCATTTTGCTAGCCAATATTGCCCTTCCCTTTTTTAACCAGATGGCCGGCAAACAGCTGGCATTCTCTTACCTCTGGAGCTGGAAACTGGTGGCAGGTTATGTATTTCTTTTGCTGGCTACTGCCCTGCTGGCAGGCTATTACCCGGCACTGGTATTATCACGGTTCAACCCCGTTGATACCCTTTATAGTCGCAAACCATTTACCAGTAAGAATTACCTGGGAAAACTGATGGTGACCTTCCAATTTGCCCTGGCAACCTTCCTGATCATTGCAGTAATGGCCATCTATACCCAGTTCAATTACCTGACCCGCTTTGACCTTGGGTACAGTGACAAGGGTATTGCCCGGATGTACACCCCTAATATTGATGTCAACAAGCTCACCCTATTTAAATCTGAGTTACTGAAGAACCCTGCCATTGAGGATGTAAGTGCGGACCAGGGTGGTGATTGGTTTACAATGGCCAGGATCAATAATGACGTATCCATTGATTTCAATTTCAAATACATTGATGAGAACTACTTTGACTTCCTGAAGATACCTGTCGTTAAAGGAAGAAGTTTTTCCCGCCAGATGGGCCAGGATACCGCTGCATCCGTAATCGTGAATGAGAGCTTTGTGAAAAAGGCAGGCTGGAAGCAACCTTTGGGAGAAGAAGTGGACTTCTTCTACAATAAAAAGAAGTATGCAGTGATCGGTGTGATCCGTGACTACCATTATGCCTCTTTGAATGAACCGATCCAACCCCAGTTATTCATCTTCGACCCCTCCTATCGTTACGGCAATGTTTACGTGAAGCTGAAGGAAGGCAAGAGGGCCAATGCAGAAAGCCATGTTTCCCAAATCTTTAAAAACCTATTCCCGGCCAATCCTTTTGCCTTAAGCTACCTGGACCAGGAGAACCTGCAGGCTTATGAAAAGGAGGCCAGGTGGAAACAGATCATCAGTGCGAGTGCGGTAATGACCATCCTGATCTCCTGTATCGGGCTATTGGGACTGTCCACCATAGCAGCCCAGCAAAGGACCAAGGAGATCGGCATCAGGAAGGTCCTGGGTGCAAGTGTACCCGGCCTGATCGGCAACCTATCAAAGGATTTCCTGAAACTGGTGGCCATCGCAGCCATAGTGGCCATTCCATTGGCCTGGCTGGCGATCCATCAATGGCTGGAACAATACCCCTACAGGACACCTATCAGCTGGTGGATGTTCAGCCTGTCCGCAGCACTGGTAGTAATAATAGCCTTAATCACAACCGGCATCCAGGCTTACCAGGCAGCTTTATCCAATCCAGTGGATAGTTTAAAATCAGAATAAATAAAGCATTTAACAGACCATGATACAATTAAGCAATATTTACAAGTGGGTGAATACCGGCAGTAACAAGGTTTTCCTGCTCAAGGATATCAACCTTGGTGTGAACGAAGGGGAATTCATTTCCATCATGGGCCCATCCGGTTCAGGAAAATCAACCCTCCTCAATGTGATTGGCATGCTGGATGAATTCAATGAAGGGCAGTATGCATTTTTAGGCAATCCCGTTCATGAATTGAAAGAGAAACAACGCTCAGCCTTGTATAAGCAGAACATTGGTTTTGTTTTCCAGGCCTATCATCTCATTGACGAATTGACGGTATACGAAAACATCGAGACGCCACTGCTTTACCAGAACATCAAACAGGATGAACGCAAGGCCATGGTTGCCGATATCCTTGACCGCTTCCAGATCGTGGGCAAGAAGGACCTCTTCCCCAGCCAGCTTTCCGGTGGGCAGCAGCAACTGGTAGGCATTGCCAGGGCCCTGATCGCCAAACCCAAGCTCATACTGGCCGATGAACCCACGGGTAACCTCAATTCCAAACAAGGTGAGGAGATCATGGACCTGTTCAAACAACTCAACCAGGAAGACGGGGTAACGATCATCCAGGTCACCCATTCCGAAAAAAATGCCGCTTATGGCAACCGCATCATTCACTTACTCGATGGAAGGATCGAAAAGACCCAATAATTAACGGAGATGAAAAAGCTAGCAATAACTACAAAGAAGATTATCAGGATAACGGCCTTATCCCTCCTGTTATCGGGAGGCTTGTATGCGCAAAGCGATACAAGTACCGGACTGAGTTTACAGCAATGTGTGGACATAGCATTCAAGAATAACCTTGAACTCAAGCAAACGGAGATCCAGGCCGCCACTACCCAGGTCAGTTACAAGCAAAGCAAGGATAACCTCCTGCCCAGCTTCAATGGTTTCGTGGAACATGGCCTGAACCAGGGCCGCAGTATCGACCCCTTTTCCAATAGCTACCTGAACCAGAACATCAACTACGCCAACTGGGGCCTGAATGGCGGAATAGTACTCTTCAGCGGCCTGGCCAACCAGAATAACATCAGGCAGCAACGCTTTGCCTACCAGGCGGGGGAAATGGATGTGCAACAGCAAAAGGATAACCTGACCCTCCAGATCATCGTGGCCTACCTGCAAGTGCTCAGTGCCGAAGACCAACTAGTGCAGATCGGCAAACAGGTAGAGCTGAGCCGCAAACAGGTAGAAAGGTTAACGATCCTGAATGAAGAGGGCACCATCACCCCCAGCCAGTTGTACGACCTCAAAGGCCAGCTGGCCAATGATGAGGTGAGCCTGGTCAATACCAGGAACCAATTGGAAGCAGCCAAGCTGCAACTGTCGCAGTTGATGAACCAGCCTTATGACAGTAGCCTCAAACTACAGCGCATTACTGCTGAAGAATTCCTGAGCAAATACGAAGGTGACCCCAAAAGCATCTACCAGACAGCCCTTGACCAACTGGCCCTGGTTAAGGCAGCCACCCTCCGGAAAGAAAGCGCTGAATTTGGGGTGAAGACCCGGAAATCAGCTTTGTGGCCTACCCTTTCCCTGAATGGAGGGTTGTTCACCAATTATTCCAGTGCAGCCTCCACACAGAACCTCGTAAGCTCATCAGACGTGGCCACCAACGACTACGTCATGATCAATGGCAGCAAATCACCGGTATTCACCACCGAAAACATTTACGAACAGCAAAAGATCGCCTATGGCAACCAGTTCCGTAATAACTACTCCACCAATGTAAACCTTACCCTTAGGGTCCCCATCCTCAATGCCATGCAGAACCGCAACCTGGTCACCAGGGCAAAACTTGACCTGAAGAACGCAACCTATGTGGAGCAAACGGTCAAGACCCGTTTGCAGCAGGCAGTAGAACAGGCCTGGGTGAATATGACGGCAACCTATAACCGCTATAATGCGTTATTGAAACAGGTGGATGCCTTCCAGGAATCCTTCAGGGTAACCGAAACCCGTTTCAATGAAGGGGTACTGAACTCCGTTGATTACCTGGTAGCCAGGACCAATCTCGACCGGGCCAATATCAGCCTGATCATTGCCCGCTATGAATATGTTTTCAGGACCAGGATACTGGATTACTACCAGGGGAAACCGTTATGGTAGGAAAAGATGTGAAAATGTGAAAATGTGGACATGTGAAAATGTGGTCTTTTCGCCAACCAGAGGGATAACCCAACCCTTTAACAACCTGGGTAACTATTAAATAATTAACGCGAAGACCGCCCTCGCCCGCCTGCGCTGAAGCTTCGGCGGGCGAGGGCGGTCTTCGCGTTTTCTCCACGTCCTTTGAGTTACAAATTGAATCCGGCCCATTGGCGCAGCCAATCCTTTGCGCCCTTCGCGCCTCCTCCGCGTCCTTTGCGTTACAAAAATGAAAACGCTCCACCATTGGCGCAGCCAACTATATAACTATTTAAAACCTTAAAAATTGATTACCAACCCCCATTTCCCTTCTGTCATTCTGTCATTATTCCTTAATTTTGCTCCCTTAATTTGAGTAAGATGCTGGATTTGACGATCAACAAGGTACATGACGAGGCAAGGCAGGGAGAAGCCTTCGCCCCATTTGCAGATGATCCCAATCAATACAAGAAGCGTTTTTATATTGAAAGCTACGGCTGCCAGATGAACTTCTCGGACAGCGAGATCGTAGCCTCCATCCTCAACGAAAGCGGATTTGGAGCTACCCGTAACTATGAAGAAGCCGACCTGGTGTTGCTGAACACCTGCTCTATCCGTGAAAAGGCAGAACAGACGGTAAGGAAACGCCTGACCGACTTCAGGAAGATCAAGGAAGGCCGTCCCGGTATGCTGATCGGTGTATTGGGTTGCATGGCAGAACGCCTGAAAGCCAAATTACTGGAAGAAGAAAAGCTGGTGGACATGGTGGTGGGACCGGATGCCTACCGTACCCTTCCCGGGTTGATTGAAGAAGCGGAGACCGGTCAGAAAGCGGTAAATGTGTTGCTGAGCCGGGAAGAAACCTATGCCGACATCTCCCCCATCCGATTGGACAGCAACGGGGTGACCGCTTTCGTCAGCATCATGCGCGGATGCAACAACATGTGCTCCTTCTGCGTGGTTCCGTTCACCAGGGGCCGTGAGCGAAGCCGCGATGCTGAAAGCATTGTAAAGGAATGCCGGGACCTTTATAACAATGGTTATAAGGAAGTAACCTTGCTGGGCCAGAATGTGGACAGCTATTATTATGTGAATGAAGAGAAGGATGAGATCGTCAACTTTGCCAACCTGCTGGAAAAAGTGGCGCTGATCTCCCCTGACCTAAGGGTTCGCTTCAGCACCTCACATCCCAAGGACATTACAGACGAGGTGCTCCACACCATGGCCAGGCACGAAAATATTTGCAAGTATATCCACCTGCCGGTCCAGAGTGGTAATAGCCGCATCCTCCAGCTGATGAACCGCACCTATACCCGTGAATGGTATATGGCAAAGGTTGATCGCATCAGGGAGATCCTGCCCGGTTGTGGCATTTCTTCCGATATCATTGCAGGTTTCTGTACTGAAACCGAAGAAGAACACCAGGATACCCTGGGTATTATGGAGTACAGCAAGTACGACATGAGCTATATGTTCTTCTACAGTGAACGTCCGGGAACCCTGGCGGCCAGGCGCTATACGGATGATATTCCGGAAGAAGTAAAGAAAAGAAGGTTACAGGAGATCGTAGACCTGCAAGGCAGGTTGAGCAAGGAAAGCAATGAAAAAGACCTGGGTAAGACCTTTAAGGTATTGATCGAAGGGAATAGCAAGCGTAGCGACAATGACTGGATGGGAAGGAACAGCCAGAACAAGGTGATCGTATTCCCCAAAGAAAATTACAACCTGAAGAAGGGTGATTATGTTTGGGTGACGGTGAACGACTGTACACAGGCAACCCTTATCGGCAAGATCCAGAAGTTGGAAGCTTGATCAGGACAAACGGTGTGGCATAACCGAACAGGCATAAGTGCCATTAGGTCCCAGGGTTCAAAACCCTTACCCCACCATTTGTTCAATCAATAAAGCTCAGAAGAAAGGTTAGGCCAACAGCAAAGGACCAGGGAAAAGACAAAAGACAATGGACATTCAAAGCATAAAAAACCGATTCGGAATCATTGGTAACTCGCCGGCATTGAACCATGCGTTAAATGTTGCGGCGCAGGTGTCCAATACCGACCTGAGTGTACTGATCGTGGGTGAAAGCGGTGTAGGTAAGGAAGCCTTCTCCCAGATCATCCATGCCTTATCTTCAAGAAAGCACAATCCCTTTATCGCAGTGAACTGCGGTGCCATCCCGGAAGGAACGATAGATTCTGAATTGTTTGGGCACGAAAAAGGAGCCTTCACCGGTGCAGTGGATAGCCGTAAGGGATATTTCGAAACAGTTAATGGGGGTACCATATTCCTTGATGAGATCGGCGAAATGCCCCTTGGTACCCAGGCCCGCCTGTTGAGGGTACTGGAGACCGGTGAATTCATCAGGGTGGGTTCCTCCAAGGTCCAGAAGACAGATGTGCGCGTGATTGCGGCTACCAACAGGGACCTCCTGGAAACGGCCCAATCCGGTAAATTCCGCGAGGACCTCTATTACCGTTTGAGTACAGTTCCCATCAGGGTGCCTTCCCTGCGCGACAGGAAGGAAGATATCCCCCTCCTGTTCAGGAAATTCGCCGTTGACTTTGCCGAGCGCTACAAGACCGCTCCGGTGCAGCTGGACGAGGAAGCCCGGCAGGTATTGGTCAACTATTCCTGGCCAGGTAACGTTCGTGAACTGAAGAATATAGCAGAACAGATCTCCGTTCTCGCGCCTGATAAAATGGTTTCCGCTTCTGTATTGAAACGATTCATACCGGAACATCCCCAGAATCGGCTACCTATGGTCGTTAGCCAGCAAGGAAGCAGCCATGGACCGGAATTCAGCAACGAGCGTGAACTGTTGTACAAGCTCTTTTTCGATATGAAAAAGGATGTAACCGAGCTGAAAAAAATGTTCGTGGAGATCCTGCAGAATCCTTCCAGCGCAGCAGCAGCCGCGGCTTACACCAAGGAAGCCTTGCTGCATGAATATCCCGGTAATGTGGAATTCCAGCCCCAACCGGCAGTGATACCGGCCAATTATATCCAACCGGTGCAGCCGGCCATGCCCCCAACCATGACGCCCCCCCAGCCCGCAGTCATCCTGCCCCACCCTCATGAGGACATCCATGAGCACGAGGAAGTAGAAGAATCCCTCAACATTATGGATAAGGAAAAGGAGTTGATATTAAAGGCACTGAAAAAACATAAGGGCAAGCGTAAGGATGCCGCCATGGACCTTGGCATCAGTGAAAGAACCCTCTATCGGAAACTAAAAGAATATGACATCAATGACTAAGTGGACAAATATTAAGTGGAATGGTTCACGGACCCTTGCCATGGTAATGGCACTGGCTTTTTCTTTCCTGCTACCCTCCTGCTATTCCTTCAAGGATATTTCCATCCCCCCGGATGTTAAGACCTGCCGCATCGACTATATCGACAATAAGGCGAGGTATGTAAACCCGACATTGAGTCCCCAGCTAACCAACAAACTTCGCGATAAGGTGATCGGGCAAACCAGGCTGGCACTGATCCAGGGTGAAGAGGCAGACTATTTGGTCACAGGCTATATCAGCGATTACAGCCTTACCACTACAGGTATCTCCAATAAGGAAGCAGCCAGTAACCGTCTTAACATTACGGTCCATATCGAGTTTAAGAACAGGAAAGATGAAAGCAAGAACTTTGAGGCAGATGTCACCAGGAATTTCGATTTTTCCGCATCATTGAGCCTGCAGCAGGCCGAAGCCCAGTTAAATGAAACCATCATCCGGAACCTTTCCGATGAAATTTTCAACCGTATCTTCTCCAACTGGTAATAAGCCTGTATATTGCCCCAATCAATGGATTGCTCCAAGACAATACAACAATACTTTCACCAGCCCAGCTTGCAGAGTGTAACGCTCGCTGAGCTGAGGAAAGCTGTTGCCAAATATCCTTATTCCACCCTGCTGCATTACCTGTTGCTCAAGAAAATGAAATCTGAAAGCGATCCAGCTTTCCAGGAACAGTTGGAAGCCTCAACCCTTCATTTTTCACGCAACCCCTGGATATTCTTTTTATTGAACCAGGAGTCAGCTCCTGTCCCTGCCGCGGCAGAGGGGGAACAGCCATCAGTTTCCAGCAGTAGTGAAGAGGAGGTCGCAACAGTAGAAACAACTGTTGAAGAATTTGCAGGCCCGGCCTGGACCGAGCCGGAGCAGGAGGTAAAGGCAGATGAAGTGGCACCTGAGCCAAAACCTGAACCTTTGCAGGAACAGGAAATTAGGGAGCCAAGCCTACCAGAAGCGGTACAGGAACCAATAGAGGAAACAGATAGGGCCAATTTACTGGAAAAGGAATCGCCCATTCCCATTCCTTCGATCCGGCATGTAAAGGACCAGCCGGCCGACCTGCCCATATTTGAGCCCTACCATACCATTGATTATTTTGCTTCACTGGGGATCAAGCTGAACAATACCGTACCTAGTGACAAGCTGGGCAGGCAGCTTAAGAGTTTTACCGAATGGATCAGGACCATGAAGCGACTGCCGGAATCCCAGCTCCCGGAAAACCTGGCCGATTCAGGGGAGGCCAGGGCCATAGAAGCCCTGGCAGCCGGTTCCATCGAAGCTAAGGAAGTGCTGACCGAAACCATGGCCGAAGTATTGGTGAAGCAGGGAAATATTCCTGCTGCCCTCAAGGTATATAGGAAATTAAGTTTGGCTCATCCCGACAAATCCGCTTATTTTGCCGACAGAATCGAAAAATTAAAAAAACGATAAAATGGTTATCCTGTTTCTCGTATTAGTGATCCTGGCTGCTGTGATCCTTGGTTTCATTATTCTTGTACAAAATCCCAAAGGTGGTGGATTGGCAGGTAATGTTGCCGGCCTGAGCAACCAGTTCATGGGTGTGAAGCAAACAACCGACGTGCTGGAAAAGGGCACCTGGATCTTTGCTGCTGTTGTAGCCCTGCTCTGCCTGTTTTCTGCTCTCTTCATTCCTAAAACAAAAGGAACTGAGCAAAACCTGCTGGACCAGCTGAATACCAAGCCTGCTGCCACTGCGCCAGCCCCTGCCGGTACCAACCAACAGCCGTTGGCTCCTGCACCAGCTCCGGCCAACAAATAAACTTATCATTCCTGATAGAAAAACCCTGCTCAACCAGCAGGGTTTTTTGTTTACTTTACAGCCAACAAGCAAATCCATGAAAAGACTGTTTCTATTGTTCCTATTATTATTCGGTCTTACCGCAGCTATAGGCGGCTGGCTTTTCCTTGGACCGGCTACCGGTTTCAGCGGCAATCAATACTACCTGGAAGTACCCACAGGTAGTGACTATCCCACCCTTTTCCAAAAACTGAAACAGGACAACATCATCAGGTATCCCGGCCTATTCGATATGCTGGCCAGGCAACTGGATTACCCGGAAAAGGTTAGGGCAGGCAGGTACCTGATCCCTAAAGGTGCCAGCATTATTACAGTCCTCAGGAAATTACGCAATGGCCAGCAGGAACCTGTGAACCTGGTGATCACCAAATTACGGACAAAGGAAGACTTTGCCTCCCTTGCAGGAAAGAAGTTCGAGTTCGACAGTGCCGGCATGATGCGTTTCCTGAATTCCCCCGACTCTGCTGCCCGTTACGGCCTGGATACCAATACTATCATGACTGCCGTTTTTCCGGATACCTACACCTATTTCTGGAATACCACACCCTCCAGGGTAATGGCTAAGATCCTTAAGGCCAGGGATGCCTTCTGGACCGATGCCAGGAAAAAGCAGGCCGCTAACCTTGGCCTGACACCTGAGCAGGTGGTAATCATTGCCTCAATCGTAGAAGAAGAAACCAACAAGAACGATGAGAAAGGGAATGTAGCCAGCGTTTACCTGAACAGGTTGAAGACCGGTATGAAGCTAGGCGCGGACCCTACGGTCAAGTTTGCCCTGCGCGATTTTTCCCTGAAGCGCATTTACAACAAGCACCTGGCTGTTGAATCACCATATAATACCTACCGGGTGAACGGGTTGCCGCCGGGACCTATTTGTACGCCTTCGCGTACCACTATTGACGCAGTTCTACAGGCACCGGCCACCCCCTACCTCTACTTTGTTGCCAAACCCGATTTTTCAGGATACCATGTGTTTGCAGAAACCTATACCCAACACCTGGCCAATGCCAAAGCCTACCAGGAAGCACTGGATAAACTGATGAAAACCAAACAGGGAGAAGATACCGGTAACCAACCATGACCAAGATCGAACGTATCATACTAACTAGTACACCGGTAAAATTCCTGGTTGACAAAAGCAAGAAGATCATCCTTCCGGGATTTGAAGGGCTACCCCTTTACGATGTGATCGTTTTCTTCCTGCAGCAGGTAAGGAAAGTAGGATTGAATGAACGGGCAGCGGCCATATCCTTCAATATCCTGATGGCCATTCCTGCCGCTACCATCTTCCTTTGTACCCTTATCCCCTACATGCCTTTCAGCAAGGGTATTACGGAAGAATTATTGAAACTTACCCAGGACATTACGCCTAACCGCAACACCTACTTACTTGTAAAGGATTTCCTTGAGGACTTCCTGCAAAAACCAAGGAGTGGCTTGCTATCCTTCGGTTTCCTGGTTGCCGTATTCTATGCCTCTAATGCCATGATGGGCATTATGCGCACTTTCAACAAATCGTTGATGTACAGCACCAGCATGAACTTTATCCAATCCCGCTGGAACGCCATCAAGATCACATCCATACTCATCCTACTCATCCTGCTGGCCATCATACTGCTGCTCGCACAGGGAACAGTATTGAGCTGGTTACTGGATAGGTTTGATATCAATACCCCCTTCATCCGGTGGGTGGTCAATAACCTGAGGTGGTTCTTCGTGGTGGCACTGATCTATTACAGTATTGCCATCATCTATAAATATGCGCCTTCCATCCATGAGCGTTGGCAACTCTCTTCCCCCGGAACCATATTAGCCACCTTCCTCATTATCCTGACCATCCTGGTCTTCTCATTCTGGGTGAACAAGTTCAATAACTTCAATAAGATCTATGGGTCTATCGGAACGATCCTCGTTTTAATGGTACTGATCGATTTCAGTTCACTTGTATTGTTGATAGGTTACGAATTAAATGTTAGTATCCACTCCCTGAAAATGATGGCTGCAGAACGCCAGCGGAAGGAAGCTCAACAAGCAGTACAACCTTAGGAAAAAATTTACGAACTTCAGGTCATGGATACTAACCCGGGCAGTGTCCGAGACCGCAGTTCATCATAGGAAATCAATACAGGCATAGGCCCGGTTGCCCGTATTGTTCCAACAACAATTGCATATGAAAAATAT
Source organism: Flavihumibacter rivuli (assembly GCF_018595685.2). Classification (NCBI taxonomy): domain Bacteria; kingdom Pseudomonadati; phylum Bacteroidota; class Chitinophagia; order Chitinophagales; family Chitinophagaceae; genus Flavihumibacter; species Flavihumibacter rivuli. Next base: position 1,533,388 of record NZ_CP092334.1, read on the forward strand.
TATGGCGTTTGTGGTTGCCGCAGCCATGACCATGGGCTTTTCAAAAGCCGATGTAGATCCCCTTCCTATCGGATCTCCCATGCCTAAGGCTGACATCAAAATGAAGGATGTATCAGGAAAACTGGTCTCCCTGGCTGATGCAAAGACCAATAATGGATTGGTGGTTATGTTTAGTTGCAATACCTGTCCTTATGTGATGAAAAACCAGGCCAGGACAAGGGATATCCTCAATTATGCCCAACAAAAAAAACTGGGGGTAATCATCCTGAACTCCAATGAAGGGGTGAGGGATAAAGAAGACTCCTATTCATCCATGCAAAGCTACGCGCGCACCCAAAGTTATGATTGGCCTTATGTGGTGGACAGTAATAACGAACTGGCCGATGCATTCGGGGCTACGCGAACACCTGAATGTTTCCTTTTCAATGGAAATGGCAAATTGGTTTACCATGGTGCCATTGATGACAGCCCGGCTGATGACACCAAGATAACCAGGCAACATTTAAAGGAAGCGATCAATGAAATGCTTACAGGTAAAGACATAGCAGTGAAGGAAAGCAAATCGATCGGGTGTGCTATCAAAAGAAAGAATTAACCTATCCCCCTTCCACGGAAGGGTTTTTTTATGCCTTATTGCAACAACTCCCTGAATGCCTGCTCTACCTCCATCGGGTTCAGGGCACGGTTATAGAATTTCCTGTATTGCCTGGCAGGATGAACAAACAATGAAACCGGAAGGGCGCCATCCCAGGATTTGTCTATCCGTGGACAGAACGTATCTGCATTGGTCTCGTTCAACCAAAAATGCGTGGCTCCTGTCATGGATCTTTTCAACAGGAATTCATCAATCTTAGCGGGAAAATAATCAGGAAGGTCAAGACTCACCAGGACCAGCTCAACTGAATCATGGCGCTTTGATTGCTCAAAAAAATAAGGCAGCTCTTCCAGGCAGGGCTTGCAAAATGTGGCCCAGAAATTTACTACGAGCGGCTTTTTGCTATTGACTATATGCTGCTCCAGTTCTGCAATGCCCAGTTTTTTTACATATTGTGCACGAAGGCCGGGCATCAGCAGTATAGCTAATATGACAAAACAGATCCTTTTCATTAATAGGCATTTTCAGGCTCTTCCCCTTTCAGGAAATTCTCCCATTCATATCCCCATCTGGCTGCAAGTTCGTTAACCGTCTGGTCATCCAATCGCCGCTTATCATATAAACCAGCCGTGGCACGCTGCCGGTAAGCCTCATACAGGGTAACCGCACAAGCCACGGATATATTCAGCGATTTGATCACCCCTACTTGGGGGATGATGAAATTCCCGTCAGAATGGCTCACCATCCGGGCGCTCACCCCATACAATTCATTGCCGAACACAAGCGCCATGGACCCTTTTGTAAAATCAAGGTCGTATAGGTTCCGGCTATCCGTATTCATATGGGTAGTGTAAATCTTATCATACTTACTGCGCACTGCTTCCACGCAGGCATCCACATCGCTGAAATTGTGTATAGTAAGCCATTTCTTCGCACCTGCACTACTCCTTGCCCCCCATCTTTTCTTCCTGGGCGCTTCTGTCTGTACAATAAAAACTTCCTGTATCCCTATCGAATCGCAGGACCTCATTACAGCCGCTATATTATGGGGATCAAATATATTTTCAAGGATCACTGTCAGATCTGGTTGTCGCTTATCCAATACCGATAGCAACCTTTTCTTTCTTTCTGGTGTCATATTTGCTGGAATTCAGGTAAAAAGGGTAGACCTTATCACAAAATTACGCCGGAGGCGTTATTGAAACTGTTTGAAAATCCAATCGTATGCTGAAGAAAACATTGTTGATCGTGGGTGGAATTGTGCTTTTTGTATTGGTAGCGGCGGCGGCGGCCCCTTTATTATTCAAGGATAAACTGGTTGAAATCGCTAAAAAGGAGATCAATAACCAGCTTGATGCGAAGGTTGCTTTCCGGGATGTTTCGGTTTCCCTCTTCAGGCGCTTCCCACGCTTATCGGTTGGGTTAGAGGAACTGTCGGTTTCGGGCAATGACAGGTTCATGAAGGATACCCTGATTGCGGCAAGGCAGATCGATATTGTGGTCAACCTTTTCAGCCTGCTGGGTAGTGGCCCTGTAAGTATCAAGAAGGTGGTACTGGAGGAACCCCGTATCCATGCCATTATTGATAAGGATGGCAAAACGAACTGGGACATCATGAAAGCGGACACTGCCGCCCAACAAGATACCCATGAAACCGGGGCATTCCACCTGAAACTGAACAATTACGCCATCAACAATGGACGGATCAAATACGAAGACCGCCAGGGGAATATGGACCTGGAAATTGAAGGACTTGAGCATGAAGGAAGCGGCGATCTTACGGCGGATGAGTTTACCCTCAACACCAGCACCAGTACCAAAGCAACAAACTTTACTTACGAAGGGATCCCCTGGCTGTCCAATGTCCGATCAAACATTGACGCAGACCTAAAGATCAATACGACGACAGGTAAGTATGCCTTTGAAGCAGCAAAACTATCCCTGAACGACCTCGAGGTAAATGCGGATGGATACTTCCAGCTCGTTAATGACAGTACTTATGGGATGGATATCCGCTTCAATACCCCTTCCAACGATTTTAAAAGCCTGCTCTCCCTGGTTCCTGCGATCTACAAGAATGATTTCGACCAGATTAAGACCAGCGGTACAGCAAGCTTTTCCGGTATGGTCAAAGGCACTTATTCCCCAACCAGGCTTCCGGCCTATGATGTAAAGGCCCAGGTAAAGGATGGGGCATTCCATTACCCGGGATTGCCCATGCAGGTAAGCAAGATCAACCTTGACCTTCAGGCATCTAACGCAGATGGGCAACCGGACAATACGGTTATCAATATCCCGCAGGCATCCCTGCTGATGGGAAAGGAACCTTTCCAATTCCATTTGTTGTATAAGCAGCCGCTTACGGCACAGTTCATTGACATGGCAGCAAAAGGGAAACTGGACCTATCTACCATTGACCAATTCATCAAACTGGCGGCAGGAACTGTTGTAAAAGGCCTGGTAGATGCAGATATCAAGGCAAAGGGCAACCTCAATGTTGTATTGCAGCAAAAACCCGGTCCATTCCAGGCAGAGGGGCTGATCAAGATCGCCAACCTGTACTACGCGTCCGCAGCGTTCCCCCAACCGATACAAAATACCAATGCGATCATCCAGGTTTCCAACCCGGATGGCATTCCTGATAATACCGTAGTGAATATCCCTAGTGGACACGTTGAATTTGGAGCCGATAAAGTTGATTTTGACCTGCTCCTAAAACAGCCGGCATCCGACCCCTATTTCGACGCCGGTGTAAAAGGTAGTTTCGACCTGGCCAGGGTAAAACAATTCTACAGCTTTGAACCCGGGACCAGCCTGGCAGGTAAACTAAATGGGGATATCAGGGTCAAAGGCAGAAAGTCAATGGTGGACAAGGAACAATACCAATCCATTGACCTGGGTGGCAGCGTATTGCTTAACCAGGTAGATTACAAGACTCCTGATTACCCGGAAGGCTTACAATTAAGGAATGCTACCATTACCATGCAGCCAGGAAAGTTCAGGTTGGTAAACTCAAACGGTTCATTCATGGGAACCAATTTCAGCGCAACAGGCGACCTGACTAACGCCATTGGTTATGCGCTGAAAGATGAACCATTGTCTGGTTCACTCAACATGCAGGCGGATAAAGTGGACCTGAACAAATGGATGGGCACACCGGTACAGGAAGAAGGTCAACCTACTGAAGGCAGCGGGCCATTCCTTGTTCCAGCCAATATCAATTTTACAGTGAATGCGGCAGTTGACCAGGTGAAATACGACAATACCAATTATAATAATGTCAGGGGTAACCTCCAGATTGCCAATGAAACCGTTGATCTCAGGCAGGTGAATATGGATGCTCTGGGGGGGAACATTGGCTTGAAAGGCTCCTACTCCACCCGCCAGGAGAAATCCAGGCCGGCGATCAGCCTGAGCTATGACCTGGCCAACCTTGATGTGCAGCAAACCTTCAAGGCATTCAACACGGTGAAATACCTTGCCCCGGTAGCTGAGTTCATTTCGGGGAAACTTAATTCCAGCCTGACCATGAATGGCCATCTGGGCGAGACCATGATGCCAGACCTGGCCTCCCTTACCGGTAAAGGCAACCTGCTCCTATTGGAAGGGGTGCTTTCAAAATTTGCGCCATTGGAACAACTGGCCAACAAACTCCAACTGACCGACCTGAAGCAGATCTCCGTCAAGGATATTAAGCAATACATTGAATTTGTAAACGGTAAGGTTCTGGTAAAACCCTATAAGGTCAAGGTAAAGGATATTGATATGGAGATCGGGGGTATGCACGGATTTGACCAGTCCCTCGATTACATCGTCAACCTTAAAGTACCCAGGGACAAGCTGGGTAAGGAAGCCAACCAACTGGTGAATGGGCTGGCAGCTGAATTCACAAAAAAGGGCCTACCCGTTTCGATGGGCGAAACCGTTAGCCTGAAAGTAAAACTAGGCGGAACCATAAAAAACCCATCCTTTACCTATAACCTCCAGGATGCTTCCAACAGCCTGGCCAATGAACTGGAGCAGAAAGCAAAGGATATTGCGGCTGAACAGAAAGCCAAAGTGGATAGTATCGCAACGGCTACAAAGAAAGCAGCTAAGGATTCGCTGAACACCCTGAAACAACAGGCCCTGGCGGATGCACAGAAATCACTGCAGGAAAAACTTAGCGGAAAGAAAGACTCCGCCAGTTCCGGTCAATCCACCCAGAAAAGGGCTGAAGAGATGGGAAAGGACCTCCTGAACAACCTGCTCAGGAAGAAAAAGAAAGGAACCGATAGTACCAGGGCCAACTAATGGCGAGGTAGGATAAATAGCAGGAACCAGGTTCTTTTAAAGGGGAAATCCCCAAAAACTGCGCCCCGGAATGGTAAAAAATGACCCTTCCGGGGTTTTTTAGTTGTTCATTTTCAGTTTCCGGGCTATTAACTATGGTATTTCTCCCCTATTTTTGCCCACTCTAAAAATTTTGTTAACAAGCATTTCATTATGGACAAATTGTTTTACCTGGTTCCGGCAATGGGTGTTATCGGCTTGGTGTACACCCTCATCAAATTTGCCTGGGTATCCAAACAGGATGCAGGTTCCGACCGCATGAAAGAGATCAGTAACTACATTGCTGAGGGTGCTATGGCCTTCCTGAAGGCAGAATGGAAGATCCTCGGTTATTTCGTAGTGATCGTTTCCCTCCTACTGGGATTCATGGCCAGCAAGAATGAAAACTCACACTGGACCATCGCTTTAGCTTTCATCATTGGTGCCGTGTTCAGTGCATTGGCTGGTTATATTGGTATGCGTATCGCCACCAAGGCCAACGTTCGTACTGCCCATGCAGCCCGCACCAGCCTTTCCAAGGCCCTATCCGTATCCTTCACCGGAGGCTCCGTAATGGGTCTGGGTGTTGCCGGTCTGGCTGTTCTTGGTCTGGGTGGATTGTTCATTGTTCTGGTTCAGGCCTTTGCCCCTGGAGTGGCTGCTAACGACCACCTGGTGGCCAAAGCCATTGAAGTGCTGACCGGTTTCTCTTTGGGTGCTGAATCCATTGCCCTCTTTGCACGTGTGGGTGGCGGTATCTATACCAAGGCTGCCGACGTAGGTGCTGACCTGGTTGGTAAGGTAGAAGCAGGAATCCCTGAAGATGATCCGCGTAACCCAGCCACCATCGCTGATAACGTGGGTGATAACGTAGGTGACGTTGCCGGTATGGGTGCTGACCTGTTCGGTTCCTATGTTGCCACTGTTCTGGCTACCATGGTATTGGGACAGGAGACCATCGCAACCGATGCGTTCAATGGTTATTCCCCCATCCTCCTGCCTATGCTGATCGCAGGTGTGGGTATCATTTTCTCCATTATTGGTACCTGGTTCGTTCGCATTTCCGAAAATGCAGGTATCAGCACCGACGCTGTACAGAAAGCCCTGAACATGGGTAACTGGGGTTCCATTATCCTGACCGCAGTAGCCTCCTTCTTCCTTGTACAATACATTTTACCTGAGACTACCCTCTCCCTTCGCGGATTTGAATTCAACCGTATGGATGTGTTCTACGCGATCGTAGTTGGTCTGATCGTAGGTACCCTGATGAGTATCATTACCGAGTATTACACCGCTATGGGTAAGCGTCCGGTATTGTCTATCATCCGTCAATCATCAACCGGTCATGCCACTAACGTAATTGGTGGTCTTGCTGTAGGTATGGAATCAACCTTCCTGCCTATCCTCGTATTGGCCGGTGGTATCTTCGGTTCCTATTATTTCGCAGGCCTTTACGGTGTTGCCATCGCAGCAGCCGGTATGATGGCTACTACCGCCATGCAGCTGGCTATTGACGCTTTCGGTCCCATCGCGGATAACGCCGGTGGAATCGCAGAAATGAGCGAACTGCCCAAGGAAGTAAGGGAGAAGACCGACGTACTGGATGCAGTAGGTAATACTACCGCTGCCACCGGTAAAGGTTTTGCTATCGCTTCTGCAGCATTGACAGCCCTTGCCCTTTTTGCCGCCTTCGTTGGTGTTGCTGGCATCGATGGTATCGATATTTATAAGGCAGATGTACTGGCCTCCCTGTTCGTGGGTGGCATGATCCCCTTTATCTTCTCTTCACTCGCTATCCGTGCAGTTGGAGAAGCTGCCATGTCAATGGTGGAAGAAGTTCGCCGCCAGTTCCGTACCATTCCCGGAATCATGGAAGGAACAGGAAAGCCCGAATATGATAAGTGCGTAGCTATCTCTACTGAAGCTTCCATCAAAAAAATGATGTTGCCTGGTGCCATAGCTATCGTATCCCCCATCATCATTGGTTTCATCATGGGACCTGAAGCACTGGGTGGATTCCTTGCAGGTGCGACTGTGAGCGGTGTACTGATGGGTATGTTCCAGAACAATGCCGGTGGTGCCTGGGATAATGCCAAGAAGTCTTTCGAAAAGGGTGTTGAGATCAATGGTGAGATCTACTATAAAAAATCCGAACCCCATAAGGCTTCTGTAACAGGTGATACCGTAGGTGACCCCTTCAAGGATACCTCTGGTCCATCTATGAACATCCTCATTAAACTTATGAGTATTGTTTCCCTGGTACTGGCCCCAACCCTTGCCCAGATCCATGGCACCAGGGCCGAAGGCGGTCATGGTAACCATAAAGTGGAAAAGAAAGTGGAGATCCGCGTGGAAGCCGGCGACAAGGCCGATGCACAGGTTAAGGTCAACGGTACCGGCGCAGACCAGGCTTTGAACGGCCTGATCGAAGCCTTGAAAAAGGATGGTTTCGCTGCCGATGGAAAACTGGCAGTAGATTTCCGTAATGGTAAACTGACCATCAATGGCCAGGAACAACCAGCCGATGTTGTTAAGAAATATGAAACTTTCCTGGCTGCAGGAAAAGAAATTTCCTTCAGCATTAATGTTGAAGAGAAATAATCCCTACATTTGTATCAGAAACTAATCAGATCCAAATACCAAAAGTCCCGACGTGTCTACGCCGGGGCTTTTTTTTTGCCCTGGTCCCAACAGGCAAACAGACGGCACAACTATCCACTGTCCCCGGAATTTTTCCTTTGCCCCTGGCCATCCATCCCTCCTTCTATCCACTGACCTATCCTTTCAGGACCATTTAACATTTGTTTACGAAACAAATCGTATATTCGGATTAAATTTTCACTTGAATGGCAGCCCAGAAATACATTAAACCTACGGAAAGCGAATTGGAGATCCTGCAGGTACTTTGGCAAAAAGGCCTGGCCAGCGTTCGGGAGGTACACGAAGAATTGGCAATGACCAAGGATGTCGGTTACACGACCACACTCAAACTCATGCAGATCATGCATGAAAAAGGGCTGGTAAAAAGGGACGACTCTGTGAAGACCCATATTTACCAGGCAGCAGTCAGTAAGGAAAAGACCCAGAAGCACCTGTTAGGGAAAATGATTGACGGATTGTTTGGGGGCTCCCCTACCCAGCTGGTCATCCAGGCATTGGGTAACCACAAGGCGTCACCGAAAGAACTGGAACAGATCCAGGAATTATTAAACAACCTCAAAAAGCAATAATATGCTCCACCCAGGTAACGCTGCAGTATTGGAAGCGTTAGGCTGGACACTGCTGAACAGTTGGTGGCAATTCGGGATCTTGTGGTTGGGATTTTCAGTAGTAGTTCGCATACTTCCTTCTCTGGCTGCATCCCGTAAATACCAGCTGGCCCTCCTTGCTTTGGGCCTGGGTTCCTTATGGGTGTTCATTTCCTTCCTTTTCCGCTGGGCAGAGTTGACCACCAGCACCTATTATCCTTTAACCGTTGAAGACAATAGTACTTTCAATTATTATTCCTCAATAAGAAGTCTTTTGGACCAGGTCCTGCCCTGGGCCGCACTGGCCTATTTGGGTTGGCTGCTCTTCCAGTTTGCCCGGTTGGGTGGTATCTGGTTACAAATGAGAAGGCTTCAGCAGTCTGCCTATGCCAAGGTCCCCGTGGAATGGCGCCTTTTTGTGCAGGAAATGCAGGGGCATATGCATATCGCACGAAAGATATCAATCGGGCTGACCGAAAAATTTGATTCCCCATTGGTGATGGGTTGGCTGAAACCCATGATATTATTGCCGGTGGCTTCGCTGAACCAATTGACAAAGGACCAGTTGGAGGCCATCCTGATCCATGAGATGGCCCATATCAAACGCAATGATTATTTCTGGAACTTGCTGGTGGCCCTTGCAGAAGTATTGTTCAGGTTCAATCCATTCGCATGCAAGCTCATCCAGGAAATCAGGGCAGAGCGGGAACACAGTTGCGATGATTGGGTACTCCAATTCCCTTTTTCACCGGCTAACTATGCAGAGGCTCTTCTAAGGCTGGAACAGAATCGTCAATTCAGGCCGGCATTGCTGATAGCAGCCAGCGGCTCCCACCACCAATTGCTCCTGACCCGCGTGCAGCGCATGCTGGGTATCCATACCCCTGCTAAGCCGGAAAGGGCAAAAGCAGCCTCCCTTTCTCTTTCCATGCTCCTTTTCATGATGCTTACCCTGGTCCAACCTGAGCTAAAGGTGGCCGAATTGCTTGTGAAAAATATCAACTCCCCAGCTATTGCCAAGGGGCTGGAAGCCAGCTACCCGGTAATCAGGGAAGATAAAAAGCCACTCCGCCAGGTTCCCCCAAGAAGAAGAAGGAACGATCAGGCCAGCCGGCAAGGATCAACGGTAACAGAAATTTCCACTCCGGAAAAGCCCGGTTTAGGGAAAAACCTTGAAGAGGTACTGAAGGTAGCAGCATATTTCGATGGGGGGAATGACCAGCATTTTTTTACCCGTACCGCCAATGAAGAAACCAGGGTATTTTCACTGGTCACCCCAGGATCTCCTCAATTGCCGGAAGAAGCCAGCCAAGCCATGCAGCCCTATGTACCGACCAAAAGCTTTGAATTTATCCTCACCGATACAGCTAGCCCCGAACAAAGACATGCCCGAGCCAGGATGAAACACGCTGAAGAGGCCAGCCTGCAGGCAAAATTGGCCCTTGAGCAACTAAATCTTGACAAACTGGCCAGGGAGCTTAAAAAGCAGGGGGTGGACGAGGAAGTGCTGAAAAGGGAACTGGAAAAAGCCATGGCCCAGGTTGACTGGAAACAAATAGAAAAGGAGACCCAGAAAATGATGGAAGAAAACAGGATCAGGCAGGTAGAAGCCCAGCTGATCCATACAAGGGAATTGCAAAAGCAATACCAGCTACAAAAGCAACAATTGAAAGAATTGGAACAACAACTACAATGGCAGGAACAGCATTATAAAGAGATGATCGAACAACAAAAGGAAGAGATCCAAAACAAACAAAAAGCTATCCAGTCAAAAAAGAAAGTGGTTCATATCTGATGACCCACCCCGAATAAAGGTCCTGCCCCGGCAGGACTTTTTTTTACCACTAAGGTTTACCAAATCCTTTCAAAAGGGCTGATCCGGGAAAAAAAGTATGCGGATCATTAAAGCAGTAATTCATATTAAATATATACAAATATTTGAATAATTCAATTCTTATATAATTTTTCATCCAAAGAGCAGATAAAAAACACATTGAATTATTAATTATATAATTGATTTCTTTCCATCCTGCCCAACCTCACTGCAACTACTTCATAATAACTGCACCCAGCCTATTCATTTTTCAGGATCTCCAGGGTCTTCTTTGGCCCCATACAGAAAAGCAGGTCAAGGATGGATAAACCCGGAAGGAATCCATTCCGTTCTTCGAAGACTTGCGGGTACCGTTGTACGGGATAGGTTTCCAACCAGGAAGCCTGGTTATTGGGAAGGAATTCACCTGCTACCTGACGAAGAGCTTCAGGTGATAGAGCACCGTCAATGGCGGGGCTATCAACCACGTTCATCTCCCAGATTCCACCCAACTGGCGATTGACCCATTGCAAGCCAGACAGGTTCCATTCGACCAGCGATTCTGTAGGCTGCTCAAATAAAGCTGCCAGTTCGTCACGGTAGTGCTCAAACCAGGGAGACCGATTATAACAGGAAACGATCCCCCTCCAATGCTCCACTTTCCACCTTCCACCAGCCGTCCGGATCTTCCCATAAGGCGTTCGCTGGTCCCTGCCCGAAATCAGGGGAATGGACAAACGCATCAATCCATGACCACTTCCAAGCCAGCAACGGTTCCGAAAACTCACTTTTTCATGAGGTACATATATAATAATATTTAAATATTTATATTTAACAGCTTTTTTAAACCAATTAACACTTGCAAAATATTGTAAATCAATATTTAATGATAATGTATTTTTTAAATTACCTGACATCTTTTTATTGGTTATTTCGGATTGGTCTGATTGAAACAAATGTACCTTATATTAAATTTATTATCGCTCATTAATTGTTATAATTAACTACAAAACAATATTTTAGATAGTAATTATTAATGCTAAATATTTTGACATAAACCATTTCATTAAAAAATGATGATAAAACACCCTTAGCCTAAATATTTTGGCAGTAAAGATAACAGCATATTTGCAATTGAATTTGCCAATAATTCAACTATCCCCTACCTTTCGGGTCCTAACATTAAAAAAGCGATAAACGATCTATATGCAATTAAAATGGCTGTTGGCCGCAGCTCCCCTAGCCTTCCTGGGAGCCTGTAAGCAACCCCAGATTCCGGAATACCAGGCCTTTGAAAACTTTAGGATCAATAAAGTAGGATTAGGGGAGTCTGTCGTTTCGGCAGACATCAAATATTATAACCCGAATAATTTCGCCTTGCAGTTAAGGGGGGCGGAACTGGATGTTTCGATAAATAACCGCTATGTTGGAAGGACCGTATTGGACACCCTGGTGACGATCCCGAAAATGGACACCTTCTATTTGCCGATGCAAATGAAGGTTGACATGAAACAGTTGGTCTCGAACGCCCTCTCCCTTTTGATCAATTCCGAGATCGATGTGAAGGTGAATGGTAAGGTTAAGATGGGAAAATCAGGGGTCTATTTTAACGTACCGGTCAATTACCAGGGGAAGCAGGAGATCGACTGGTGAGTGCAGGAAAACAACTTTTCCAGGAACTGGATCTGAAAAGGGCTGATCTGAATAACATAAGGTAGCCTGGATGCGGGAACAGGTTTTCCCTACATATGATCTTTTTTAATCTGTTATTTTCTTAAATATATCATCAACTATTGTACAAGCCTGACCAAAAAAGAAGGGTGGACCGAATACCCGGTCCACCCTTCTTTTTGAGACAAAACCATCCGGGAAACCTGATCCTTTTCCCTCGACATCTTCCTTTTGACAGGCATGTTTTCGCCAAAAGAAATGGGCTTCCACTTATCAGTGAAAGCCCATTTCAATATAATTCGGGGACTAATTCTTTTTCATCCCGCCACCATCTGCTGGTTTCTTACAGCATTTGGGTAGCTTTTGATAAGACTCCTCATTTGCTGTAACGTCATCCGCATCATACCCGATATTGGCAATCGCTGTCTTGATATTTTCAACATTGGTCCGGTCGGTCAGGTAGGTAACCTTTGTGGTCTTCCTTTTGTAATCCACCACCGTTTTGGTTACCCCTGTTTCCCTTGCCATCCACTTTTCGATCCTATCCTTGCACATTTCACACTGAACTGTAGGGGTAGAAATGGCGACCGTGACAGAAGCTTTTTTGGCCTGGGCACTTGCATTGATGCCAAAGCCCAAAACCAATAACATGATCCCGATTATCTTTTTCATGGTATACAGTATTTGCTACAAGATACTAAACTCCCTTCCAGTTAGCGGGGTCCTCGCGCCATTTTAACAGAACGGATTCTGTTTCCGCCGCAATGGTCCCTTTCTCCAGTGCCAGTCCTACCAGGTTAGCATAGTTGGTCAGTGATTTATAGGGCACTCCTGCCTTGGCAAAGGCTTCCTCGGCAACCGTAAAGCCATAAGTGAAAATGGAGACCATCCCTACCACTTCCAAACCAGCTTCCTTCAATACATCCACTACCTGGAGACTGCTCTTTCCGGTGGAAATAAGGTCCTCGATCACCACCACCTTCTGTCCTTTTTCATAGGAACCTTCGATCTGGTTACCCAGGCCATGTTCCTTGGGCTTTGGACGAACATAGATATAGGGCAGTTTTAGTTGGTCTGCCGCCATGGCGCCCCAGGCGATCCCGGCCGTTGCAACACCGGCCAGCAGGTCAGCTTCAGGGAAGGATTCAAAGATCACATTACACATCTCCGATTTGATGAAGTCGCGGATATAGGGAAAGGACAATACCTTCCTGTTATCGCAGTAAATGGGGCTTTTCCAGCCGCTGGCCCAGGTAAAGGGCTGCTCCGGGCTTAATTTGATGGCGTTGATCTGCAGCAGTTTTTCCGCCACTGCCTTTTCGTTCGACTTCATATAAAGTTTTTAATCTTTGCAGGAAATGTTTCGGGCCGCAAATTAACCCGAAAAAACCAACCGATCAGCAATATGTACATAAAGGTCTACTTCAACGCCAACCCCCTATTCCTTTGCGACGCCATCGAGCCCGCCCTTGAACCCTATCTCCACCATGATGACGCGGTCTTCATTGATGAATTCTCCCTGCCTGCCATCAAATCAATGATCCATGAGATGGAGAACCAAAAAGTGCACGCAGGTATTATCCTGCACCAGGACCTGGAGGAATTGAAAAAAGCCTTCTGGAAAAAATTCACCCTTTTCCAGGCAGGTGGTGGTGCGGTCTGGAATGAACAAAACGAAATACTATTCATGTTCAGGCGGGGGAAATGGGACCTGCCGAAAGGAAAACTGGATCCCAATGAGTCCATTGAAGAGTGCGCTATCAGGGAAGTTAAGGAAGAAACAGGTCTCGATAATATTACCTTGGTCAAACCGCTGATCACCACCTACCACACCTACCATGAAAGTGGCAAGCATATCCTGAAGGAGTCCTACTGGTTTGAAATGAGGGTTGCAGGCCCACAGCAACTCGTTCCCCAAACAGAGGAGCAGATCACGGAATTGAAATGGCTGGCCAGGGAGCGATGGATTGAGGTAGGATCCAACACTTTCCCCTCAATCATTGATGTGTTGGATTGTTATCGTTAAGGTGTTGCCTGCTTGTTCTTAAGGATGGCGACCGTAAGACGGCTAAGGCAAACCAGCTTACCCTTCTCGTCTTCGATCCTGATATCCCAAACCTGGGTGGTGGCGCCCCGGTGGACAGGACGGGCAGTGCCGGTAACATAACCGGAACGTGCACTGCGTATATGGTTGGCATTGACCTCCAGGCCAACGGCCAGGAATTTGTTTGGATCCACTGACATGGCTGCCCCTACGCTGCCAAGGGTCTCTGCCAGGGATACAGAAGCCCCTCCATGCAAGAGACCATATGGTTGTTTGGTACGGTGGTCAACAGGCATCCTTGCTTTCAGGTAATCCGGGCCAATTTCAGTCCATTCCATACCCAGGTGCTCACCGAGTGTACCCTTACCAAGTGCAGTAAGTTGTTCCAAAGAAAGGGAAGGATCAAACCAGATGGGTTCCATATTATTTCAGGTTCTTAAGGCTTTCCGCCACGGCCTGGGGAATAAAGGGAGTGGCATCGCCATTGTTACGGATGATATCCCGAACAATGGTTGACGCTACGGAAGTGTATTTGGGCTCACCCGTCAGGAATATCGTCTCAATTTCCTTATCCAGGGTCCGGTTGGCGTCGGCAATGGTCTTTTCATATTCAAAATCACTCACATACCTGATCCCCCGGAGGATGAACCTTGCGCCAATCTCCTCACAGAACTTTACGGTCAGGCCTTCATAAACAGCCCCTTCCACTTTGGGTTCATCCTTAAAGATCTCGCTGATCCACAGCAAGCGCTGCTCAGGGGAAAACATGGGCGCCTTGGCAGCATTAAGGCCTATGCCAATGATTATCTTGTCAAACAGGGGAAGTGCCCTATTGACAATATCCACATGCCCAAGGGTAATGGGATCGAATGTTCCGGGAAAGAGGCAGATACGCTGCATAGTTGAAAATGAAGGCGTGAAGATAGGAAAAAGCACCTGACAGCATCAAGCTGCCAGGCAATAAGATTATTCCGGCTTCCTTCCGGACAGCAGGTAGAGCACAGCCATCCTCACCGCAACCCCGTTCTCCACCTGTTGGAGGATGATGGACTGCTTGCTGTCTGCAACATCACTGTCCAATTCCACCCCACGGTTGATCGGGCCCGGGTGCATGACCCATATTTGTTTATCAAGGCTATCGAGCAGGCTTTTCTTCACCCCATAAGCCAGGTTATATTCCCTTAAGGAGGAAAAAAGGACCTGGTTCTGGCGTTCCAGTTGAATGCGCAATACATTGGCCACATCGCACCATTGCAACGCCTTCACGATATCATATTCAACCCTGATATCGAAGGCTTCGGCCATATGTTTGGGGATCAGGGTGGGCGGACCGGCCACCATTACCTCAGCCCCCATCTTTTTCAGTAGGTAAATATTGCTCAGGGCTACCCGGGAATGCATAATATCACCAAGGATGGCGATCTTCTTTCCTTCCAATGTTCCCAGTTTCTCCCTGATCGAAAAAGCATCCAGCAAGGCCTGGGTGGGGTGTTCATTGATCCCGTCACCGGCATTGATGATGGCAGCAGGGATATGTTTTGCAAGGAAATGCGGCGCACCGCTTGCACTATGCCGCATCACCACCATATCCACTTTCATGCTCAGGATATTATTCACTGTATCCAACAGGGTCTCCCCTTTTGAAACGGAAGAACCGCTGGCCGTGAAGTTGATGGTATCAGCGCTGAGGCGCTTTTCAGCCAACTCAAAGGATATCCTCGTACGGGTGGAATTCTCGTAAAACAGGTTCACAATGGTCACATCCCTGAGGGAGGGAACCTTCTTAATGGGGCGCTGTAATACTTCTTTGAATTGGGTGGCAGTATCTAAAATAATTTGGATGTCCTGGGGAGTGAGATCTCTAATGCCGAGTAGATGTTTAGTACTGAGTTGCATTAAGATGCAAAGTTAAACGTTAGCAAAGCATTTACAAAAACTGGTTTTCCTGCCTGCCGGAAAGACCGGCCCTCCCCATCCTGCATGGCCATCCACCTGGCTATAATAGCACAACCTCATCCTTGCCCTGGTTCTCCTTCCAGAATACGGTTACCTTCTGGGAAACGATGGAATCAATGGACTTGCCACAATAGTCCGGTTGGATAGGCAACTGCCGGCTAAACCTCCGGTCAACCAATACGCAGAGCTCCACCTTTTCAGGCCTACCGAAATCAAGTAGGGCATCCAATGCAGCGCGGATGGTCCTTCCGGTATACAATACATCGTCTATCAGGATCACCTTCTTGTTCTCAATGGAGAAAGGAATATCGGTATGGTTGGGCACATGCAGTTCTTTCCGGATATCATCCCTGTAAAAAGTGATATCCAGTTTGCCATATTCCAGTTTACCGGCGGGCAGGAGGTTCCTGACCTCGCCCACGATCCGGTCACTTAGCCAAACCCCACGGGGCTGGATGCCGATGATACAGGTATTGTCCAGCCCGGGATGGTTTTCAAGTATCTGGTGACTAAGCCTCTTGATGGTCATGGCCAATTGTTCGCTGCTAAGTATCGTCTTCAATGCCGGAAATTTTTGCTAAAATAAGACAAGCAGACGGGTAAATAAAAAAGAGCCGCATTGCTGCGGCCCTTCGATCATATTTGCCCGGGAAGCTTACTTTCCACCAAAGGTGTAGAACAAACCTACCTGGAACACACCATTCTTTACATTAGCCTCACCTGATTCTTCAATCTTGCTCAGGCCAAGGTTATAACGGGCGTTTACGCCAAAGCCCTGTGCAAACTGGTAGCCGGCACCGAAAGCCCAGGAGAAGTCAGTTGACTTGAAGCTATCCTTAACATCTTCTGATTCACCATCGGCCTTCAATTTTGCAGAAAGCAGGAAACCCAGCTGGGGACCGGTTTCAGCGAAGAACCCGGAATTGGTATGGTACTGGAACAATACCGGGATATTCAGGTAGTCAAGGTTCAACTTTAAATCGAGGGACTCATCATCGTACTTGGCACCCTGTCCGGAATAAACCAGTTCAGGCTGTACCTTAAAGCTTTCGTTGATAGAGAAACGTGCAAAAGCGCCGGCATTAAAACCTACTTTCATTTTTGCATCATCAGCATCGCTGCCAATCACGTTAGCAAAATTAGCACCTGCCTTTACACCATACTGCACCTGAGCCTTAGCTGTTCCGAGTGCAGCTGCGCCTAATAAAACTAAAAATACTTTCTTCATGATAAGAATTGATTTGGTTTTGCAAACCTACAAACGCAGCACAAAGGATTTTATTGTTAAGGGTTCAAACCGCATAAATAAGTGATGAACTGGCGATTCTTGATAAGTTCAATAAACTATTCGATTAATCATCAGTGTTATGTAAAAAAAAGGCTGCACAATCGCAGCCCTTCTCAACATTCGATAGTCCGGTTATTTTCCTTTGAATACATAGAAGAGGCCAACCTGGATAACACTGTTCTTGGTATCCACCTCCTGCTCGATCAATGCCTCCCCATCGATCACTTTGCTTAGGCCAAGGCAATAGCGGGCATTGAATCCTAATCCTGATTTCAGTTGGTAACCTAACCCAAAGGCCCAGTTGAAGTCAAATGACTTGGTATAATCCTTGAAGTCCACCGAAGTGCCTTCCGATTCTACTTTTGAATTCACCAGGAATCCCAACTGTGGTCCTGTTTCCCCAAAAAATCCGCCAGGTGTATGGTATTGGAACATGATGGGAACGGTGATGTAGCCAAACCTGAATTCCCCACTGACATCCTGATCATCGGCCTTAGTTCCAAGCGCAGAATACACCAATTCCGGCTGGAACTTTATACTCTCGTTAATGGAAAACCTTGCAAAAGCACCTCCATAAAAGGAAGTATGGGTCTTGGCGCCTTCTGAATCATCACCTACCAGTGTTGAAAAATTCACCCCGGCCTTGGCCCCAAATTGTACCTGGGCATTGGCCAGGTAGCCCATGAAAGCAAGGAAAGAAAGCAATAAGATCTTTTTCATGATTGCTGATTTAGGTTGCAAATTGTAAGGAATA
Organism: Flavihumibacter rivuli; assembly: GCF_018595685.2. Classification (NCBI taxonomy): domain Bacteria; kingdom Pseudomonadati; phylum Bacteroidota; class Chitinophagia; order Chitinophagales; family Chitinophagaceae; genus Flavihumibacter; species Flavihumibacter rivuli. The sequence goes on from NZ_CP092334.1 coordinate 1,551,068, forward strand.
AGGTAAGTTTTTTTCCCAATATTTTCATTCCTGAGGCATAATTGGCTGATCAGGGAGACCTTACCCATGATTATTCGCATAAGGGACACTGATATTCGTCAGGAAACAGGGCTCCCATTAAAACCAACAGGGAGGATAAACCTCCCTGCCAGATTAAAATTTTACGGACAAAGCCTTCTTTACTTTTTCCCCGAACCAAACTTATAGGATAAGCCTACTTGCAATACCCTGCTCCGAAGGTCATTATAGCTATCTGAAACATTGTTCAGTCCCCAACAATACCTGGCACCGATCCCTAACCCATTGCGCATTTCGTAACCAGCACCCAATACCCAGGATATGTCAGTGGATTTTAAAAAATCCTTATAATCCATTGAACCTTTGTTAGCCTCTAACTTTGAAGAAAGAAGGTACCCCAATTGTGGACCTGTTGATACATTAATACCAAGAGGCGATTGATATTGAAATAAAACCGGAAGTGTAAGATAATTGGTCTTTAATTTTTGTTGGTAAGTAACTTCATTGACTTGGACTTCATCATTTACACCCTGCTGGGAATACAGCAGTTCAGGCTGGATGCTGAATTTTCCTGAAACGGGAATCCTGACAAAACCGCCGGCATGGAAGCCTGACTTCATGCCTGGATTGTCACCGGTTCTACCTTTGAAATCTGCCAGGTTATAACCTGCCTTTACCCCAAAGCCCACCTGTGCATTTGCCGTTAGTAATCCAAAAACTCCGATCGCGAATAAGGTTATTTTTTTCATATTGATGGTTTATCCGCGAAAAATAGTTTCCGGTTGTTCAATATGCAAGTACCTGTGAAAAATTTAGTGTTAAAGTTGGGTAACACATTACTGCAAATAAAAATGCCTGTGCTCATCACACAGGCATTACGCTTTTTTATTTTCGGTTATGCTTCCTGCAGGAAGGTATAACGGTAATCTGTAGGTGGATTAAAGGTTTCCTTAATGGTCCTTGCACTCAGCCAACGATAAAGGTTCAGCATGGAACCTGCCTTATCATTGGTACCGCTGGCACGGGCACCACCAAACGGTTGTTGACCCACTACCGCACCGGTTGGCTTATCATTGATGTAGAAGTTACCGGCTGCGTTCCTCAGCCTGGCAGTAGCCAGTTCAATGGCTTCCCTGTCGGTAGATATGATGGAACCGGTAAGGGCGTAGGGAGAGGTGCTGTCCACCAGGTCCAGAGCCTTCTCAAACTGGTTGGCATCATAGGTATAGATGGTCAGCACGGGACCAAACAACTCCTCGCACATGGTAACATACCTTGGGTCAGTGGTCTCGATCACCGTAGGCTCAATGAAATACCCTGCTTTCTTATCACAGTTGCCGCCAACCAGGATCTTCGCCTTCCTGTCTTTCTTAGCGTTGTCAATATATTTCTTCAACTTATCGAAGCTCTTCTCATCGATCACCGCATTGATGAAATTGGTGAAGTCTTCAACTGTTCCCATCTTCATACTCTTCACCTGCTCCACCAGTTTCTTCTTCACCTGCTCAGCGATATTGGAAGGAAGGTAAGCACGGGATGCCGCGGAACATTTCTGTCCCTGGAATTCAAAAGCTCCCCTTGCCAACGCAGTGGCCACTACATCGGGATCCGCACTCTTGTGGGCAATCACAAAGTCCTTTCCGCCTGTTTCACCAACGATTCGCGGATAGGTACGGTATTTGGCGATATTGGCCCCGATAGTAGTCCACATTTGGTTAAATACCCCGGTTGACCCGGTGAAATGCACACCTGCAAAATCAGGATGGTTGAAACATACCTTTCCAATGGTAGGACCATCCACATATACCAGGTTGATCACTCCATCAGGAAGACCGGCTTCCTGCAGGATGCGCATGAACATCTGGGCAGAATAGATCTGTGTATTGGCAGGTTTCCAGATGACTACGTTTCCACACATGGCTGCGGATGTTGGAAGGTTCCCACCAATGGCGGTAAAGTTGAAGGGTGTAACGGCCAGTACAAAACCTTCCAGCGGACGCCATTCCATTCGGTTATGCATGCCCGGTGCACTGATCGGCTGCTGCTTATAGATCTCATTCAGGAAGTGAACATTGAAACGCAAGAAGTCAATGATCTCACAGGCGCTGTCAATTTCAGCCTGGTATACATTCTTGCTTTGACCGAGCATGGTGGTACCATTCATATAGGGGCGGTACTTGGTGGCAATCAGGTCAGCGGCTTTCAGGAAGATCCCTGCCCTGCTTTCCCAACTCATGTTTGCCCAGGACTCCTTAGCCTTCAGGGCTGCATCTATGGCTTGTTTAACATGCTTTTCCTCTCCTGCGTGGAAATGACCAAGGGTATGGCCAATTTCATGCGGTGGGTGCATGGCCACTTTCTTTCCGGTACGAACGGCTTTACCACCGATGTACATCGGAACGTCTATTTGTTTTTTCTTTAACTCAGCAAGAACTTTCTTCAGGTTAGCTCTTTCTGGGGAACCTGGTGCGTAATTCAGGACAGGTTCATTGGCAGGCAATGGATATGAAAAATAACCGAGATTCATATGTTGAATTTTTGGTAAATCTATTAATGAAAATTCCGAAGGGGGGCAACAATAGTTACGCATCCCCGATCATCAGGACTCCGCTTCTGTCTGGCTCATCAGGTAAGCCTTGATAAATCCATCCAGTTCACCATCCATGACAGGTTGGATATTACCAACCTCGAAATCGGTCCGGTGATCCTTGATCATTTTGTAGGGATGGAAAACATAGCTCCTGATCTGGCTTCCCCATTCGATCTTCTTCTTGCTGGCATTTGCGGCATTCTTCAACTCCTCACGCTTACGCAATTCCTCCTCATACAAACGGCTTTTCAGCATCTGCATCGCCTTTTCGCGGTTACCCAACTGGGTCCTTTCCGTCTGGCAAACCACTACTAATCCTGTTGGGATGTGGGTCAGCATTACCTTGGTTTCCACCTTGTTCACGTTCTGGCCACCCGCGCCACCGCTTCGGGCAGTTTCCATTTTCACATCACTGTCCTTGATCTCAATATTGATGGTATCATCAACCAATGGATACACAAATACGGATGCAAAAGAAGTATGCCGGCGGGCATTGCTATCAAAGGGGGATATCCTCACCAGGCGGTGTACCCCACTCTCTGCTTTCAGGAAGCCATAGGCAAATGCGCCATCAAACTGGTAGGTGCAACTCTTGATACCTGCCCCATCACCATCCTGCCAATCGAGTTCAGTAACCTTCCAACCCTGCTTCTCGCCATACATGCGGTACATCCTGGCCAGCATCTGGGCCCAGTCCTGGCTTTCCGTACCACCTGCGCCGGAATTGATCTGCACTACGGCAGGCAGTTCATCTTCCGGTTGGTTGAGTGTGCTCTTGAATTCTGCATCTTCTACAGCAATAACGGCTTTATCATAAGCCTCCTTTACTTCTGCCTCATCAGCCTCCCCTTCTTTCCAGAAGTCATGTAAAATGGCAAAATCCTCTACCGCAGTGTCTACCTGCTCGTAAAGGCCCACCCAATATTCATTAACCTTGATTTCCTTGAGAATGCCTGTAGCCCGCTGGTTATCGTCCCAGAAGCCTGGTGCAAGGGTCAGTTGTTTATCCTGCGTGATCTTGTCTTGTCGGTTAGGGACGTCAAAGAAACCTCCTTAGAACCGAAACCCGTTCCCGTAATGATTTGATATTTTCTTGTGTCATAGCGGGTGCAAAGATAGGCTTTCGCCTGTACTGGCAAAGCTATAAACCCGGCTAAAACTTTAAATACTAAAATAATTCACTCTAAAAAAGGTTAAATGACAAAATGTTATATTTTCATCCCCCAAACAACTCACTATGAAGAAACTAACCGTTGTATTGGCCTCACTGGTTGCCCTTATGAGTGCCCCAGTCGTAAAGGCTGCTGAGACCGAACCTGTAGTAACTGAAGCGACCGCCCCGGATGCGGCTACCAGGGCTGAACTGGATAAGGCTGTTGCTGAATTCAATACCCTGAGCAAGCAGGAAAAGAAGTCGAGGTTCAAGGAAGTGAAGAAACTGGTAAAACAGTACAAGGCCGATAAAAAGGCCGGCAAAATGGCTGATGATGATGCTAATACCATCCTCCTTGCCATCCTTGCCATCCTGCTTCCGCCGTTGGCCATTTACCTGAAGGAAAGGACCCTGACCTGGAAGTTCTGGGTGAGCCTTATCTTTATCATTCCATTGTTCTTTGGTGGCTGGTTCTTCTGGCTTGGTGCAGTGGTGATCGCATTGCTCACTGTTTTCGATGTGATTTAATTCCATTATTAAATAAAAAAGCAGGACTACCTTGGCAGTCCTGCTTTTTACTTGGTGCAATTGCCCAAACACCCGAAACCCTAATAAACCTATAGGGTTTAATGACTTAATTACCATTATTGATTTTCATTATATCCCATGCTGGAAGCCGATTCCGGGAACGTTAAGGGATTCTTAAAAAACAACAGGAATATGGTTTTAACCACCCTTAACAGAATGCCATCGTAACTTGCATGAGAGTTTTTGTAACGAAACCGGAGTGAATGAAAATATATTTTTACCTGTCGATCCTTTCTGTTACACATTTGTTATTCAGTTGTGCGCAAAAAGAAAATCCCAACAAGAGCATGACCAATGATCTTATTTACGCCAGTAACCTGGAAAGAACAGACACCGCAACTTTAGGTGCCGGTTGTTTCTGGTGTGTGGAAGCTGTTTTTCAACAATTGAATGGTGTATTGAAGGTTACTTCCGGTTATTCCGGGGGCACCGTAGCCAATCCGACCTATGAGCAGGTTTGTGAAAAGAATACAGGCCATGCTGAAGTGATCCAGGTGGTATTTGATCCGGCTATCATCTCCTTCGATGAACTATTGGAAGTATTCTGGCAAACCCATGATCCGACCACTCCCAACCAACAAGGTAACGACGTAGGCCCTCAATACCGCAGCGCCATCTTCTACCATAACGAAGAGCAGCGCCAAAAGGCCATCTATTACAAAACCGAGCTGGACAAGAGCGGGGCGTGGAAATCCCCGATCATTACTGAGATCTCTCCCCTGAAAAATTTCTATGTGGCAGAAGACTACCACCAGAAATACTACCAGAACAATGCATCACAACCTTATTGCTACTTTGTGATCCGCCCCAAACTAGAGAAGTTTGAGAAAGTGTTCAAGGACAAGTTGAAAAAGAATAACCAGGCCGAGGCCCGGAAACAATGATAAATGAAAAGGGTTGATCAGTTGATCAACCCTTTTCATTTATGCTTTCTTCATTTTTATTATCCCTACCAGGTTCATCAACCTCATAATATGGTAGGTTGGATCCAACTCAAACCATTTCCTTGCGAAGTTCGGATTAGCGCCATCCTTATGATGGTTGTTCTGGAACAATTCACCAAGAAGGAATATTCCCCAGGGCTCTGAATTCCTGGAATGATCCCCATTCTTAAAATTCGCATAACCATACTTGTGACCGCACCAGTTAACGATGGCTCCTTGCACAGGCCCCATCAGGAAATGGATAGGCAGCAGGAGGAACCACCAATAATTGGGGGCAAAGAATATATAAATAAGGGTATAAACTGTTCCAAAGGCCAGGCGCACTATCATGCTATCCCCTATCCTGTCCAGCTTCTCCCATTCGGGCAGGTATTCTTGCGTGAACTTGGGTTCGGGCATTCCCTTCCGGGTCACAAAACTGTTGTAAATGCTCCTGGTGTGGATCATCATGCCCCATACATCCTTAAAGAAGTGCGGGCTATGCGGATCCTTCTCCGTATCACTGTATTCATGGTGCATGCGGTGCATGACCCCATAGGCCCTGGGTACCAGGTAGGATGAACCCTGGGTGAGCCAGGTACCAATATAGAATATCCTTTCCCACCACTTGTTGGTGGTGTACATCTGGTGTGAAGCGAAGCGATGCAGGAAAAAGGTGTGGAAGAATAAAGAAAGAAACCAATGGGTAAAAAAGAAAGTAAGAATAACTACCATTTACAGAAATTGAGCCGCAAAGTTAGGGCGATAAGGGCGCAAATCAGCATTAAACTGTAATCTTAAGGTCATTTTATCTGCCTTTCCCTTCAACAAAACGCAGTCTCCTGATTTCCAGCAGGTTCAAACCATTTGGAGTGAGTCCCTCCACACCTGGCTGAACCAAACGTACCACCTCATCATACCATAAGGGAACTACGGGCGCATCCTCTATAAGCAATTGGTCCATCTTACGGTAAATTTCAAATCTGGCAGTATCATCCTGCTCCAGCAAAGCTGTTTCATACAGCCGATCATATTCAGGATTATTGTAGCGTGTATAATTAGGAGGTGCCGGGTTCCTTGAATAGAATACGCCCAGGTAATTTTCAGCATCGGGATAATCGGCTATCCAACTTGCCCTGAAAAACAGGGCTTTTGACTGGGCCGTCTGCTCCAGCAACAAACTCTTCTGCACTACCTCAACCTGAACAGTAATGCCTATTTCTTTTAGTTCCCGTGCAATAAAACTGGAAAGATCGGCGTAGATCGGTATGGTGAGCAACCTGACCTCCGGCAATCCCTTTCCACCTGGAAATCCGGCCGCGGCCAGCAATCGGCGGGACCTATCCGGATCATAGTGAAATCCTTTGACCTTTGCACTATCAAAGGAAGGAAGGCCTGCAGGAACAAAACCACTTTCCGCCGCAATCCCTATGGAGTTGCGCAAATAGAGCATCATTTTCCTCCGGTCAAAACCATAATTGATGGCCTGCCTGATCAATTTGCTTTTCAGTGGTGAAGTCCTGACAAGGGCATTATTGCTGTCCACCAATATTCCAAGGTATTCAGTATTCAGGTAAGGGTGCCTCGAAAGGCGTACCTTACCCTCCCATTCCTTCCTTAAATTCCCCCTCTTACTCAGCACTTCATCTTTGAAAGATGGATCGATATCATTGATGAAATGGAGTTTCCCTTGCCGGAACAAAAGGAACTCTGTAGCCTTGCTATCATAAAAGCTGATCTTTACCCCATCAACATAAGGTAGAGCCTTGCCTTGCGCATCCCTTTCAAAATAGGCAGCATGCTTTTTTAGGAGCAATACCTGCCCTTCTTCCCAGGCCACAAAACGAAATGGTCCTGAACCAACAGGGTGCCTGCCGAAATCCTTTCCATATTTGGTTACAGCCTCTTTCGCCACTACACTGCAATACTGCATACTGAGTATCCCTAATATCGGACGGAAAGGCTGTAGCAGCCTCAATTGGAAGGTACTGTCATCAAGGGCTGTAAAGCCTTCATCCGGATCCACCTTCCCGTTGAATATCCATGCCCCGCTGCTGGCAGTTGCCGGATCCATGATCCGTTTGAGGCTGAAGGCTACATCCGATGCCGTTAACCTGCGGCCCTTCCCCCCGGGAAAAACATCACTGTCATGAAAGTATACGTCTGTCCGGAGGTGAAAAGTATAGGTCCTGCCATCGGCAGCAACCTCCCAATCCTTTGCCAGCAATGGCACTATATTCAGATTGGAATCAACCTCCACCAGGGTAGAATACAATTGGTGAACCGCCCACATAATGCTTTGGTTCTTGGCAAAGGCAGGGTCAAGTGTTGCAATGCCTGAACTTTCATTATAACAGAAAATATTATTCCCCTGCTCCCGCTTGCCACAGGAGACCAGGAATATTAACACAGCCACTACCCTCCTGTACATCAATTTCGCCGTCATACGCGGGAACCTCTTATATTTAATCCCGAATATAACCCAGCATTCCACCATGGCATTGAATTTTGTAAAAAAACTTGTTTGTTCCACCATACCCTTCCTGCTTTTCAGCCCACTACTCTTTTCACAACCCCTGAATGATAACCATCACCTTACCAGGCAAGACACCTTAAGGGGAAGTATCAACCCGGAACGCGATTGGTGGGATGTTTTGCATTATGATATTGAGGTTACTCCCAATTATAGCAACAAAACGATCAAGGGATCCATCGCTATCCAATTCAGGATCACTAAGGCAGGGAAGAACATGCAGATCGACCTGCAGGAACCCATGGAACTGACCGATGCCAGTATAGACGGACAGCCTGTTGTACTTTACAGGGAACAAAACGTCTACCACCTGGTGGTGTCAGGGCAAAATGCAGTAAACACTACCCAAATGCTTAAGCTCAAGTTCGAAGGGAAGCCAAGGGAAGCCATTCGGCCACCATGGGACGGCGGATGGATCTGGAGTAAGGATAAAAATGGTAACCCATGGATGAGTGTGGCCTGCCAGGGTTTGGGGGCCAGTGTATGGTATCCCTGCAAGGACCACCAGAGCGATGAACCCGATAATGGCGCAAGACTCACCATCAATGCCCCCAAAGGATTGATCGGTGTTGGGAATGGCCGTCTCACCAGGACCGATAAAAGCAACCCGCAATATGATCGTTTTACCTGGGAAGTGAAAAACCCGATCAACTCTTACAATATCATCCCCTATATCGGTAAATATGCCACCTGGCACGAAGTGTATAAGGGAGAAAAAGGCGACCTGGATTGTGACTATTGGGTATTGGAAGAAGATCTGGATGCCGCAAAAAAACAATTCAGGCAAGTAACACCCATGTTACAATGCTTCGAACACTGGTTTGGCCCCTATCCATTTTATGAAGATGGGTACAAACTGGTCCAGTCACCCCACCTGGGCATGGAACACCAGAGTGCAGTTGCCTATGGGAACAAATTCCTCAATGGCTATCTTGGCAACGACCTGTCGGGAACAGGTTGGGGCAACAAGTGGGATTTCATCATCATCCATGAAAGTGGCCATGAATGGTTTGCCAACAATATCACCACCAAGGATATTGCAGATATGTGGGTACATGAAGGATTTACCAGTTATAGTGAAACCATTTACACCCAATGCCAGTCGGGCATCCATGCCGGTAACGAATACCTGCAGGGAGTACGGAGGGGAATCCAGAATGATATTCCCATCATTGGTCCTTATGGTGTGAACAAGGAAGGCAGCAGCGATATGTATCCCAAGGCAGCCAACATGATCCATATGATCCGCCAGATCATTGGTGATGATGAGAAATTCAGGAACATGCTGAGGGAAATGAACAAGGATTATTACCACCAGACCGTAACATCAGCCGACATAGAAGCGTATATGTCCAAAACCGCAGGCAGGGACCTGTCAAAAGTGTACCAGCAATACCTCAGGACCACACAGGTACCCCAGTTCCAATATAGTGTTAGCGGTGGCAAGCTATCGTATCGCTGGAGAAATTGCGTGAACGGGTTTGACATGCCCCTAAAAGTAAATTTCAACGGTAAGGACCAATGGCTCTACCCTACCACTGAATGGCAAGCCATCAATAGCAATGGAACCAGTCTTTCGGTTGACAAGAATTTCTATGTTACGGTAAGAAGCCTTGATTAAACAATTCCTGATCACCAGCTTTAACCAGGCTGACCGATCAAACTGTTCCTATTAACCAACCAAAGCTTTTCCAGGATCATGCTTTCCCTTATCCGAAGGTCCAAACTGGGTTATATTGTCTATAACTTCTTTCATAAAAAACAGTTGGGGCATAATGTTCCCCTGTATAAAAAACTGGGCTTAAAAAAGAAATATTACTCCCCTGTCTCAAGTGCGGATTTCAAAGGACTCGCACCGGAACGCCTGAAACCATCCATTCCCCAAAAGCAGCTGGCCGCATGCGGGCTCTTCCAAAAACTTGACCAGGAATCCCGGCAATCCCTCCTTCAATTTCAGGAGCAGGGATTTGCAGTGATCAGGGGATACCTGGATGAAAACATGGTGGAGGCTGTCAACAACGCCATTGAAGAACTGGTCAGGGAGAGAAAGGCCCGGTTCCGGTTCAAAAAAAGCATCATGTTTGCCTTTCGCCAGATTCCCCTCATCAATGAAATCGGCAACAATGAAGAACTGCTGGAGCTTTTGGCTTGCCTGATCCAGGGCCATCCTACATTATTCCAGAGCAAGAACTTCCTTCAAGGGAGTGAATTGCACACACATTCTGATAGTATCCATATGACCACCTTCCCCTTAGGAGGATTACTGGGGGTATGGATCGCATTGGAAGATGTTGACAGCGAGAACGGTCCGCTCCATTACTATCCTGGAAGCCATACCATTCCCTATTACCTGAACAGCGATTATGGCAATGAAGGAAACAAATGGTGGTTAGGCCCTAAGGATTATGCCGATTATGAAGCCATGGTACAGGAAAAGATCAGGGAGCTTGGGCTTAACAGGCAATACTTTACGGCCCGCAAAGGGGACCTCATCATTTGGCATGCCAACCTGATGCATGGAGGGGAGCCACACCTCAATAAGAACAGGACCAGGAGATCAATGGTATTCCATTACTACGATACCGACTGTATCTGTTACCATGAGATCACCCAAAGGCCAGCCTTATTCTATTAAGAAAGGGAAATAGAAATTGATCAGTTCATCAAACGACCGGCTCCTACAAACCGCTTACGGTAATATTCTTCATCGAGGTCGCTGATGACCACCCCGCTCGATGTGGATGCATGTACGAACTTATTATTGGTGAGGTAAACCCCAACATGGGAAACGCCTCCCCTGGTATTGAAGAATACAAGGTCGCCCTCCTGTAAAGCTTCCCTGGGAATCTTCTGGCATTCTTCAAACTGCTCCCTCGCCGTCCTGGACAACTTCTTACCAAATACAGAACTCATCAGCAAACAACTGAAACCTGAACAATCAATGCCATCCCTGGTACTGCCTCCATATCGGTAACGGGTACCATACCATTCATCGATGAATTGAAGCAGGCTGGTGTTGGAAAGCGCCTCTACTTCTTCACCCAGCATGATGGCATATTTGAATTGTAACGCGGAGCTGTTCTCAATATTTCCGGAATAGGCATGCCTGGTCCTTTTCTTGGTGGCCCCACCGGAACGGGCATCATCACCGGTATCATACCCATCTTCACCGGGGGTGATGCTAATGGATTCGATGAACTTTGGATCCCCCATCAGGGTGCGCTTGACGGTAGGGGATTCACCCGTATTGGATTTCCTGGTCGTACTACAGGAAATGACAAATAATGAAAGTATGGATATATAAATCAGCCTCTTCAAGGATATTCTTTTTATGGTATGCCCGGCAAAAGTACTAAAATCGGGCCGCACTCTCAGATGTGAGCAAAACGTGCTAAAACTGGTGGCCGAAAAATGCCCTAATCTTAGTTAATTGCATGCCGGACTTGAATTAACCGTGCACCAGAACATGAGTAAGTTTTCACACCTCCATTGCCATACGCAGTATTCCTTGCTGGATGGGGCCGCATCCATCCAGGACATGTACAAGAAGGCCATCAAGGAAGAAATGCCAGCTATTGCCATTACCGACCATGGTAATATGTTTGGGGCATTCGAGTTTGTATCAGAAGCGTATAAGCATAAGGGTGAGGACGGCAAACCCAGGGTAAAACCTATTGTGGGCTGCGAGTTCTATGTGGTGAAGGATCGCCACCAAAAGACCTTTACCAAGGAGCAGAAGGATGAGCGTTACCACCAGGTATTGCTGGCCAAGAATGCCAAGGGCTACCAGAACCTGATCAAACTCACCTCACTGGGCTATACTGAAGGCATGTATAGCAAGTACCCCAGGATCGACAAGGAACTGATCGAGAAATACCACGAAGGCCTGATCGCTACCACCTGTTGTATTGGCGCCTATGTACCCCAAACCATTTTGCACGATGGGGAGGATGCCGCTGAAAAGGAATTCAAATGGTGGCTCGATATCTTTGGGGAAGACTACTTTATTGAACTGCAAAGGCACAATCTCAAAGAACAGGAATTGATCAACCAGGTCCTGCTGAAGTTTGCAGTCAAATTCAATGTCCCGGTCATTGCCACCAATGACAGCCATTATACGGATCGGGATGACTCCAATGCGCACGATATCCTGCTCTGCATCAATACCGGTGAAAAGCAGAGTACTCCCGGTTTCGACGATTTCGTGAATGATGATACCCATATCAAGAACAGGCGATTCAAATTCCCGAACGACCAGTTCTATTTCAAGGGTACCCAGGAGATGAAGGAACTTTTCAAGGATGTTCCTGAGGCCATCGACAACACTAATATGATCGTTGACCGGGTGGAGTTACTCAACCTGAAAAAGGATATCCTGCTTCCCGCCTTCCCCATCCCGAAGGAATTCCAGGTACATGATGATGCCAACCTGAACCAGTGGGAATACCTGAAGCACCTTACCTACGAGGGTGCTAAAATGCGCTATACAGACATTACCCCTGATATCCAGGAACGATTGGACTTTGAATTGTTCACCATCAAAACGATGGGATTTGCAGGTTACTTCCTGATTGTGAGTGACTTTATCAGGGCTGGTCGTGACCTGGGCGTATTCGTCGGCCCAGGTCGTGGATCGGCAGCGGGTAGTGCGGTGGCCTACTGTATAGGCATCACCAATATTGACCCTATCAAGTACAACCTCCTGTTCGAGCGTTTCCTGAACCCCGACAGGAAAAGCATGCCGGATATCGATACCGACTTTGATGATGACGGCCGCCAGCGCGTGATCGATTATGTGGTGCAGAAATACGGTAAGAACCAGGTAGCGCAGATCGTAACCTATGGTACGATGGCCGCCAAAATGAGTATCAAGGATGTGGCCAGGGTGCTCGACCTTCCCCTGGCAGAATCCAATGCCCTGGCGAAAATGGTCCCAGAAAAACCAGGCATTGAATTGGGCAGGGTGCTCACCGCCCCACTCACCGCCAAGGAAGGGGAAAAATCACTGGAAGCGAAAGAGGGCCTGGGCCCCGAGGACCTGGAAAGTGTACGCAAACTGCGGGAGATTTACCATGGTACCGACCTTCGGGCTCAGGTGCTGAAGGAAGCTGAAAGGCTGGAAGGCTCAGTGCGCAATACCGGTATACATGCGGCGGGTATTATCATTGCGCCTGACGACCTCATGAACATCATACCGGTATGTACCGCCAGAGATTCGGAACTTTTGGTCACCCAGATAGAGGGCAGCATCATTGAGGAAGCTGGTGTTATCAAGATGGACTTCCTTGGCCTTAAGACCCTGACCATCATCAAGAATGCCTTGCAGATGATCAGGGAGAACCATGGGGTGGAAATTGAGATCGACAATATTCCCCTTGACGACCTGAAGACTTTTGAACTCTATCAACGCGGTGATACCATCGGCACGTTCCAGTTCGAAAGCCCGGGAATGCAGAAATACCTGCGGGACCTCAAACCTGACCAATTTGCGGACCTTATTGCCATGAACGCCCTGTACCGTCCCGGTCCAATTGCCTATATCCCCAACTTCATCGACCGTAAGCATGGAAGGGAAGCCATCACTTATGACTTACCTGAAATGGAAGAGTACCTGAAGGAGACCTATGGTATCACCGTTTACCAGGAGCAGGTAATGTTGCTCGCCCAAAAGCTGGCAGGATTTACCAAGGGTGATGCCGACGTATTGCGTAAGGCAATGGGTAAGAAGCAAAAAGCCGTACTGGATAAAATGAAGGCCCAGTTCGTGGAGGGCGCCAGCGCTAAAGGACATCCCAAGGATAAACTGGAGAAGATATGGACCGACTGGGAAGCATTTGCCCAGTATGCGTTCAACAAGTCGCACTCCACCTGTTATGCATTCGTGGCCTACCAGACCGCCTACCTGAAAGCCCACTACCCTTCCGAATACATGGCCGCGGTACTCAACAACGCCGGCGCCATTGAAAAGATCACCTTTTTCATGGAAGAATGTAAACGGATGGGCCTGAATGTACTCGGACCAGATATCAATGAATCCCAAAAGGGCTTTGCGGTCAACCAGGCCGGTGATATCCGTTTTGGCCTCGGCGGTCTGAAAGGCGTGGGAGAAGCGGGCGTGGAAAGCATCATCCACGACAGGAAACAAAATGGCCCATTCAGCTCGGTATTTGACCTGGTTAAAAGGGTCAACCAACGTACTGTCAACAAAAAGACCATGGAAAACCTGGTGTATGCCGGTGCATTTGATTGTTTCCCCGAATTACACCGTGCACAATACTTTTTTACCCCACCCGGTGATAATACCAATGGACTGGAGAAGATCATCAAATACGGTAATATTTACCAGGCCCAGAGCACGGGCAACAGCAATACACTTTTCGGGGAGATAGCCACCGTTATGGACATCCCACAACCCAAGATACCACCTTGTGAACCATGGACCCTTACCGAACAACTCGACTTTGAGAAAGAAGTGACGGGCATCTTTATGAGCGGTCACCCCCTTGATCATTTCAAATTCGAAATGAAGCATTACGGTATCATGCCCATGCAGGCCTTCAATGAGGAAAAGGAATCCACCACCCTCATGGCCAGGGGCAGGCAATACCGTTTAGCTGGACTAGTGATAGACGCCAATGAGAGGATCACCAAGACAGGCAGGAACTTTGGGGTATTGGTACTGGAAGATTATTCCGGTAAGTCAGAATTCATGCTTTGGGGGGATGATTACATGCGCTTCAAGGACTACCTGGTAAAGGGTAAGAACCTTTTCCTTACCGGATTCTTCAAGCAGCGATTCAATACCGATAATTACGAGTTCAAGATCGAAAGAATCACCCTACTGGAGAGCGTAAAACAAAACCTCACGAAGCAATTGATCCTTGACATGGAGGCCAGGCATGTCTCCCCGGAAATCATCAACTTCCTTCAGGGGCAGGTGGAAAAAAGCGGAGGCCAGGGAGGGGTTACGGTTCGTTTTAACATTTTCGAACCCAGGACCCGTAACCGGATCAGCCTGTACAGCATTGACAAGGGAATTGAAATGAGTGACGAATTGACGGCCTGGCTGCAGGAAAATCCCGATCTGGAGGTACAGGTTGTCACAAATTAACAGCTGTTAACAATTAGGGATGTCATAACAACCTGATTCAACCAACGGACTTATTTTTGTGTTCTTTTTTACCTGAATAATAAATTTTAAATAGAAAACTATGGCACTCGAATTCACAGACTCAAATTTCCAGACGGAAGTGCTGGCATCAGATAAACTAAGTGTAATCGATTTCTGGGCAGAATGGTGCGGCCCCTGTCGCGCTATCGGACCAGTTATTGAAGAGCTGTCCAAGGAATACGATGGAAAGGTTAAGATCGGCAAGGTAAATGTTGACCATAACCCCCAATTGTCCATCAATTATGGTATCACCTCCATCCCTGCCATCCTGTTCATCAAGAACGGCCAGGTGGTAGACAAACTGGTTGGTGCACAGCCGAAGGCTAACTTCGTAAAGAAGATAGAAGCTCATATCTAATTGTTTTATCTATAAGGATTCAACAAAGGCACCCAAGTGGTGCCTTTGGCATTATTACCCTACTACAGGTAAACACTTAGCAGCGAAGGCTGGCCTGGATTTTGAGCACTTTCCCACCGGTACAAGAAAAATCCAATTTTAGCGTTATTGCCTAAGCAGCGTACCTATGAACAATCCAATCCTAAAAACCGCAACGGTATTGGCCCTGGTGGCAATACTGGCAGGGTCCTGTGGAAGGAAGGACCTGGAATCACCCATTTCCTCCCCAACCACCAGCCAATCCCCCATGACAAGGGCAATTGCCCTTTCAGGCAGGGTGCTGGATGAGCAGCAGGTTCCCGTGAGCGGAGCAATGGTTCGTTCAGGTATGCAAGCAACCAGTACGGATGCCGATGGCCGATTCCTTTTCAACGAAATCCAGGTCAACCCCAATGGCGCCTTGATCGAAGTAAAAAAGCAAGGCTTCTTCCACCATACGCAACTCATCGAAATAGGTAACAGCACTGGTTTTCAGGCAGACATTTCACTAAAGGAATATGCCGGTGATTACTATATCAACAGCAGCAGTGGGGCCATCCTGAATGATGGCAATGGAGCTCTCCTTACCATTGAAGCCAATACCCTTATCGATAAGGTTACCAATTCTATTTACTCCGGTCAGGCCCTGGTTCATTTCAGGTGGCTGCCCCCCGGACTTCAACAAGGCCATACCGCTTTGCCTTTCTCTTCACTAGGGACAGACCAATCTGGAGAAAAAGTCATCATAGACCCCTATACTGCACTGATGCTGGAAATTAGTGGCACCAATGGAAGTTCATTGGATATTCTGCCAGGCAAGGTCATCCAACTAAGCTTGCCGATCCCTTCCAGCCTAAGCGCTTCTTCGCCCAATTCCGTTCCCATCTGGCAATATGATGCCAGCAAAGGGATCTGGATAAAAAAGGGAATTGCCAATAAAAATGGAACGTCTTATTCCACAACTATCACCGGACTTTCCAACACAAGTGTTGGAGCCCCCCTACCCCTTTCAAGGGTGACTGGTACCATCAGGACCTCCCAAGGCGGTGCACTTGCCATGGGTCGATACCTGGTTAGGTCAGCCAGTGAGAATGGTAAAACCTGGTGGGAAGGAAGGACCGATAACGATGGAAGAATGGCCGCAAGTTTACCTGCCAACCAGGAGTTGTTACTGGAAATTCTAAATGATTGTGGTGAGCGAATCGGTATTCAGAATATCCGGACACTTTCCACGACAACCAGCCTTCCTGCCATTGCCGTTCCATTTGAAGGCAACAGGACCATAAGCCTGGCTGGGAAGGTGAGCAATTGCAAGAACGCCCCTGTTTCCAACGGCTGGGTAGAAATCCTGGTAGATGGAAAATCCTACAGGGCCGCCATCAATAATGGAAACTATGCCATAGCCATCAACCGCTGCAATGCCAACCCGGTAAGAGCATTGGTCATAGCCACCAATAGTGATGGCAATATGAAGAGTGAAGGGTATAGCGTGGTGCTAAGGCCGGGTAATAATGAATTGACCGATCTATCCACTTGCATGGCAATAGGCCCGCAATATGTGAACTATGCCATCAGCAGCAATAGCTTCATGAATTATAGCCCGGAGGACAGCATTAGTTCCAACCGTTCCTCTTTTAAGAATATTACCCAGATCTATGCGGCCTCTAATCGTGATGAGCTAACGCGTAAACTCAGCTTTCAGTTCGAAGGTCCCGCCAAACCCGGACAGTATGGGGTAAATAGCCTGGAGATCAGCCACCAGAACCTTGTCTATGTACAGGATGGTAAAGCACTGGTGACCATTACTGCATTTGGTGCTGTAGGGGAAGAGATAGAAGGCAAGATCAGCGGAAGGGCTAAGCGTGTTGACAATGGACAATCCCTGCCTTTCTCCATAGAATTCAAAGTACAGAGAAGGAATTAAAAAACCTTTATATAGCATGATGCCCCATTGCTTTGCAAATGGGGCATCGGTATTTTTAATCCAGGTTTTTCTTACATCAGTATTCCAGCGATGGTAGCGGAAAGGTAACTGGCCAGGGTGCCACAAAGGAGGGCTTTCAAACCCAACCTGGCCAGGTCAGCTCGTCTTCCTGGTGCCAGTTCTCCGATACCTCCTATCTGCATGCCTACTGAACTGAAATTGGCGAAGCCACAGATCGCGATACTTACGATAAGCAATCCTTTATCAGATACAATGGGTACAGATTTATTCGTTAGGTTCTGGAAGGCAACAAACTCGTTGATGGTCAGTTTTTGCCCAAGCAGGGTAGCCACGCCATTGACGTCCTCACCCGGAACTCCCATGGCCCAGGCAAAGGGATAGAATATCTTACTGAAGATAAAGTTGAGACTAAGGTCAAAAGAAGGATCGAAGATATGACCGATCTTGATCAGCATCCAGTCGATACAGGCAATAACAGCAATAAACCCGATCAACATGGCGATCACATTCATGGCGATCTTGAAGCCATCGCCTGCCCCATGTGAAATAGCATCCACCACATTGGTATAGTGGCTTTTCACTTCCATTTTTACCCTTCCCATGGTTTGGCTCTCCTCGGTTTCAGGGAAAACGATCTTGGAGATGACTAGGGCTCCGGGTGCTGCCATCAGGCTGGCCATGATCAGTTTGGGTGCCAGGTCAAGTCCTGCCTGTGAACCCATATTGGCATATACCACCAGGATACCTCCAGCGATACAGGCAAGGCTGCCGCTCATACTGGCCAGCAGTTCACTCATGGTCATGGTCTGCAGGTAGGGCCTGATCATCACCTGGGCTTCTACCTGCCCAACAAATGCACTGGCCACATTGCTGAGGGCTTCTGCCCCGCTCACCCTCATCACGTAATTCATTGCCCTGGCGATCACTGCAACGATCCGCTGCATAATACCAAAATGATAGAGGATGGCTACCAGCGCACAAACCAGGATAATAGTGGCCGTTACATTGAAGGCAAAAACAAAGCCCCCATTCAGGTAGTTCCCAATGGAGCCGTCAGGTTGTTGCACCGCAATACCGCCATACACGAATGAGGCCCCTTTCCTGGCAAATATTTCGATCTTCTCCATACCCTTTCCCAGCAGCTGGAAAAAACTGGTAACCGCCGGAACCTTAAGGATCAGGATGGCAATGAGCAATTGAAGCGCTATACCACTAAAAACAACCCGGTAATTGATCTTCTTCTTGTTATTGGAAAATAAATAGGCAATTCCTAATATGAGAACAATGCCAAGGATACCCTGGAAACGGTCCATGCAGAAAATTTTAACAAACCGCCAAGATAGCAGTTTTTTAGCATCCGAACGGAAATGCCGGTCAAAAACAAGGATTTATGGGGCTATTCAAAAATAACCAGGAAAAATTACCATTAAAATGCCCAAAAGGGGGATTTAGGCTTCCACAGCTTTTGCTCGCATAATAGGCAATTTTTATATTTGCCAATCCGTGCCTAACTGGGCCGGTGAGGCAGGAATGACGAGATTTTTTGCACTGGCGATCACACTTCTATTATTCTTTTCCTATTCATCTGCTCAAACAAGCAAAATAGAATCGGTAAAAGGCCTTAGGCTTGGCATTACCGAGCCTGTTCGTGATTTTAAACCAAGGGAAGACCAATTCAACGAAATTGTCCGCGACCGGAAAGGGTTACTCTGGAACAGGGGAAAAAGGAAGAGTCCTGCACTGAAGCCGGACCCAAAGGCGAAGTTCTTCAAAAATGACCCTTTACGGTTTGCTTCCCCCAATACCGCCCAATCCCGCTTTTCACCTCTTGGTGATATTCTCGCCCCGGAAATAGGCGTCAACCTGGATGGTATTTTTGCCCCGGAATTGACCCCCGGTGATCCCACCCTCTGCGTTGGCCCCAATCATGTCATTCAGATGGTCAATGGTCCCTCGGGAGCCTATTTCCAGGTCTTCAGCAAAGCTGGTGTACCACTGAACAACAGGACCTACCTTGACAACCTGGTTCCGGGAAGTGGCTACAGTGGCGCGGGCGATGGTATCTGCCTCTATGATCAATATGCAGACCGCTATGTCATGATGGAGTTCGGCACACCTTCAGGCGGTAATGATATCAATACACTGATCTTTTTTGTTTCCAGGACAGCCGACCCCCTGGGTCAATGGTGGGTTTACAAGTTCACAGATGCCAGCTTTTTCCCGGATTATCCCAAGATCTCGGTTTGGAGCGATGCCTACTATGCAACAACACGTGATTTCAGCCTGCCGGATAACCAGTTTGTCGGCATTTCCTGTTTTGCCTTCAACAAGCAGCAGATGCTTTCAGGGGCAGCTTCCGTCCAGATGCAGCGCGTTAGGGTAAATGATGTGCAGAAGTATGATGGGCTTGCCCCGGTTAATGCCTTCGGCCCGGCCGCTGTCAGCACCGGCCTGCCAGGGTTGTTCGTATACAGGAACGATGATGCCAGGACAGATGGGAATGATGTTGACAGTGTAGGTATGCTGTCATTCTCAGTCAACTTTAATAATCCGGCCAACTCAAGGCTTGAGCAATACACCTCCTTTGCTGTAGCACCTTTCAACCCGGTGATCTGTGAAGATGGGGGTTATTTCCAGGCCTGTGTAACAACACCCGGCAATAACCCAAAACTTTTGGCATCCACCTCCTTCGTGATGGACAAGGTGATCTACAGGAGGTTTACCAGCCATGAATCGATATTGGCTTACCATACTGTTAATGCTGGCGGCGGGGTGGCAGGAATCAGGTGGCACGAATTGAGAAGGAGCGGCACTGGCAATTGGGGTTTATACCAGGAAGGAACCTATTCCCCTGACGACACCCATCGCTTCTACCCTTCCATGAACATGAATAGTCGCGGCCAGATCGCTGCCGTTTATAATGTTTCCTCATCAACAACCTGGCCAGGCATCAGGGTAAGTGGCCGTAACCAGGATGACCCGCCAGGGCAGCTCACAGCCGATGAAAC
This sequence comes from Flavihumibacter rivuli, assembly GCF_018595685.2. Classification (NCBI taxonomy): domain Bacteria; kingdom Pseudomonadati; phylum Bacteroidota; class Chitinophagia; order Chitinophagales; family Chitinophagaceae; genus Flavihumibacter; species Flavihumibacter rivuli. Next base: position 1,571,373 of record NZ_CP092334.1, read on the forward strand.
CACGATTGTGAATGGAACAGGCTACGGTACTTTTTCTTCCAGGTGGGGCGACTACAATATGATCGCACCTGATCCCCTGAACGATTCGATCTTCTGGGTGACAGCCATGTATGGCACTCCCGAATCATGGAAAACGAGGATAGCATCCATTAAGCTGGCACCCAACAAGGATATTGATGCCAAACTGGAACAGGTCCTCGCTCCCTTTAACGGCCAAACCTATTGCGAGCCCTCTGATATCCTAACGAGGATCATTATCCGAAATGCAGGCAATACCACCCTTACCTCCTTAAGGGTGAACTGGCAATTGAATAATGGAACAGCAAGGAATATCCAATGGTCCGGGTCTTTGGATTATAAGGCGGCAGATACGATAGACCTGCCGATAGTCATAACCAATCCTGGTAATTATTCACTCAGGATATACCTGGACAACCCCAACGGCATTGCAGACCAACGCACTTCAAATGATACCCTGACCAATACATTTACAGTCTTCAGTTCTGTAAATGCCCCCTTGACAGAAGGGTTTGAAGGCATGAGGTTCCCTCCTGAAAACTGGAATATCTTCAACCCGGATGAAGGCAGCCTTACCTGGACGAGGACTACGCTGGCAAGGAAATCGGGCATTGCTTCTGCCTATATGAACCTTTTCAATTACAATGGTAATGATCACCTGGATTACCTATTGACACCACAGGTAAAATTCCCTGAGGCTGATTCAGTGATCATCAATTTTGCCCATGCTTATAAAAGGTATTCTTCTTCCTCATCCTTCTCGGATACCCTGATGCTAATGGCATCAACAGACTGTGGCAACACCTTCCCTTACCTCATATGGAAGAAAGGAGGAAACGACCTGGCCAGCACAACAGGAACAACGGGTGATATCAACTGGGTTCCCGCCAACTCCGATTGGGCAGTGAACCGGATTGGCATTCCCCTCGGTTTTTTCAATGGCATCAGGGACCTGACCTTTGCCTGGGTGTCGAAAAACCAGTATGGCCAAAATGTTTACATCGACGATATTGGTATAACAGCATTATCCATTCCCCAGGTTGATGCCACATTACTATCTATCAATACCCCGGAACAAAGGATATGTTCAAGGACATTCTCCCCTTCCATTACAATAAGGAACAGTGGAAAAAATGCATTGACCTCGGTTGACCTGTTCATCCAGTTGGATAATTTACCTGTAGTGACCAGAAAGATCACGGGCCTTTCACTTGACTATAACCAACAGGTAGATTACGTTATGGATTCCTCATTCAACCTTGCCATTGGTGGCCCTCACCAGGTCAAGGTTTGGATCAGTTCCCCCAATGCCATAGCTGATGGCAATACGGGCAATGATACCCTAAACAGGCAATTCTTTGTATTCGACCAGGTTGAAGCACCATTAACGGAAAGCTTTGAACAAGCAGCATTCCCTCCCAATAACTGGCTAAGTGAAGGCAACACTGCATATAAATGGTCCTCTACCAATGCCGCAGCTAGTAAAGGTTCAAGGTCTGCCTTCGCAAGGAACTATATCAATAATGATTACGGCGACATCAGTGAACTCTTTATGCCTCCGGCCACCATTGGGCCTGCTGATACGGTATTCCTTAAGTTTGACCTATCCTATATCAACCCATTCCCGGAAAACAGCCCGGGTGATACCCTGGAGGTATTGGTAACCGGCGACTGCGGCAGGTCCTACAACAGTATTTACAAAAAATGGGGGGCTACACTTCAAACCGTCAACAACCCCTCTATTCCTGCTTTACAGGAGTTCATACCGTCATCTCCGGGAGAATGGCGGACAGACTCAGTGGATATAACTTCTTATATGGCAGCAGGTAACCCCGTGCAGGTCATATTCAGGAATATCAACAACTATGGTAACAATCTTTACCTCGACAACATAAACATCAATAGCATAATTTTGCCGGCGAAGTTGAAGGAACAAGGATACCTGGTAAGCCCGAATCCGACCAATGGCCTGGTGAATATCCGTCACTACAGGGAGCAGGAAAATATCAGGTCTGTTGAAGTGGTCAATATGTTAGGGCAGGTTATCTGGCGCCAACAGTTCAGTGGCAATGCCCCAAGCTTCATAACCGTGAACCTAAACAACCAGCCATCCGGATTGTATAATATCAGGGTGGTGTACACCAACAAAGTGATCAACCAAAGAGTCGTAAAGACCAATAACTAAATATGAAAGACAGTTCTGTGGCAGCATTGCTCCAAAGTGAGAAAAATCCGGCCCTCAGGAGGATAGGTGAAAAAGTGTTGGCAGGGGAGCGCATACTCCCGGAAGAAGGGATCATCCTGTTTGAGAACGGATCACTTCCTTTCCTTGGCGCCCTGGCCAATTTTGTCAGGGAGAAATTACATGGTGACAAGACCTATTTCAACAGGAATTTCCATATTGAGCCTACCAATATTTGTGTATTCAGCTGTAAATTCTGTTCCTACTCCCGCTTGTATGCCCATCGTGAGGAAGGTTGGGAACTGACCACGGAACAGATGCTGGATATTGTGCGCAAATACGATGGCAAGCCCGTTACGGAAGTACATATTGTAGGAGGCGTCCATCCCAAACTCACCCTTGAATTTTTCGCTGAGCTTTTACGCAAGATCAAAGCACATCGACCAGACCTGCATATCAAGGGCTTTACGCCCGTAGAACTGGACTATATGTTCCGGAAGGCAAAAGTAAGCGTTGAAGAAGGCATGAAATACCTGCATGAAGCAGGACTTGATTCGTTACCTGGCGGAGGCGCTGAGATCTTTGCCCCGGAGATCAGGGAGCAGATCTGTGCCGACAAGGTTGATGCAGCAGGCTGGTTGAAGATCCACCAAACTGCCCATGAACTGGGCATGCATAGCAATGCCACTATGCTTTATGGCCATATTGAGCAGTACAGCCATAGGATAGACCATATGGAAAGGCTACGCAGCCTGCAGGATAAAACAGGCGGATTCAATACCTTCATCCCGCTCAAATTCCGCAACAAGGATAATGAGATGAGCCATATCCCTGAAAGCAGCATTGTGGAAGACATGAAGATGTATGCCGTTGCCAGGCTGTATATGGATAATTTCCCCCACCTGAAAGCCTATTGGCCAATGTTGGGTAGGAACAATGCACAACTGACGCTTTCTTTCGGCGTGAATGATATCGATGGCACTATAGATGATTCTACCAAGATCTATTCCATGGCGGGATCTGAAGAACAAACACCCGCTATGTCCACAGCCCAGTTGGTCAGCCTGATCAAGCAAGTAAAACGCAAGCCGGTTGAACGCGACACTTTGTATAAAGAGATAAGGGATTATTCCACTATCGACTTAAAGGAAATTGAAGTCAACCCCTTGTTGAATTAACACAAAAAAAAGACCGCGATCGCGGTCTTTTTTTATTGGAATTATTTCAACTTTCCTCCTGACCAAAGCAAACCCACGTAGTTCTTATACCATTTCGTCTTCAGGTCATATACCTTTTGTAATGCTTCGAGGGCCTTGTTTTCCCTGGCATTCAACAGGAAGAGGCTGCTTTCACCAATCTTGAACTTGAGGTCCTCACCCCGGAACAGTCGCAGGTAATTTTCGTAAGCATCTTCATAGATCCTTATCTGGTTGCGCAAGGCCATCAATTCATTGTAATACTGGCGAACCTTATTCTCTATCTGCAAACCGGTCAGGTCGCGGTCAAGGTTGGTTTGCCTGATCTTGATTTTAGCCTGCTGGTATGCTCCCCTTCCCTGCCTGAGCAATAAGGGCATCTTGAAGTCAAATCCAATTTTATAGTTATTCTCCAGGAAGGCACCATCAACCTTATTGAACACATTATACCCTTTATTCAGCAGGTTGTACTTCAGGTCCATTTTTGGCAGGAGGCTTTGGAATTTCAGCCTCTTCTCAATATCCAGGCCATCCAACTTGAATTCATAGGATCTAAGCTTGGGATGTTCCAATCTCGCTTCGGTTACCAGTTCTTCGACCGGCGGAAGCAGGTTGTTCCAATCACTTTTTCCTAGCCAGGAACTGTCCGGAACGATCCTTGGACTCCAATTAAAAGGCTTGTCCCCATCCAGCCACATATAGGTCGATAGTATCAACCCGGCATTCTGGTACCTTACCAGTGCCTCAGACTCCAGGTATTGGAACTGTTGCAATTGGGTCAATGCCTCAGTAGTATCAATGGCAGGGCGAAGGCCTTGTTGCGCCTCAATACGGATATACCTGAACCTTGCTTCGTTAACTGCTACCGCCTCCCTGATCACCCGATACACCTGGTACTCCCTTACCCATGTCCAATAATCCGCCAGGGACTCATTCAAAAGGTCATTGACTGCATTGATCCTGTCCACCTCGGCCTGCTGCTGGAAGAGTTTAGCCTGCCGTAAAACAGCCCGCCTTTTATCGATGAGCAGGTCCTTGGCCAAAGGAACACTTACCCCAAGGTAACTACTCTGTCCAAGCGTCCAAACATTTGCCGGCTTATCGCCATAGATCTCCTCAAGTCCCCCATAGATCTCAATACCATACCAGGTAGGGATGACTATTTCAGGGTTGAAATAACTATAGTACAGCAGATCATCAAAGGTCTTCCTTTCAAAATTCGTTCCCAGTTGCGGATCAAATGCGCCCCTGGTTTCCCTCAGGATAGCTGCCGCACTCTCCACATTCAATGCTGCTTGCTTGACAATAGGATTATAAGCCCTTACAATGGCCAGGAATTGTTGTTCACTTAATGGGAACAGGGAACTATCCTGCTGGGCCATGGAAGGCTTCCATAGCGCCAGAAAGCAAACAACTGCAATCAAGGATCTGGTCATTCTTCTATACATCAATTTCCTCGCTTTATTTTTTTGCTGCGGTCTTATCCTTACCATCCGCTTTCTCTGTTGGCTGGTAGAAATCAGGCGGGAACCCGTTGATGTTCCGCCACAATTCATACCAAATGGGAACATCCTTTAACAGGGCGATACCAGAAGCCCCTGTGCCCATTTTCAAGGCCTTGGGCCAGGGCTTATCTTCCCTGTCTTCTACAACCAATACCCTGAACTTACCATTAGGACTAACCGAACTTTCAACAGCTGATACAACTCCCCCAAATGTACCGTAAGAGGCTTGGGGCCAGCCACTGAATACAATGGCAGGGAAGCCGTCGAAGATGAACCTTACCTTCTGCCCCTTTGCTACCAATGGAAGGTCAACCGGCCTTACAAAGATCTCCACTGCATATTGGTAATCCGTAGGCACGATCTCCACGAGCATATCACCTTCCTTCACCATTTCATTCAAACCTGCCTTCATGGCTTTTATCACCTGTCCATCCTGTGGAGCGGTTACATAGTACAATTGGTTACGCATATCGTAACTGGTATAGAGGTTCTCCAGTTTTGCGACCTCGCCCTCGCCTGTTGCTATCTGTGAGGTAGTGGTAAACCTGTCACCCTGGGCTTTCGAAATCTTCTCGAGGTATTGCTGGCGTTCACCATTCAGTTCGATCTGTAACCTGGTCAACTCCTGCCTGGCATTGCCCAACTTGATCTCAGCACTCGTACGTTTTGCCATCGCATCCTGCAAAGCCTGGTTCCGCTGTTCAAGGGTCAGCAATGAAACAACCCCGGAATCATACATCACTTTCTGGCGCTTATATTGCTCCTGCTTGAACTTGTAATCATTTTCAGCAGCAATTAATTCCATGCTATCACTCCTGATTTTGAAGCGTTGCTGCGTGATCTTGTTCTCCAGTTCGTTCAACTTTAATTGTAATGCCTGTTCCAGGAATTTCAACTGCTGGTCAATGGTGGTCACCTTGCCTTTGTAGTTTTCTACAGCTGATTTCTTTGCTTCCAATTGGTCCTTGGTCCTTCCTACCAGGTTAGGGTCAAGGTAATCTACCTTAACTTCTGCAAGCTGCAGGATAGTATCCCCTTTCTTGACCAGGTCACCTTCCTTTACATACCATTTCACGATCCTACCGCCAATAATGGCATTCAATTCCTGTGGGCGCTGCTCCTGGCGAGGGGTGGTAACATTACCCCGGGCACTGATATTCTGGGTCCAGGGAAGGAAAAGGATAATGATCAGGGCGATCAATACACCCCAAGCCCAATAACGGACAGCACTCTGCTGATCAAACTTATAAACAGTGGTGAAGGCTTCGAACTTTTCGCCACCACTTGCATCTTCAACCATTCTTTTAACCTGATCCATAAATTACTTATTTAGCGCCTGTTGAACGGTATTCCAATCTCCTGAAATTTTTAAAGTACCCTCTTCCATGTACAATACCTTGTCGCAATTGGATGCAAAGTCAATGTCATTGGTAACCACCAATGCCGTTGTCTTGGGCATTCCCTCCAGTATATAGTTCTTGATGGAGCGACAATAGGTCTCTTCCAATCCCAGCCAGGGTTCCTCCAATAGAAGCAGCCTTGGATTGTTGACAAGTGCCCTTAATAACAATAACCTCAATACGATCTTCCTGGGTAAACGGTTGCCCGTGGGGTTGATCTCCATCTGCAGGCCTTCCTGCCTGCTGTCGATGAAAGATTTCAACCCAACTATATTGGCCAGCCTGTTGATCTCCTGGTAACTGATGGCGCTGTTGCCCATAGTGATATTCTCCAGAAGAGTCCCCTTGAACAGGTCTTGTGTACTCAATAGAATGCCGGTTTGCGAACGGATAGAATCAATATCATAGTTATTGATGGAAATATCATCCAGGCAAATGACACCATCAAATGGCTGGTAGGCACCACATAACAACCGGATAAGGGAAGACTTCCCTGATCCATTAGGTCCCATTACCGCAATTTTCTCACCTGGCTTCACATCAAAATTGATATTCCTGATCACAGGATTGCCATCTTCATAACCGAATGATGCAATATTGGCCTGGATAGACAGGCCATCCTCCTTCCTTTCCAACTTAAGCTTTCCGGATTCTTCGAGCGGCTGGTCGGTCAACTTCCCCAATTTCTCTACGGAAGTAAGCACGTCATAAACGTTCTCGAGATTGATGATAAGCTTTTCTACAGAACCAATTACGGTAAGGATAATGATCTCTGCGGCGATAAACTGGCCGATATTCAATTGCTGGTTAACCAATAGGATACTACCCACTATCAACATCGCAGCAGTAATGGCTACCTTAAAAGCGATCAGCGCCCAATACTGGATCAGGAGGATATTGAAGTGACTTGTCCTTGCGTTCAAGTACTTGGTCACATCTTCATCCGTATTCTTAAAATGAAGGATGGAGCCCTTAGAAAACTTGAAAGATGTCACCACCCTTGCCATTTCTTCCAGCCATCCTGCCACTTCATATTTATGGTTACTCTCCTGGATGCTTGTTTCCAATCCCTTGTGACCGGTAAAGCGGAGGATCAGGAAGATCAGCGTGATCAGGACCAATCCAAAGAAAATAAATACGGGATGGTAAAAGGATAACAGCAAAAGGCTAAATACGATCTGGATGGTCGCAGCAGGAATTTCCAGCAAGAGTTTGGCAAGTCCTTTTTGCAATGTAGTGGTATCAAAGAACCTGTTGGTCAATTCGGGAAGGTAATAACGGTCAACACTACGCAGGTTGAGTTTGGGGATACTGTTGGCAAACTCGAAGGAATACCTGACAAAAAGTTTCTGTTGGATCTTCTCGATAAGCTTCATCTGGTTGACCTGGAAAAGACCTGTCATGACTACCCCAAATACAACCAGAAGGATCAGGATAACAATGGAAGTTGAAATAGCCCCACCCAAAACAAAACTAATGATGGATTGGATACCCAGGGGCAAGGAAAGGTTTACCAGACCATTCAAAATGGCGTAGAAGTAGATATCAGATATCTCCTTTTTCTCAAACCGAAGGATCTTGAGAATACGTTTAATAGGGTTAGGTTTGCTATCAGCCATACCAGTCAATTTTATAGTCAAAGAGAGTTCCTGCCATTCAGGCACTTCCGCGTTTAAGCAAGCCCTGAATTCCTTCCAAAAATATTGGACATTTTAACAAGGCCTACCTAAAAATGTTGGCAAAATTCAGAAAATTCTTTGCATATGCGGGTTTAGGAAATCCTAAATAAAAAAAGAAGAAGCGGGTAATATATACCCGCCCGCTATAAATGCCTGAAGGCTTTCATCAACATTCACTTAAGCTGAGTGGAATATTCACCGCAAGGCCCCCATCGGCGGTCTCCTTGTACTTGCTGCTCATGTCCTGGGCCGTATCCCACATGGTTTTGATGACTGCGTCGAGTGACACTTTTGCAAAATCCGGGGCGCTTTGTAAGGCCAGCTGGGAAGCGGTGATGGCCTTAATGGCCCCCATTGTATTCCTTTCGATGCATGGCACCTGCACCAATCCACCGATCGGGTCACAGGTCAGGCCAAGATGGTGCTCCATGGCTATCTCTGCGGCCATTAAAGCCTGCCGCTGGGTTCCTCCCATACTTTCCGTTAGGGCTGCCGCAGCCATTGAAGAGGAAACGCCAATCTCAGCCTGGCAACCTCCCATGGCGGCAGAGATAGTGGAACCTTTCTTGAATATGGAACCCACCTCAGAGGCAGTCAGGATAAAATTGAAGATGGCATCCTCCTTATGTCCATCACAGAATACTACGAAATAGTGCAGAACCGCTGGTATTACCCCAGCTGCCCCATTGGTTGGCGCGGTAACCACCCTTCCGAATGAGGCATTCTCTTCATTAACGGCCAGTGCAAAACAACTCACCCAATCGAGGATATATTTGAAATCAGAGCCACCGGCCCTGATCGCTGCAATCCATTCCTCATAGCTCGAATAGGTACGGCCATTTAATAACCTTTTATTCAGGTCAGCTGCCCTTCGCTTCACCTGTAAGCCACCCGGGAGTTCCCCCTGTTGATGACACCCCCTGTATATGCAATCACGCATGGTTTCCCAGATCCACAAAACTCCTGCCCTGGTGGCTGCTTCCGTACGCCAGGTCGATTCATTCTCCAAAACCACATCGTGAATCGCCAACCCTGTTTTCATGCACCAATGCAAAAGGTCAGCTGCTTTATCGACCGGGAAGGGCAATTGCACAGCTCCTGCCTGCCCGACAATTTCCCCTTCCTGCTGCACAAAGCCCCCTCCAACGGAATAATAGGTGGAAGCAATATGATCGCCATTGGCAAGGGTGGCAAGGAAACTAAGGGCATTGGGATGGTAAGGAAGTGATTCCTTCATCAGGAATACAATAGCATCGGCAGGATCAAACGGCACCCATTTTTCTCCTCCCAGCAATAACTGCTTCTTTTCCTGGATAGTTGCTATTTTTTCCGGGATCTTTTGCACGATGCAGGTGACAGGATCTTCCGCCATGAGCCCCATTTGCACGGCAATATCGGTGCCATGGCCTTTGCCGGTCTTGGCCAGCGACCCGTAAAGCAGCACTTTTACCTCTATGACATCATTGAGGTTATGCCTTTCCCTGAGGTGGTTTAAAAAATATTGGGCTGCCCTCCAGGGGCCTAAAGTGTGGGAACTGGAAGGTCCAACCCCTATCTTGAAAATATCGAATACGGATATCGGTTCGTGTGGCAAGCGATTAGTTTTTGCAAATGTAAAAGAAAAGGCCCTGATGAATGATCACCAGGGCCCTTGCTAATTTGCTATTGGGAATTAATTGAAATCAACCAGTTCTACTTCGAACACCAGGATGGAATTGGCTGGGATGGTGCCTACCTGGTTACAGCCATAGGCAAGGGAAGACGGGATAACCATCTTGATCTTACCGCCTTTCTTGATTTTGGGGATACCGATCTGCCAACCCTGGATCAGGCCGCCTAATGCCCAACCAGACAGGCTGGGATTATCCAAAGCATCGAATTGTGTGCCATTGGTGAGGTAACCCTTGTACTTTACATAAACACGTGAGGTAAGGTTGGGGTTGGAACCGGTACCTTCCTGGAGGATCTGGTAATAAAGGCCGGAAGGATCTTTCACAGCCGTCATATTATTACTATTTACATATTGCAGGATCTGGGCCTCTTCATTTTGTGCAGGTACGGGGGTACAAGACTGGTTATCGGACTTGGAACAACTCCACAAAAGCACTCCGGTAAGGGCTACGGCAAGAACAGCGATCAGCTTTTTCATCTTTTTCAGTAAAATTTTGCGCAAAAATAATGGTTAACCCTATAATGACCAGTATAGGGGTGGTTCTGTTGCACCATCATAAAAATTATGGGCTTTCCCTCTTATCTGCCGACTCCCTGGCCTTTAATTCCCGGTACCGCTGATCCCATTGCTCCCATTGGTACTTCTTGTAGAAGATCGAAACGAAGGAAATGATGATCAGGACAGCCACTATCAGGACCATTGGGTTGAACTGGCTGCTGGCGATCATGGTAGCCCTTTTGTACCAGCCAGAGAGATAATTGAGGAAAATAGGTACAGCTATGGCCAGCCCTATAGGAAGCCCAACCAGCCACTGGCGCCACCATTGCTTTTGCCTGTCCCGGTTGCGCTCCCAATAATCCAGGAATTTCTTTTCTTCTTCCGTCAGCATAACCGCAATTTGCGTAAAATTATGATCTTTCCTGCCGGCTGCTGGTCAACATACCTAAATGCCGGGAAATTCCGTTAATTTTTATAGTATTTTGTGGACCATTAAACCAATACCGACTTGAAACTAGACCATTTACTCTGCCAGTTCCTGTATCAGCAAAAAAAACTCAGCCTCCCGGGAATAGGGACTTTCACTGCAGACGCATCCTTCAATTACCAACAGGATGAAAAGAACAAACAACCCATCCAGGGCATCCACTTCGATAATAAGGCAGACCAGCAGTTCAGTGAAGAATTGATCGCCTACCTGCAAGCCCAAACAGGCAAAATGAGGTCTTTGACCATCTCTGACCTTGAATCCTATGTAATGCTGAATAAACAGTTCCTCAACATAGGTAAACCATTGTACCTTGAAGGTATTGGCACCCTGGTCAAGACCAAGGAAGGCTTATTTGATTTCACCCCTGGTGAAAGACTAACCGACCGCGTAGAAGATTTTCGTTCAGAAGCCCGACCCCTTACTGAATTTGAACAGACCTATTCCAATACCTCCCAATCCGGTTCCTCAAGGGGATTGGTCATCGGCCTGATAACCGTTATTACCCTGGGGTTGATCGGATGGGGCGCATGGTTTCTTTTCCAGCATAGTAGCCAAAAGGAAACCCAGCCTGAAACTTCTGCAATTACCATTGACACCCTGGCCACACCAGTGAATCTTGATACAGCAACCAAGGCCTACCAACCGGACAGCGGTATTGTATCGGGTATTGATAGTGCTGTTGCTGTAGCATCCCAGCCACCTGTAACGGATAGCACCAGCCTGAAATTCATCATCGAAGAAACCAACAGCAAGGCAAGGGCTTTAAAGCGGTTCAACCAGTTAAAGGAACTGGGTAAGAACATCAGGATGGACACCAGGGATTCTTCAAGTTTCAAACTCTACTTCCTGCTTTCGGTAAAACCAACGGACACCACCAGGATCAAGGATTCGCTCAGAATTTTTTACAATAGCAGGATAAGGATAGAAAAATAAAAAAAGACCGGCAGTGCCGGTCTTTTATATTACCACAACAAATTGACCCAAAATGGCCGATAAGCTTATTTAGGTTCAGCGCGATGCAACCTGCTTGTACTTCTCATCATATTGGTGGATCAGGGAAATGGTTTCCTCAATATTGATCTTTGATGAAGCCCCAAACAGGATGGATTCAATATTGGGCAAGGAACACACATATTCTATGGCTTCCCTTGGTGACACTGCCCCACCTGCCAGCACCTGCATGGCAATCGCCCTGAACTGCTTGGTCTTCAAGGTATGCTCATAGAGTTCCTTGCCACCTGACATCCTGAAGCCTACCTTATTAATGGACGCACAAATGACGGGATTCCTGACCTCTGTTTGCTCAAGCAAGGCCACCAGTTTTGGCATGTTCATGGTGATGAACCCCGCTTCTGCATTATATTTCTTGGCGATGTATTTATGGAAAGCCACCAATACATCGGTCATGCCCAGCCCGATCAGCAGGTCGGTCACAACATTCTGAAGGAAAATCACAGGGGTGTTGACACCCTTGAACATCTTCATTTCCGCATCGATCAACAGTTCCATGATCGACAAGTAGTCTTTGGAGAGGAAGGCAACACCACCCTTGAATACTGAACCAAAGAAATTACCCGGAACATATTGCTTGATGGTGCCTGCGATCCCAAGTTCAGTAACCGCATTCGCATACTTGTGCGCATAGGGCATACATGGGAAAACATTATAGGACCGGTATTTCTCCGGGTGCTGACGGATATGTTCACAAATATTGGCAATCCTGTCATGTGTGGTACACATGAAAGTATTGGAACCCGCTGCTATAGCATAGTCCAGCGTCCTGATGATGGCACTATCCTCCTTGAACTTGATGGACTGCGCCATTGATTTATCATCCGATATATGGTTTACAGCAAAAAACTGGTTATCGCCAAATAATATTCTTTCCATTATGATTATTGTTGACCGTTACGAATAAGTTGAATGGCCTTATCGGTTTGCAAGGCACTTTCAAATGTGTTGATGGAATTGGGAACCTTACCTTGTACAGCCTTGATGAAATGATCGATCTGGGCTGAATATTCTTCCCCCCTGAGGTAAAAATCAACCCCTGGTGTCAGGTCGGTCAGGTATTTCACATTCCAGCCCCTGGAATAGCCTTCCGGGCATTTTGCCTGGTTGAAATACACCTTCAATTCATTGGCATCTGAGATAATCTTTCCACTGGTTCCACTAATGGTAACGGAAGTACTCATCTTCCGGTAGGTCTGGTCACTCCAGTTAACCGATAGCATCCCGGTAACTTTATTCGACAGTTCCAGCAAAGCAAATACGGCATCATCAACATTCCTGGAATAAACCGATTTGAGCATACTGCCCTTTACTGCCGTAATGGGGGCAAGCAGGTAATTGATCAGGTCGATCACATGGGAAGCATAATCCATCAGGCATCCCCCCCCTTCAGCAGGGTCAGACCGCCAGGTATCCTGCTTTGGCTTTACTACAACAGGTCCATACGCCTGTCCATGAAAATGGTAGATGTCACCAATCCAGCCACCTTCCAATAATTTCTTCACTTCATTGAAAGTGCCAAGGAACTTGTTGTGATAACCAACCTGGTTAACCACCCCCTTTGCCTTTGCTTTCGCCACTAATGGCTCACCTTCGGCAAGGTTAAGGCAGAAAGGCTTTTCTGAGAACACATGGATATTACGGTCCAAAAGATCGTTCACTATTGCTGCATGGAACCTTGTGGGTACAGCAACAAAAACAGCATCCGGTCGCTCTGCATCGAGCATTTTCTTATAATCTGTGTAACAGGGAAAAGCACTATACTTTTCCAATGCATCTACCAACATTTTTGATGTATCACAGACCCCTACCACCTTTACATCCGGGTGTGCCCCCAGGATGGCAAGATGGGATATACCCATTTTTCCAATACCAATTAAACCAACTTTTACCATAGCGTTTTTTCTTTTAATACTTGATCAACAATGCCTCTCTTCAGAGCTACCAGCTGTTATTGTTTTACAAAGGATTACTTGTTTTGATTTCCGAACCCTATTGATCAGGAATGGATGAAATCACGCAATGATTTCACCAGTGAGTCAGAGGCATACTTCCCGATCGTTTTGCCGGGCAGTTGAGCGCCCTTATGCAACCTGATAAGGATGTCCTTTAATTCGTTTTCATCATTGGCCACCTCAACATAGCCCATTTCCTTCATCTTGTTTGCAGTGGCCACCTGGTGGTCACTCCTGTGCTCATTGAAGTCCTGGATCCGGGGGATCACGATGATGGGTTTGGCAATCACCAATGCCGACAGGATCGTACCCATTCCTGCATGTGCCACAATCAGGTCAGCACTCTTGAAATACTCGTCAAAACGGGAAGGGGATAAAAAATCCAGCAATTCAAAGTTCTGTGGGCTATACTCGCCTTTCATGGCTTGTACCACGAATGTCATATCCGGATACTCGGACAGAAGTTCGTCTATACATTTGACCAACCGGTCAAATGGTTCCTGGGTTCCTGTTGTTACAAAAATCATCCTATCACATTTCCGCTGTAAATAATTTTCCCTTTGGCCAAATGCGGCCATTGGGTATATGCCCTATGGGCTATCCGGGAAGCAATCCTTCCACTTAAGGAAAGACGCTCCACATTGGCTATACTGTCGATCCAAATGGTCCGGACACCCTGGATCCTTGCAGCCAAAAGCGCCAGCATCCCCGGTGCAGACCCAGTAGTGATCACCACATCGGGCTTCATTTCCCTGATGATCTTGTAAACGGTAGAGAAGCTCTTGAAAATGGAAAAGATCTTCTGACGGTTAAAGTCCGGGAAGTAATGGAATTTATATCCTTCCACCATCTGGCCGAGACCATCCCTGGTAGAAACAAACTCTACATACGAACCTTCAAATACAGGCATTAATCTCAACAGCTGTATCCAGTGCCCGCCTACCGACGCTATGGCCAGTATTCTCTTCTGCTCAGTTGAACTTGTTTTCAAATTACAGTTTTAGGTTTCTAGGGTTGCAAATAAAACTATTCTAATATAACGTAAAAATACGGTGCCTATTTTCCCTGATACATTTCAAAAACTTTCCGGCAAACAGTGCGCTGGTCCAATTCAAGGTCAAAGATCCTTTGCCTCAAACCTTCCTTCCGGCCCTGTGATTCCGCCAGTTTCGCCAGGTCCCGGACAAAACCCTCCTGGTCCTCCTTATCATGGACACTGCAACCGGGAAGTCCTTTCAAGGTCTTCTCCACATCCCCCACCCTGGTTGCGATCACGGGAAGGTTACAGGCCAGCGCTTCTTTCACCACCTGGGGCGATGCTTCGGTAAAGGAGGTCAATAAAAGGCAATCTGCCTGCTGTATTATCTCCCGCACCTGTGCCCTATTGCATTTTACGAGCACCTTTTCCTCTACTTCGATCTCTGTTTCCGACCTGAGTCGTTGAACGATCTGCTGGAACAATGGGTAGTTCTTTACCCAACGGGCGGGATCCCCAGGGAAAACAACAGTGAATTTCCCATTCTTGTAAAATTGGTCCCTGTCCGCAGGCTTAAAGAAGTCAGTATCGATCCCGCAGGGAATGAGTACGGGTTGGAGTCCTTTCTCCTTAACGGCCTGGTATATCCTTTCATTGATGGCGACTACTTTCCCAACCTTGCGGGCAAGTGCATGGGAAATCTTTACCTGCCATTTTCTTCCCTGGTCGATAAGGAAATCACCTCCATGGTAGGTAACAAAGACCCTTTTACTTGGATACCAGAAATTCAACAGGAGGAAAAGCCCCGACAAACCATAATGGATATGTACGGCATCATACTTCCTGCTGGCCAGCATCCAGTTGATCACCACAATGGATTTAAGGTACTCCCAATAACCCCAGTATTTGCGGTTACCCCTAATGAAATAGATTTCCGGTTCCACACCAAAATTCTCCTTCAGGTATTCCACCTGCTCCTTCACGAAAATGCCATAATAGTCATTCTCGCCCTGGGGATACATATTGGTTACATACAGCACTTTCATGGATAACAGGGTGTGGTTATTGGTTTCCGTGGACAATTTGACCAGTCATTAAAAAGCATTCTTATCACCCTTGATGGAGACCAGGATGGTTAGGAAAATGATCTTGATATCCAGTCCGATTGTCCAGTTTTCTATATACCAAAGGTCGTGTTCAACACGCTTCCTTAATAATTCATTGTCAGTGATCTCTCCCCTGAAACCATGTGCCTGTGCCCAGCCTGTAATACCCGGCTTGGCAAAGTGGCGGATCATGTAGTCTGTATAAAGGTTGGAGAAGTCCTCGGTATGCTTGAGCATATGTGGCCTTGGGCCTACAACCGACATGTCACCCAGGAACACATTGAAGAATTGGGGCAATTCATCAATATTGGCCTTCCGCATAAACCTTCCCAGGCGGGTGATCCTGCTATCGCCACGGGTTACTTGTTTGATATTCGCTTCATCATTCACCTTAAGGGTCCTGAACTTGATGCAGCGGAAAGGCTGGTTGTTCTTGCCTGAACGCATTTGCAGGAAGAATACCGGCCCTTTGGAATCCAGCTTGATCAGGATAGCGATGAGGGGTATTAGCCACGACAGGATGAACACGATCACGAAAAAGCTGAATACGATATCGAACACCCTCTTCTTGATCCTGTTACCGGTATCCTCGAGAGGCTGTCGCCGGAGTGAAAGCACAGGGATATCATTAACAAAGTCAACAGAGAAATTCCTGTTGACAAAGATCCTGTAATCCGGAACCACCTTGAAATAAATAAAGTTCATTTCTGCTTCCTTCGCCAGGTCATACAACTTAGGATAACTTTCCGGGGCGAGGGTACAATAGATCTCGCTCACATGATTCTCCTTAACAAATTTCATACAGTCATCAAGCCCTCCTAAAATCCTGACCTCATCATGATGATCTATTTTTTCACCAGCCTCAAAGCATCCCATGAAATTGACCAGTTTGGCTTCATCCTCGAAATACTTGACCAGTCTCCTCGAGATGTCGTTATACCCAAGGACCACCACCTTCTTCTCAAAACTAAACTGCCTCTTAAGGGAGAAGACCAATACCTCCAACACCAGCCTGTTGACCAGCAAAAGGGCGCCAAATGCAGCCATGCTTACCACCACATAAAACCTTGAATAGGGGTAGCGGTAAAGGAAAAGGAACACCATCAGGGCCAACACCATCAACAGGAGGCTCTTGATGGTTAGCTTGAGGAAGGTCGAAAAGTCGAGCCAGTTTTTCTGTAGGTATAGTGCTGTCAGGTAAACAGCAGCTAACCAGGTTATGTTGGCCACTGCAATAAGCAGGTGATACTCCAGCTGGTAAAGTTCATCGTTCTTCAGTACAAATACACCTACCAGGAGCATGGCCAGGTTGAGACAGATGATGTCCCATAGCCACAACAGGTTTCGGTAAAGGGTAAACGATAGTTTGTACATATATAGGGGTCCTGTCTTCTAAACGAAAAAAGAATATAATTATTTATTTATTACCACAAATCTGTCATCAAAAGAAAGAATTCAGTTGAGCCCTCGGATCAGTAACCTTTATCTTCTGGTCCTTTTCCTTGAAATACCGTTGCCACAAGCCCAGCATTTTGGCCAGGTTCTCCATATCCCCGGATTGCTCATTGAGGGTATAACGGGGTATCAATAGCCTGTTTACCTTGTCCAGCTCAACCTTGCCTGCATAGGTGGTGAATCCCAATCGATAACCACACTGTCCTGCAAGCTTGATAGTAGCATTGTCGAGGTTTCCATTGGGGTAGGCTATATACGTTACCGGCCTCCCCAGCCATTCCTCCAACTGGCGCTTCGATTCCTTCAGTTCGAACTCCTGCTCTGTTTCAATACACTGGTCAAGCAAGGGATGGTTAACAGTATGCGACCCAATGGTGATCCATTTATTCCTGGCCAACATACCCAATTGCTGCAGGTCCACGCAAGACCTGTTAAGTTCATATTGCTGCTTAAGCAGGCTGATCTTTTCCTTGAAGATCGTATTTGGTATCTTCTTGAATGCCTGAACGCCTTCAATACCTGTAATGGCCTCCTGTCCTTTTCTCCCTGCATATTCCCACCAATAATTCCCTGAAACGACGGGTTCGGTCGGCACAAAAATGGCCAGGGGAACCTGTTCATCTTCAAGCAAGGGCAACAAGTCAAGGTTTGATTTCCAACCATCATCCAGGGTGACCAACGCTATCCTTTCTTCTGTCTTTCCCTTTTGGAGCAGCGCATCAAATTCAGCCAGGGATATGATCCTGTATCCCCTCCGGCGAAGCCATTTGACCACCTTGGCCATCAGCTGTACCGATGGGTTGTGCAGGGTAATGGATAATATATTATCCTTACGGTTACCCTTAAGGTAATGGAGGCTGATCAATGCCAGGCCAATGGTCTCTTTGATTATGCGCTTGATGAAAGCTCTCATGTACTGATTTACTTATTAGGCACTTTACCTTGATGAAAGTACCTGCTTATAATAACCGATGGTCTGTTCCGCTACAGTTGTTGGTGCATACTTCGCGATTGCTTGTTCATGTGCAGCCTTGCCCACCCTATCTAGCAATGCATCATTATTATACACTTTTTCCAGTACAGATACAAGCGCATCCTTACTGCCTGATTCAAATAAAAATCCACTTACACCATCCTCCACCATTTCCGGCACTCCACCCACTGCTGATGCGATCACGCACCTTGAGGCCGCCATCGCCTCTTCTATGGCAACGGGTAAGGTCTCCTGCTTCGAGGGGAGGATAAAAATATCAGCATCGGCAAGGAACCCTGGTAATTCATCCTGGGGTTTCCAGCCATGCAGCTTCACTACCCTTTCCAGGTTATTGTCGGCAATGAATTTCTTGACCTTCAATTCATATGGATCATTCTTTGCAAAACCACCAATCACATCAAGTTGGAAAACCTTGCCTTGACCGGTAAGGTCAGCCAGGGCTTCTAATAAAAGGAGAATATTCTTCCGGTCATTGATGACCCCAACGTATAGTAACCTGTTCGCATGTTCCTGTCGGGGAGGTATCGCAAAGAATTTTTCATTCACCGCATTGTAAATAATGGGAAACTGGTCCATCCTGTCCTGCCCCATCAGGGCTTTGGAATACTTTGAAATGCAAATGGTATGAAAGGGGGCCAGCCTGTCATTCACCCAGGCATAGAGGTAATAGGTCAACTTTCCCTTCAGGGTAGGTTGGATCCTGGCCTCATGACTGGGAATCCCATGTACGGTAAGTACAGATTTCCTGCCCAGATACCCTCCCAGTGTAGTGAAAAGGAAGAACCCGCCTATCTGGTAATGCACAATATCCGGATTATACTCTTCTATATTCCGTTTCAGGATGCCGCTGCCTCTTACAAGGTAGCTCAGTGCCTTTGATGGAATTGAACCATAATTGCAATACTTGATATCAACCTGTTCGTTTAGTCGCACAACCGTATCCTTCGCCACTTCATTATTCAATGTCAACAGCCTTACCTGGATATCCTTTCCTGCAAACCCCCTTAATAAATTAATGACAGCTGAATGCACACCACCTTTAATGCGGTTGGTATCAACTGGGAAATCGGGCACAAGCATCAGGATCCTCATCATGGATTAGGGCGTTTTCACTGGGGGCAAATATTATTTTACATTGGTCAATATGCCGGAACGGGCTATACTGTCGGCACAAATAGCTGAAAACTCATGTGCCGCACTATCATTGAGATGGTGGTAGTCGTCAAATTTTCCTTTCTGTCCAACATACCGGGGATCCTTTGCATAATCAAGGTAGAGTACCCCTTCCTGCTTTGCTATCTCGGCAACTTTTGCAAGGCTTGGATCACGGTAACCATAGTTATCGAAATAAGGGGAAGTGATCACCACCACTGGCACCTGCTTAGACTTACAACTCACCAGGAATTCCCTGAATATTTTTTCCAGGTAAGGATCCAGCTCATATTCCTTCTCCAGTTTCCTTTGCTCCGCTTCCCGGTTCATGGTACGCTTCAGCGGTGAATACCCTGCTGCATCAAGGTAAGACCGGTCCTTCTTCAGGTTATTGGCTGCAATCATGGGAAACAAACTGTTGAACGGATAGATCGCTGAAATGACCTTAACCTTTTCAAATGTAGTACGGTGATCAAGGACATCACGCATTTCAGGGTGTCCCTTGTAAAAGGGCAGAAGGGAAGAGAGGTAATCATAGCCTCCTTCTTTCTTCTCCAATTCCCTTTGGCTGATATCCAGTACAACCATTTTGGGTGTGTAGCGCTTGAGGGTAGCTTGCAGCACACTATACCCGTAAAGGATGAAGTTCCCATCCCTGCCCGTATTAAAAGCCGTCATGGAAAACTTGTCTGTGAAAACCCTGGGGACATAATGATGACTGGCCCGGGAAGAGCCGAAGAATAAGATTTCCTCCTTGGTCTTCTCCACTGAATAGATCGTGTGGTAATCTATGCCGGTTTGCTGGGAAAAATAAAATTTCTTCAGCGTGTTACCCAGTGCAAGGTCCAACAACAGGAACGCTGCGACCAAAATGAGGAGACGCTTCGTAAATATGATGTATGAATTGCTATTCATGTCTGCGTTGCGGTAATTAGAACTGGAAATAAATGAATTGACTGCCATCAAATACGCCCATCAACAGGATCAGCAAAATGATCGCCAGGTAGGTTGAATACCTGATCACAGGATTCCTGTTTTCCATCAGGGAGAAGGCCTTGCTGAAATATTCCTGCTTGGTTTCCACCAATAACAACATTAGGATGCTTAGCAAACAGAAAAACATGGTGGGATTTGATGTATAGACCGGTCCTTCCAGGGTGAACATCTTCTTGATAATGGTGACTGCTTCTGAAAGGTTCCTGGCACGGAAGAACACCCATGAAAAACAAATGAGCACAAAGGTGAACCCGATATTGATAGGCTTCATAATGAAGGCTGGGAGCTTAACCGCAGACTTAAGGTTCAGCTTATCCAATACCCGGTCACGTACGAGGGCTGCTACCAGGTATATACCATTCAAGCCTCCCCAAATGACATAGGTCCAATTCGCACCATGCCATAAGCCACTGATCAGGAAGGTAAAGAAGAGGTTGAAATATACCCTGGGGAGGGCCACCCTGTTACCTCCTAATGAGATATAGAGGTAATCCCTGAACCAGGTGGACAATGAAATATGCCAGCGCTTCCAGAACTCCGAAATACTTGACGCAAAATATGGCCGGTTAAAATTCTTCATGAGATCAAATCCCATGACCCTTGCGGAACCTATGGCAATATCTGAATAGCCCGAAAAGTCGCAATAGATCTGGAAGGCAAAGAAAACAGTAGCGATAATCAGGGTTAACCCACTATGGTTTTCGGGAAAGTTATAGGCCGAATTGACATAGATGGCCAACCTGTCCGCCACTACCAATTTCTTGAAGAAGCCCCATAACATAAGCTTCAGGCCACTCACCACCCTGTTGATCTCGAACTCATGTTTTACATAGAACTGCCAAAGGATGTTTTGGGGCCTTTCGATCGGGCCCGCTACCAACTGCGGGTAGAACATCACGTATAAGGCATAAATGCCAAAATTCCGC